>NZ_JAWONS010000252.1:0-190722 GCF_033342255.1 Clostridium boliviensis
GCTTCTTCCAGTCTTTTATTGCCTCTGTCTGCTGCTAATCGCTTATAGGATAAAGCAACCTGACCTTCACCGTCATTCACCTTAGTGACTTTCGCTTCCATCTCTTCTCCAACCTGTACAACGGTTGTAAGATTTAAATTCTGATCATCCGTGTACTCGCTACGCGGGATGATGCCGTCAGACTTGTACCCTATATTCAAGACGATTTCATCTTCTTTTACGTCGATGACTTTACCAGTGACGATCTCTCCTGTACGTATGGTTTTCAATGATTCCTCTAACATTTGTTCAAAACTTAACTCTGACATTAGTATGAACCTCCTCGATAATATGATTCGGGGTTGAAGCCCCGGCTGTAATACCTACGCTGCGCACAGAATTTACACAATCAGGATCTAAATCACCTAGTGTCTGGATATAGTAAGTATTCTTACATTCCCTTCGGCATATCTCGTACAGCTTCTGGGTATTGGAACTGCTTTTTCCGCCAATAACAATCATGGCATCCACTTCTGAAGCTATCCGCTTTGCTTCCACCTGTCTTTCCTGTGTTGCATTGCAAATCGTATTTAAAACAAGTATATCATACCGCGTTTCAGAAATTTTTTCAACTAAATCTTGAAATTTCTTGTAATTAAATGTCGTCTGTGATACAATACACAGCCTCTCTCCCTGGGTGAGCGGCAATGTTTCCACTTGTTCGGGTGTTTCCACCACTAGAGTATTGTCATTTCCCCAGCCTTTAATACCTTCGACTTCCGGGTGTGATTCATTCCCGATTATAATCAGGCGCCTGCCCTCTTTATTCTGCTCTTGGGCGATCCTGTGAATCTTCCTCACATACGGACAGGTTGCATCGATAATTTCAATTCCGTTTTCTTCCATGATATCATAAATGCGCTTTCCTGCCCCATGGGACCGGATCACCACAACAGCATCGTGAATCTTTTTCAATTCCTCTTCATTTTCAATTACTTTTACGCCTTTTTCCTCTAAATCCTTTACAACCTCTTCATTGTGAATGATGGGACCGTAAGTATAAATCGGCTTATCGTTCCGTTTCAGCTGCTCGTACACCTGGTCAACGGCACGCTTAACTCCAAAGCAGAATCCGGCGGATTTTGCTACAATAACTTCCATACATCAGCTCCTCTCTTTCAGTTTATCTTTAAACAGCATAAGAATGCGGTCTATTACTTCTTTAGCTGTCATATCCGAGGAATCCAGAAGTACCGCATCCTCTGCCTGTTTTAATGGGGAATGTTCCCGGTTCATATCCTGGTAATCCCGCCTGATAATGTCCTGTTCAATTTCTTCCAGGCTGCATTCCTGGCCTTTTTCTTTCAGCTCTGAATATCTTCTTTTTGCCCGGACCTGGCTGCTGGCAGTTAAATAAATCTTAAGATCCGCGTCCGGAAGCACACAGGTTCCGATGTCTCTGCCATCCATAATTACATTCTCCCGCGACGCAAGCTCTTTCTGAAGCTCCACCAGTTTTTCTCTCACCATTAAATGCACGGATACAGCGGAAGCCATGGTTCCCACCTCTTCTGAACGGATCAGGCCTGATACATTCTCTCCGTTTAAAATCACCTGCTGTACTCCGTTTTCATAGGACAGTGTTACATTGGCATTACCGGCAGCAAGGGAAATATCCGCTTCATCAGAAGCAGATATGCCATTTCTTAAAAAATGCAGGGCCATGGCACGGTACATCGCCCCTGTATCCACGTATACAAAATTAAGCTTCTCAGCAACAGCCCGGGCTATGGTACTCTTTCCTGCCCCGGCAGGTCCGTCGATTGCGATATTATAAACGTTTGTCATCTTTCGTTCCTCTCCTCTCCTGCCGCACTGCCAGCCGCCCAGCCCGTGGACCAGGCAATCTGAAGGTTAAATCCTCCTGTGACTGCGTCAAGATCCAGAACCTCGCCTGCGAAATACAGACCTGGAGCCAGTTTGGATTCCAGTGTGGAAGGATTTATTTCTTTTACGGAAACACCTCCCTGGGTGATAATCGCCTCATTGTAGCCCCTCAATGCAGTCAGGGTCATGGTAAACGCCTTGGTTACACGAATCAGTGACTGCCGTTCCTCCCTTGTGATCTCATTGACCTTCTTTTCCGGAGAAATTCCACTAAAATCAATGATAACAGGGATCAGCTTTGCCGGATATAAGCCACCCAGGGCATTCTTAAACTGCTTATTCATGGATGCTTCAAAATCTCTTAAAATTCTGGCATCCAGCTGTTCCTCTGTCAGGGCCGGCTTTAAGTCAATGGAAAGTGTAAGAGGACCCTTCCTCAGTTCCTTTGCCGCATAGCTGCTGGCGCTTAGGAGAACCGGTCCGCTGACTCCATAGTGGGTAAAAAGCATCTCTCCGAATTCTCTGTAAATGACCTTGCTGCCTTTCATAACTGAAGCTTCTACGTTACGCAGAGAAAGTCCCTGAAGCTCTTTAATCACAGGTTCTTCCACCACAAAAGGAACCAGTGCAGGAGATAAGGAAGTCATGGTGTGGCCGGCTCCTTTTGCCAGTTCATAGCCGTCTCCTGTGGAGCCGGTTGCCTGATAGGAACAGCCTCCGCAGGCGATAATAACACGATCTCCATAAAAGGACTTTTTCCCTGAGCTGTCACTTACAACAATCCCTTTCACTGTCCCCTGATCCATCAGCAGTTTTTCCGTTTTATTTTTGTAATGCACCGTAACCCCAAGTTCCATCAGCCTGTTAGTTAATGCTTTTATCACATCAGAAGCCTTGTCCGATGCAGGAAATACCCGGTTTCCCCGTTCCGTTTTTAACGGGCAGCCAAGGGTTTCTAAAAGCTCCATCATATCGAAATTGGTGAATCCGTAAAAACTGCTGTAAAGAAATTTGGAATTGGTCACAACGTTACCAAACAGCTCCTCGGTATCACAGGCATTGGTTACATTACACCGGCCTTTTCCCGTAATATATATTTTTTTTCCAAGCTTTTCATTTTTCTCAAAAATGTGGACGGTACTGCCCTTCATGGCTGCTGCTATTCCAGCCAGCATCCCTGCAGCGCCCCCGCCCACGATTAGAACCGTATTCATGCCCTTTCCTCCTGCCTTACTTCACTTCCTCCTACTTTACACGAAATGAGAGGAAAACACAAGTGGTCAGGTACGATTATTCACTTCTTTTATCTTATCTTCCAACGCTTCCACCACAGTTTTTAAAACTTTGACTCTTGCATAATATTTGCAGTTGCCTTCTACTACAACCCAGGGAGCATAGGTCGTAGAGGTACGGACCAGCATCTCATTAACAGCCGATTCATACTGATCCCATTTCTCTCTGTTTCTCCAGTCTTCTTCCGTAATTTTCCACTGCTTTAACGGATCTTCCTGGCGCTCCTTAAAGCGTTTTTCCTGTTCATCTTTATCAATATGGAGCCAGAATTTAAGGACAACAGCACCAGCATTTGCCAAATGATTTTCCATTTCATTAATTTCCTGATAAGCCTGCTTCCACTGGCTCTCTGCACAAAATCCTTCTACCCGCTCCACAAGTACTCTACCGTACCAGGTGCGGTCAAAGATGGCGATATGCCCTGCCTTTGGCACATGATTCCAGAAGCGCCACAAATAGTGATGAACCCGCTCGGTATCATTGGGAGCAGATGTTGGATAGACCTTGTAGCCTCTGGGATCGAGATGGCTGGTAAGACGTCTGATGGCTCCGCCTTTTCCTGCTGCATCCCAGCCTTCAAACCCCAGCACTACAGGGATTCGCATACGGTAAATCTGGCTGTGAAGAAATTCCAGTTTCTTCTGCAGACGGTCGATCTCTTTCTTGTATTCTTCCTTTGATATGGACTTTGTTAAATCCACACCGGAAAGCACCCCTGCCTGAAAACTCTCTGAGCGGACAGGAACATCCTTTTCCTTTGTTCCTCCATTTAAACGCTTTTTATTCAGCGCATCCTCCAGACACTCTGCCACACAGGACATAATCTTGGCTGCGGCAAAGTCTTTATCAGTCGCCTCAATAATGGTCCATGGCGCATAATCCATATCCGTGTTCTGAAGCATCTCTTCACAGATTTCTATAAAACGGTCATATTCCGTATTGCGCTTCCAGTCTTCCTTTGACACCCTCCAGCTGGTTTCCTTTGAGCTGTCCAGCTTTTTAAAACGCTTCTTCTGCTCTAACCTTGAAATGTAGAGAAACAGTTTGATAATCACCATACCGTCATCGGTGACCTGCCGTTCAAAGGATTGGATATCATGAAAAGCTGCAGGCAGATCCTGTTCTGCAATCTTGCCTGCAAAACGCTCCATGGTTACCTGGCGGTACCAGCTCCTGTCGAAAACAGCGATTCTTCCATTGGCGGGCAGCTTTGTAAAGAAACGCCAGAGGAAGGGACGCATACGCTCCTCTTCCGTTGATTTATCATTGGCATAGACATCAAAACCTCTGGGATCGAGGGCCTGAATTAAGTGGTTGATCTGGGTCCCTTTTCCAGAAGCCCCCATACCCTCAAATACGATCATAACAGGGATCCCGGCTTCCTTACACTGCCGCTGCAGCATTCCCAGCTTTTCACTTTGTTCCTTTTTTATCTTTTTGTAGGTTTCCTTATCAATTTTCTTTGATAAATCAATTTTCTCCAGCATAAACAGTCCCTCCTTACTGGTTTCCGTTAAGCCTGTATCTTTTCAAACACCTTTGCTACTTCCGGCATGACCTGGCTGATCTTTATCATCTGCGGACATTCTTTTTCACATCTGTGGCAGGTTTTGCAGCTGTCAGCCTTAATCTTCAGACCTTCATAACCTTTTTTTGCTTCTCCCTCTTTATGGGCTGCGGTCATATTATAATAGGAGAAGATCTCCGGGATCTCAAGACCAAATGGACATGGAACGCAGTAGCGGCAGCCGGTACAGCCAACAAGTGCCATGGAATCAAAAATTTCCTTTGCCTTCTGGTACATCCCACGTTCTTCTTCCGATACCATTCCAATAGAGCTTCTGTCTGCAAACAAAAGATTCTCTTCCAGCTGTTTTTCATCGCTCATCCCGCTTAAAAGCAGGCTGACTTCCGGCTGATCCCATATAAAGTCAAGAGCATATTCAACGCTGGATTTATCATTGCCTAACGCTTCTTTTACATGAGGTGCGGGATTTGCCAGTCTTCCACCTAAAAGTGGCTCCATAACTACTACTGCAAGACCTTTTGAAGCCGCATAACGAAGTCCCTTTAAGCCAGCCTGATGTGTCAGATCCACATAATTATACTGAATCTGACAAAAATCCCATCCATCATAATAATCTATAATATCCTGAAATACGTCATATGAATCATGGAAGGAAAAACCAATATATTTAATTTTTCCATCTGCTCTGGCTTTTTCCATTTTTTCCACCAGTTTCAGTTTTTTAATCTTTTCTTCAAACCGGTCTCTGCTTAAAGCGTGAAGCAGATAAAAATCCACATGATCAGTCTTTAGCTTGCTTAACTGCTCGTCTAAAACTTCTTCAAAATCTTCTTCCTTTTCAAGCTTCCATACCGGACATTTCGTTGCCAGACAGGTTTTTTCCCTGTATCCCTCCTGCAGCGCTTCTCCTACTATCCTCTCGCTTTCTCCCTCATGATAGGGATAAGCGGTGTCAACATAGTTAACCCCCTGATCAATGGCATGGCGGATCATCGCTACCGCACGCTTCTCATCTACCTGATTTTCTCCGGTAAGAGGAAGCCGCATGGCTCCGAACCCGAGTGCTGAAACCTTTAGTCCTGTCTTTCCAAAATCACGATATTGCATATTTTTCCTCCGCATGATAAGATTTGCAATTGAACCAATAGTTGCTTTCCTTACTATTGTAACATATTTGTTTTCTGTCCCATAGTTTTTTTTACGATTTTACATATAAAAAAGACAGACTAATAAAGCCTGCCTTCTCTTAAAAGAGCTAAACCTCAGTGGTGATAAAAATATCATAAATTGCTTTGATGGCTTCCTCAAAATCGCTGTTTTTCACACCGATAATGATATTTAACTCACTGGAGCCCTGATCAATCATCTTAACATTGACTCTGGAGTGGGCGAGAGCAGAGAAAATTCTTCCCGCAGTCCCTCTGGTCGCCTTCATGCCTCTGCCAACAACCGCAACCAGTGCCAGATCGGATTCCATCTCCACAAAATCCGGCTCTACCGCTCTGTGAATTCCGGCAATAACAGACTGCTCATATTCCTCGAACTCAGACTGATGAACGAAAACCGTCATGGTATCAATACCGGAAGGCATATGCTCAAAGTTGATTCCGTAATTTTCAAATACCTCCAGTACCTTTCTCCCAAATCCTACCTCCGCATTCATCATGGCTTTCTCAATATTAATAGAACAAAAGCCTTTCTTTCCTGCGATTCCGGTAATGGTATAGCGGGGCTGTCTGCAGGTGCTTTCCACGATTAAGGTTCCCTTGTCTTCCGGTTTGTTTGTATTGCGGATATTGATGGGGATTCCCTCTTTTCTCACAGGGAAAATTGCATCTTCATGGAGTACGCTGGCACCCATATAAGCCAGCTCTCTTAATTCTCTGTATGTAATTGTTTCAATTACTTCCGGGTCCTTAATGAGTCTCGGGTCTGCAACCAGAACGCCGGATACATCCGTCCAGTTCTCATACATGTCTGCATGAATCGCTCTCGCAACAACCGAACCTGTCACATCGGAGCCGCCTCTTGAAAAAGTCTTTATGGTACCATCCTGCTTTGAGCCGTAAAATCCGGGGATCACTGCAGTCTCAGTCTGACCTAAACGTTTGGAAAGAACCTGGTCGGTCCGATCTGCTAAAAAATTGCCGTCTTCGTCGAAAAAGATTACCTCTGCAGCATCAATAAATGGAAATCCCAGATACTGCGCCATGATCAGACCGTTTAAATATTCACCTCTTGAAGCTGCATAATCCCGCCCTGCCTTTTCTAAGAAGTTCTTTTCTATTGTCTGAAATTCCCCGTCCAGACTCATATCCAGGGAAAGTCCGCTGATAATTTCCATGTAACGATCTTTGATTTTTTCCAGAATACTTTTGTAGCTTTTACCTGCTGCCGCCGCATCATAGCACTGATACAGCAGATCTGTTACCTTTTCATCCTTGACGTTTCTCTTTCCCGGTGCAGATGGAACTACATATTTTCTGCTCTTGTCAGCACGGATGATATTTGCCACTTTCTCAAACTGCATGGCGCTGGCTAAAGAGCTTCCTCCGAATTTCACAACTTTTTTCATGGCGTCTTTCTCCTCTGATACAGGTTAATATCTACATATTTAACGGAAATAATATCTTAATTGTCACCAGCTGTCAAGTGGTTTTCGCTAATTATGTATAATTTTCCATCATTATGCATAAATTCTCTTTTCCAGAAACATCTCCAAAATTGCTTCATTGGCAAGACTGTTTCGTTTATCCAATTCCTCAATCGGTCTGTTTCCTCCGCTGATGCTGTTATATTCCCCGCAGATATCCACTGCCAGTATAGGTTCTTTCCTGCAGATCATTTGCAATGCCTGATTAAGCTGTGCCAGTGTCATACTTCCCTGGTCCCAGTCCGTAGTCAGTTCACTGGAAGAAAATACATCTTTATCAATCGACAGATACACCGGTTCCTTCAATAATGCTGCAAAATCCCAAACCCACTCCATTTGTGACATCCGGGATTCCGGATAGATCTTCACCCTGTCTTTAAACTCCTCTTTCACTGCATAAGCCAGCTCGTCACACACACCGATTAAAATAACCTGCTTTAAAAAAGCATTTTCCGCTAATAATTGCCGAATCCAGTTTCCGCAGGAAAGCAGACTTCCAAAACTGGATGTCATAAGATCTGCATGATGATCAAATACAACCAGGTCATACGGCTCTTTACAGCTTTTTTGGAGAACATAGCTGACATAATGAAAATTTCCGCAGTCCAGAAAGCGGAAGCTGCCTCCCGCTTTTTTAGCTCTCCTCTCAATTTCCGTTAAGGATGCTCCGTCACAAAATCCATGGACACCGGATAAATCCGTACAGTCAACCCAGTCATAGGGAATCTTTTTGTAGAAATCCTGCCGTTTGTAGACATCTGTGAAATTAAAGATTGTCACAGGTTTTATTTTCCCTTCAAAGCTTCCACCTCCCGGTTTATGTCTTCCTCGCAGGAACGCATGGCAAGTATTGTTTTTTCAAAAAGATCCTCCAGAGGCCAGCCCAGATTATTTGCACCGGTCTCTATAATATCTCTGGAACAGCCCGCCGCAAACCTTTTATCCTTATATTTTTTCTTTAAGCTGGACACTTCCATATCCATCACGCTTTTGGAAGGACGCATTCTGGCAGCTGCACCGATTAAACCGGTCAGTTCATCTGCTGCAAAAAGAACTTTCTCCATCTCATGCTCTGGCTCTACCTCAGAACAGATTCCGTACCCATGGCTGCAAATGGCATGAATCAACTCCGCTTCAGCACCGATTTCTTTCAAAAGTTCCGGCGCTTTTGTGCAGTGTTCCTCTGGATACTTCTCAAAATCCACATCGTGGAGAAGACCTGCCAGCCCCCAGAAATCTTCTTCCTCCTCATAGCCCAGTTCCTTCGCATACCACCGCATGGCTCCTTCCACCGTCAGCGCATGAAGAAGATGAAATGGCTCCTGATTATATTTTATGAGTAATTGCAAGGCCTGTTGTCTCGTTATCTCTGTTTTCATGATATACTCCTTACTGTACCTGATTAATTGTCCGATCCGGATTTCAGAGACTGGATTTTGCTCTCCCCAATCACTTCAATTCCGTTTTTCTCCAGTAATGCTGCAGTAACCCCGCTCCCCGGTATCTTTTCCCCGGAAAACGTTCCATCATAAATCATTCCATGACCGCAGGAGGGGCTGCGTTCTTTTAATATTGCTTTTTTGCATCTGTAAATTTCAGCAAACTTTAAGGTTTCTTCCGCCCCTTTTACAAAAAAGGCGGTTACATCCTGCCCCTGCCGGTTAATCACAGTTTCACCATACCGCTCAGCCGGAGGCCGTGGCGTTCCCATACCTCCCAGCTGTTCCGGGCAGACAGGAATCAGATGGTACTGATCAAGCAGTGCCAGGACGTTTTCATCTTTTCCATTCTTACCGTCATAACGGCAGTCTGCTCCTAAAAGACACGCACTTACCAATATTGCTTCTTTTTCATTCTTCATTCCTTCTCGCCTCCTTTCATACGTCTTACTGTAGCAAAAAACGGAAAGGGGTTCAATCCTTTTTTTAGATTAAACCCCTCAGGCTGACTTTATTTTTTATTTTTATTTTCTACAATTGCATCAATAATTCCATACTCTCTTGCTTCTTTTGCAGACATAAAATGATCTCTGTCTGTATCCCGTTCAATCTCTTCTTCCGAATGACCGGTATTCTCCCCAAGTATCCGGTTTAATCGTCTCTTGTCTTTCTGCAGTTTTTCCGAGAAAATAAAGATATCTGACGCCTTCCCCCCAATCCCTCCGGATATGCCGGGCTGATGGATCATGATCTCCGCATTGGGGAGAGCAGACCGCTTGCCCTTCGTTCCTCCTGCCAGAAGAAATGCCCCAAAGCTGGCTGCCAGTCCCAGACAGATAGTAGCTACATCACAGCGGATGTACTTCATGGTGTCATAAATTGCCAGGCCTGCGGTGATTGAGCCTCCCGGACTGTTAATGTAAAAGGAAATATCCTTCCCCGGATCCTGAGATTCCAAAAAAAGCAGCTGCGCTATAATCAGTTTCGCCGAATCATCGTTTACCTCTTCTGCAAGAAATATAATCCGGTCCTTTAAAAGGCGGGAAAACAAATCATAACTGCGCTCTCCCAAACCAGTCTGCTCGATTACATAAGGAACCATATTCACGCTGCGCACCTCCAGCCTGCAAAGTGTTTTGCCACCACTGCTTTTCTCCTCAGTTCTTTGTTAATTCTTGCTTTTCTGTATGTCAAAGGCGTACATCCATATACCTTTTTAAATTCATAAGAAAATGCCTGCTGGGACTGATATAACGCATCCTGAGCGATTTTTGCAATGGAATCCTCATCCATAACCAGCTTTTTTGCAGCCTCACTAAGCCTTCGTTCCTTAATATAGCGGTGAATGGTACAGCCCGTTACTTCTGAAAACATCCGGTTAATATGAAATCTGGAATAACCGGCATGACGTGCAATTTCCTCCACCTTCAGTCTTTCTGGTGCAGATAAATTTCCTTCAACATAATCAATGATCTTACTGACTATTTTTTTCTTTTCATCCATGCATCTCACCTCCATGTTTGAACCATATTATAACAGATTTCATTTTGCCTGTCTTAATAAAAAGTGCGGTTTGGGAAAAGTCCCTAATCCCTAGTATTTTTATAGAAAAAGGTCATGACATTTTGTTAAAAATATAGTATACTTTATACAAGATACTAGAACGAGCAATAGAAAGGAAGGCTGCAACATGTACTGTATCAAAAAAATTAACGATGATCTGTTCTGGGTTGGCGGAAGTGACCGCCGTCTGGCACTGTTTGAAAATGCATATCCCATTCCCAAGGGAATTTCTTATAATTCCTATGTTCTGCTGGATGAGAAAACCGTACTGTTTGATACGGTTGACAGAGCCATAACCGGACAGTTTTTAGAGAATGTAGAAGCAGTTTTAGACGGACGGAATCTGGATTATATTTTTGTTAATCACATGGAACCGGACCACTGCGCGACCCTGGGAGATATGGTTCGGAAATATCCGGACGTCAAAGTCGTATGTAATGCGAAGACGATCCCCATCATCAACCAGTTTTATGAATTCGGAGTGGATGACAGAGCTATTATAGTAAAGGAAGGGGATACCATCTCAACAGGAAAGCACAGTTTTACCTTCTACCTGGCTCCCATGGTACACTGGCCGGAAGTAATGGTTAGCTATGATTCCACAGATAAGATGTTGTTTTCAGCAGATGCCTTCGGTACCTTTGGGGCCATGAACGGCAATCTCTTTGCTGACGAACTGAATTTTGAGCGGGAATGGCTTGATGAATCCAGAAGATACTATTCCAACATCGTGGGCAAATACGGCATCAATACCCAGGCATTATTAAAGAAAGTAGAAGATCTGGATATTCAGCTTCTCTGCCCTCTTCACGGACCGGTATGGCGCTCTGATATCTGCTGGTACATGGACAAGTACTGCACCTGGAGCAGCTACAAACCGGAAGAAAAAGCAATCATGATTGCATACGGTTCCATTTACGGCAACACGGAGAATGCTGCCAATATCCTGGCGTGCCGCCTTGCAGAACGTGGAATCCGCAATATCGTTATGTACGATGTATCCGTAACTCACCCATCCTATATCATCTCAGAGGCGTTCCGCTGCAGCCATCTGGTATTTGCTTCTGCAACCTACAATGCAGGCATCTTCAGTAACATGGAACATCTGCTTTTGGATATGAAGTCTCACAACGTACAAAACCGTACCGTTGCTCTGATTGAGAATGGAACCTGGGGCGTTATGGCAGGCAAGAAAATGACCGAAATCATCTCCGGAATGAAAAATATGACGATTCTGGATCAGACCATTACTGTAAAATCTTCTGTGAAAGAGGATCAGCTGTCTGAAATCGCAGCTTTGGCTAATACCATCGCAGATTCCATGTCAGAATAAGCAATTATCCCCCGGATCTCCGGGGGATTTACTTTTAGTTTCTTATATCATCAAACATACTTTTCTTCCCTGTATATCTTAAATATTCTTCAACCACCTCATTCTGTATCTGTTTCAATCGCAGCGGATCTTTTCCTCCTACTGGCACCCCATCAATTTCCTTTGCATGAAGACAGAAATTAGAGGAGGAGGTCACAAGAATCTCATCGGCAGCCATCAGTTCTTCAAGAGTAAAGGGACGCTCTAAAACCTGGATTCCAAGGCGGTAGCAAGCTTCAATCATATGGGACTTGGAGATTCCACGCAGAATATACTGGTCGTTGGGGTGGGAATAGAAGATTCCGTCCTTTAGAATGGAAATATTGCTGTGGGCGCACTCTGTCACTATCTCCCCCCTGTGAAACACAGTTTCCTGGGCTCCCAGCTTATCAGCCTTCTGGGATGCCATGACGGATGGCAGAAGATTTAATGTTTTGATGTTGCAGTGAAGAAAACGGGTATCCTCTGCTGTAATCAGACTGATTGGTACATCCGGGTCCCGCAGCTGGCTGGGGCGGATCATAACCCAGAGCTTTCCGGTCATCTGACCGTCATATACATGGTTTCTGGGAGCAGCACCTCTGGTGATCTGCCAATAGACAAAATGAGTCTCCCCTTCCACCTGTTTTAAAAGCTCTGTCAAAAGCTCTCCAAGTTCCTTCTTTGCCATGGGAATCCGTATGTCCAGAGCATTTGCACTGGAATAGAAACGGTCTAAATGGTCTTCCAGCAGATAAATGCGGTGATTACCTCCCACCGTTGCATCATAAACTCCGTCGCCAAAAAAATGCACTCTGTCATTAAAAGGAACCATCAGCTCCTCCGGTGCTGCTATTATTCCGTCATAATAAGCAAGCTCTTTCATAACCTCTCCTTTTTTTCCGGGCAAATGCCAAATTTCATCCTGATATATTCTTCAATCAGATCTGTACAGTTATTAAATCCCAGACGCTCCGTATTCAGGCACAGGTCAAAATTCCGCGGGTTTTTCCACTGTTTTCCGGTATGATACAGATAATAGGCATTGCGGTACCGGTCCAGCTGGTCAATGTAATGCTTTGCTTCCGCTTGCGAAATTCCCTGTCTTGCCATCTCATGCTTTACCCGGAACTCATAGGAAGCGTCCAGATAAACGGACACTACATTGGGTTCCTCCTTTAATACAAAATCAGCCGCTCTTCCCACACATACATACGATTCCCGGTTAAGCAGCTCTTTTAATACCTTTGCCTGATAATTAAATAAACTCTGATCTAATAAGAAATTTCCGCTCTCTGCAGGGATGATCTCTCCATTATATACCTTTTTAAATGCCTGATACAACACTGTCTTATTCATTTTTTCATCTGTTTCTTCAAATATGGTTTTGTTCACTCCCCCATCCTCTGTAGCCAGCTTCAGAATTTTTTTATCGTAATAATCAATTCCATAATCAGCAGCCAGTTTTTTACCTATATAGCTTCCTCCGCCGCTTCCGCAGGTTCTGGTTATGGCAATTGCAAAAAATTTACTTTTATCATTCATATATCTTCCTCCTTCTCTCTGGTTACAGCTGTTTGAAAAATGCAAAAGGAGCCACAACTGACTTCTGTGCAGTTGAGACTCCATCGTTCTCTCGTTTTGTATGTTGGGAGGATTATAACATTTGCAAATAAAAAGTACAAGACTTTTTCAACCACCAGAGATCAGAATACCGGTTTACGGATGGGAACCGGTAAGATCAGACTTGCACAGGTAATTACCAGAAACAGCACCAGCGCATAACCTGACGAAAACAGGAAAATCAACAAAAGTAAAAACAGCAGGATTCCTATTCCTATCCGAATCAGAATATGATTCAGGAGTTTAAAACCACAGGCAAGGTCAAGAACCGCATTGCCGATAAACATGGCATTTGCAATGCCTATAATGTTTTGAAAAGACAGTATCCCAGCTGCATGAAGAAAAAGAACGATATAATCCACAATGAGAAGCATCAGAGCGATCATCCATTTATGATGAAAAATCTCCGGCAATCCCGCATTTTTAAAACGTACCGTTGTCTGCCGGACAACACCCCCTGTAAAAGTGGAAATAGTGCAGATGCAAAGACCTGCGGCCAGCCCGGAAAAAACGACTTTTGAAAATCTGCCTGTCACCGGAATCAGCAGATCCGGCATGGAATGACTGGGACTGTTTTGAAATGCAAAAGCCGTTAGCAGATAAACCAGGACAACTGCTGTGAGACTGATCAGCATGGCACGCATGATGGTCAGTTTCGGATTCTCCACATCCTCAACATAATTGCCCAGTATCTCCCAGCCTACAATCGCCCAGAAAATAAGCAGAAGTGTCTGCCCAAAGTCCCCTGGCGCAGGGAGACTGCCAGGTACGGTAAGAGCCGGTAACTGAAATAGCGTTGCTCCGCTGCCTGCCAGCAGCAGACCTGCTGTTATGCTGGATAAAACCAGCATGAATTTCCCCATAATGGAGACCCCCGATATCACAATGACTGCACAGATGAGAAGAACCGCACCGGCTGCTTTCCATGTATTTAATTCATTACCAGCCGGCAGAATAAACTCTGAAGCAGTCAGCGCCACTGCAACTGGCCCGAAAAAGACGGCAGCCGTAAGGTAATTGGCAGCAAGAGCTCCAAATCTGGTACCAAATGTATCTCCGACCACCGCGCTGATCCCACGGTTATCCGATGCAGTAATTGTCATTTTTGCAAAAACATATGCAAACAAACAATTCAGTGACATCATGATCAACCAGGCAAAAATAGCGTATTGTCCCAGTTTATCGTAAGCAAGAGGCGGCAGAAAGATAATGCCGGACCCCAGAATCGGTCCTGTCATCAGTCCGCTTACCGTAAAAACATTCAATTTTTTCTTCATATAAATTTCTCTCCCTTCTGTCATATCCATCATAATAAAAAAACTCACTTTTGTATAATTGAAGTTATTAAATATTGACTTCAAAATTATTGATGATAAAATAATGGGAGAAGAACCGGAAGGGGGATTACAATATGATAGAAATACGAAATTTACGAACATTGGTGAAAATAGCAGAGCTGGGAAGCTATACAAAAGCGGCCCAGGCCCTGGGATATGCCCAGTCAACCCTGACCTTCCAGGTTGGCGCAATTGAATCCTATTACAATTGTCCTGTCTTTGACCGTACCGGAAAAGCGCTTAAACTTACTGCATTCGGAGAACAGCTGCTGGAACATACCAATTCTGTATTACAGGAATACGACGCCCTGGAGCAGTTAGGCAGAAGCGATACTGCCCCCCGGGGCTGTTTACGGATCGGTGCCCCTGAGTCCCTGACACTGTACCGTTTACACCCTCTTATCATGGCTTATAAATCTGCTTATCCTCAGGTGGAAGTCCGTATGATCAACAGTCCCTGCGAACTGCTGTTAAAGGATTTATCTGCCGGACAATTGGATATCAGTTTTGTTCTTCAGCCAGAATGCATGGATCCGAATCTGTGCACGGAACTGCTTTCCCAGGAAAGAATGTGCCTGATCGCACCAGCCGGACATACACAGCAGGATTTTTTACCTGAATCCGGGCAAATGGTGCTTTACACAGAAAAGGAATGCACCTACCGCCAGGAATTTGACCGGTATCTGCAAAGGCATCACACAGTCCCTGCCAATATACTGGAAACATCCAGTGTGGAGGCAATCAAAAAATATGTATCCTCAGGTCTTGGTGTTTCATACCTGCCTTATTATTCCGTAAAAAAAGAAAGCGAAAGCGGAAGCCTTCGCACAAAGTTTATTGAGACAGATCTTACTTTTTTTACCCAGATTGTTTATCATAAAAAGAAATGGATCTCACCGGCCATAAAGGCACTGATCGCACTGAGCCGTGAATATGGCCGGAAATGGTCCGCCTAAGCCTCCGATTGTTTATACACAGCCAGAAACAGAGCAGGAATCACTGCTGCCACTGTAAATCCGGCAGACCACCCAAAAGCATAATTATACGCACCTGCAGCATTGTGTATCCCTGCTGCAGAGCGGCTGGCTAACTGGTGCTCTACAATTGTTGCAAAAACTGCAGACCCGAATGCGCCGCCGATTGTCTGCAGTATTCTTGTAGCAATACTTGCATGAGGAATCTGCTCGCCGTTTAATCCCACATACGCAGAGACCATGAGCGGGATGAATACTCCTCCAAGACCAGCCCCCCTTATTAAAAGTGCCACAGCTAACAGGATCCCATTTGTTGCGGAATCGGCAAAAACAAATGGCACAGTACCAACTGCCGTGATTATAAGACTGACCATAACGATTGGCCGTGCTCCTATACGGTCTGTCAGTTTACCCATCTGGGTTCTTGTAAGTAACATACCAACTCCCTGAGGAATCAGCATAAGCCCGGCATAGAGAACGCTTTCACCACGCACCTGCTGATAAAATAACGGAAGCAGAAGCATTCCGCCATTTGTTATAATTCCTGACATAAATAGCAAAAAAGATGTAGCAGAAAAATTGCCTGACTTGAACAGATGCAGATCAAGTACTGGTGAAATTCTCGTATGTAAGGCATAAAAAGCAAATACGGCCATCATTATCAGTCCTGTTAACACCGGAACAAGTACTGCACTGCTGTTTAATCCATCATGTGATGCTGTCTGCGCAATTCCATAAATGAGTAAGGCAAACGCCGGGGACAGCAAAAGAATGCCGGCAATATCAAGAGGCTGTTTCTCCTTTGCAGGACTATCTGCTGGTATACCCCAGAAAGCCAGCAATAAAGCGATAATGGTCACCGGAATATTGACATAGAAGATCCAGCGCCAGCCCAGACTGTTTACGATAATCCCCCCAAGAACCGGTCCCAGAATCGGCGCCAGAAGCATGGGCAGGCTGACAATTGACGCCATATGTCCTATATTTCGGCCCCCCGAAATCTGAACCAGCATGTTAGTCATGGTCGGCATCAATAAACCTGCGCCAATTCCCTGCAAGAGCCGAAACCCGATCAGAGTTCCTATATTCCATGACAGTGATGATAAAATGGAACCTGCAAGAAACATAGCCAGTGAGAATTCATACAGCCGCTTACCGCCAAGACGATTAATCGCCCAGCCGGAAATGGGAACAGCTATTGCCATTGCAAGTACATATCCAGTTATAACCCACTGAATTACGGAAACAGTACTTTTTAATTCGCCCGCTATTGTTTTTATGGCTACGTTCACCATTGTCGAATCCAACAACGGTGCAAGAGTACCAAACACCAGGATTATTGATACTTTGATCAGCATAGGATCAAGCTTATCTTTTTGCTTTTTGGAATCATTTGCTATACTTTCTGTCATTTGAAAGCCTCCTTGTTTTAAACTTTTAACTTTACTTAATCCAACAATCTGTTGTATTATCATATTGTAATGTTATTAAGATTCTTCATCAACCAACAATCATGGTTCATCTGTTGGATTTAAAAGCGTGGGAGGGATTTTTTGAAAAAGCAACCTGAAATCACAAAGCAGACAAAACAAAACTTATCAGATGCATTCTGGCAGATTTACTGTGAAAAACGGATCGAAAAGATCACAGTAAAAGACATTACAGAAAAGGCAGGTTATAACAGAAGTACATTTTATGAATATTATACTGACGTCTACGATGTGCTGGAGCAAATTGAAGCTTCTGTTTTACCAGATATTGAAAAGCACAAAAAAATTACACAAATAAAAAGCATACATTTCCCAATCAGGCATCTTGTGGAAGTGTTTAGTAAAAACAAACAATATCTTATCGTCCTGTTGGGGAAAAACGGCGATCCGGCATTTAGGGATAAAATGAAAAATACATACAAAGACCTGGTACGTCCTATACTTCAGTCCACCGAAACAGATGATTACATACTGGAATACGGTTTAGAGTTTGCAATGTCAGCTATTATTGGAATGATAACATATTGCTTTACAACGGAAGAACAACCTGATATAGAAAGAATGGCTCAGCTTCTTAGCAGTTTCATGAGCAATGGTCTGTTAAAAAGTCCCGAATTCGTGAAAAAAACAGGGCAGAAATCAGATTAAGATACACCTGATTTCTGCCCTGTTTTATCTTCTTGCATTGCCAGCAACCCTTAAAACATACCCCACTCCTCTAACTGTATGAATCAGCTTTACCGGCTGTCCTTCATCGATTTTCTTTCTTAAATACCGAATGTATACATCAACCATATTGGATTCACCTTCAAAATCATAATTCCATATATGCTGGCTGATTTTATCGCGGGATAACACAACCCCGGTATTGCGGATTAAATATTCCAGGATTGAAAATTCTTTGGAGGAAAGACGAATAAATTGTTTATTTCTTATGACTCTGCGGGCATCGCAGTTAACCGTTAAATCACCAACCTCAAAAATATTGCTGATATCTCCGTAGTGACGCCTTACCATGCCCCTTACTTTCGTTAAAAGCTCGTATGCGGAAAATGGCTTTTGCAGATATTCATCCGCCCCTGCCTCCGGACTGCCTACAAAATTCTCCATATTTCCCCCTGCAGTCATTAACAGCACCGGTGTGCTTTTTCCCTGGCTCCGGATTTTCTTTAACAGCTCAGGTCCGCTCAGTCCCGGAATCATAGTGTCCAGTATGATAGCGTCATAATCTGTCTTCTCAAGATACTCCAGTCCTTCAAGCCCATTAAGGCAGGAGTCTACCGTATAATGGTCCAGCTTAAGCTTTCTTACAAGCAGTCCATTTAAATCCGGTTCATCTTCCACCAATAAAATTCTCATTACCCTCATCCCTTTCATTCTTCCATAAGTACTACTGTCCGTATCTTATAAACATTATAACACAAGAATAATGAAAGGAACTACAACGAAATTACAAATAATCAAAGGGTTCTTTCGCATCAATAAAGTAAACGGTCTGCTCCGGAAGAAGCTGTTTCAGCCAGCTCACCAGATGTTTCATTCCGGACTCCTCACTTCTTTCATGACCTATAATAATCATGGATTTACCAAGCCCAAGCATGGAAGCATCTCTTATATAAGCACTTAGCGTCCATTCTGTGATATCTCCGCATATAACTGTATCTATATTATCTCTGCGCATGAAATCCATGGTATTTTTCTCGTCGCCAAGCCCCAGGCTGCCGCCTCCCACCAGTACACCGACACGGCGGCAGATTCCCTCCTGGTTACCAATTACTCTTGCACATTTCACCTCCAGAGAATTCTTCACTTTCATCACCAGCTCCTTAAGCTTCATCTCCGGAATCTGATAACACACCTGGGCTTTCAGCAGAGGATTCTTCTCCTCTTTTCTGAATTCTTTTCTTTCTTTATAATCGCTCCAGCCCATGTCCTGATCAAAGCCCTGATAAATCATATCCTCAGAAACCGCATGCATATAATCGTGAAACCGCCAGATTACAAGGTGGTTTTCTTCGATCAGCTGCTTCTTTTTTATATAAACCGGATCATTGAATAGCCATTCTTTTTGATCCCTTCCATTAAACCAGGTCGGTTCATGGGTAATGATGAAATTGGCTCCCAGTCTGACCGCCTCTGAAATCACATCAACGGTCGCCATAAACGAAGTGACAATTTTAGTAACCTCCGTATCCGGATCACCGATAATGATCTGGTCCACGGTTTTTTCCGGATCCAGAGTCACCCCTGTCTCCCTGATGATACTGTTAACGACTTCTCTTACTATCATTATCCATTCCTCCTACTCAACCTGGATTACCGGGTCTTTCAAGCTGCCCGGCTCCATTATCTTCACTTCCTGAAAGTGATCCGTATTCGTCACAATCAGCATCACAGTCGTATCATATCCCGCCTCTTTTACTTTATCAAATGCCACGGTTCCAATCACCTGGCCGGAGGTGATTTTATCTCCTTCCCGCACAAAAATATCAAAATATTTTCCATTAAGCTCAACCGTATTAATTCCAATATGAATGATCATCTCTGCGCCGTATTCCGTTTTAATCCCAATTGCATGCTTTGTAGGGAATACAGAAACCACCTCTCCATCTGCCGGCGCAAGAATCTCATCACTGGCTTGAATCACTCCAATTCCCTTTCCCAATGTGCCTGATGAAAAAACTTCATCTGCAACCTGACTAAGTTTAACAACTTTTCCTTTTACTGGTGCAGTCATTGTCTTTTTCACCGTCAGGCTTTCCTGTGACGAACCTGTTCCTGCGGACGTTCCCGTATCTTTCCCCGCAGATTCATAACCAAATATATAAGTCAGAAGAAATGTTCCCCCAAATGCAACAGCCATGGCAATTGCGAAGCTGACAGCCGGAGTATAGGAAGGAATAACCATAATACCTCCTGCCATCTGAGAAGCGTATATATGGAAAATTCCGCAAAGACCGCCTGCCACAGCACTCATGGACATTGCATATAACAGCCCCCGTCTGAATTTAAAGAATACTCCGTAAATTACAGGCTCTGTAATTCCTGTTAAAAAAGCAGGCACAAATGCAGAGAATGACAGCTCTTTTAACTTGATATCTTTGGTTTTAAAAAATACGCCCAGTGCCGCTCCTGCACCAGCATAAGCCGTCGCCTGAACGGTTGGAAGAAGAAAATCCTGACCCGCTGTGGATAAATTATTAATAATAACAGGAATGAGCGCCCAGTGAAGTCCAAGCATAACCGTAGGAATCCCTATGAAACCAAAAACAATGTTTGTAAGAACCGCATTTTTCCCCAGGGCAATTGTTAATACATTGGAAATGAACGTGCCTGTATAAATACCAAAAGGTCCAAACACAATTAATGTGATAGGCACCACCAGCATCAGAGACAGCATGGGAACAAACAACACCTGAAATACGCCTGGAATAATCTTTTTTAGCAGCCTGTCAATGAGGACATAGGTACAGATTGCCAGTATTACCGGGAAAACGGTAGAGGAATAGTCCATTAATACCACCGGTATATGCATGAAATCCGTCTGCCCCCCGGCTGTTGTTAAAAGCCTGGTATAGTTTGGCTCCAGAAGGGCTGCTCCAATGACACCGGATATGTAAGGATTCACTTTCATGCGGGTCCCAAATGTTATTCCCAGAATAATCGGGAGAAAATAAAACACTGCATTTGAGGCAGCTGTTAAAATTGCATAGGTTCCTGATGACGACTGCATTACCCCTGCTGAAACAAGAATCTGAAGCAACGCCTTTAGCATACCGGAGCCTAATATAGCCGGTATAATGGGGGTAAAGCTTCCAGAAATCACATTGAAAATCTTTGCTGACAGCTTTTGTTCCTTTCCTCCTTCATCAGCTTTACCGCTGTTTCCTTCTCCTGTCAGTTTTACTACCTCTTCATATACATCCTTTACATTGGTCCCGATGACAATCTGATACTGGCCCCCGCCCCGTACCACCTGCATAATATCTAACTTCTCCAAAGCTTCTTTGTCTGCCTTATCTTCATTTTTTAAAACAAAACGCAGTCTGGTCATGCAGTGAGTCAGACTCTGCACATTTTCCTTTCCTCCAATATTTTCCACAATCTTTTCTGCCAGATTTTTATTGCTCATGATTACACTCCATTCTAAACTAAACTTTTAAATTCCATTTCTGAATTGTTGCTTTTACAGAACCCTCTCTTGCTGTAAATACCGTCTCAACACCTGATTCCTTGGGGAAAATCCTTAATGAAAAACATACCTCTCCCTGATTAACAAATATTTCTAATGAGGATTCATCTGAAAATATCCGAAGCTCTCTCAACCCGTTCTTAAGCCTTGCTTTACGGAAACTGCCGTAGTCTTTCGCAAACACTTCTCCGGAAGCACTTCGGTCCACACATATCATCTGGTCTTTGCCAGAATACCGGATGGTTGTCTGTTCCTGTTTATTCTGCCTTACACGCATCTCAAAAATTCCTGCAGTCTGATTTATGATCTGAACCATCAGCTCATAATGTCTTCCATAAAATCTTACGTCCTGATAGCTTTCATCTTCCATGAGAATGGTCTCACAGACCGGTTCACTTCTAAGCAGTTCCATTTCCTTCACCGGATTTTGTCTTATACGCCCCTCTGCAATTGTCAGTTCTCTGGGAATTGTCAGGCAGTGGGCCCAGCCATACCGGTCAGTAGGATATGAAATTTCAGGCAGTCCCATCCAGCCAAACAAGATTCTTCTTCCCAAAGAATCTAAAAAGGTCTGAGGTGCATAAAAATCAAAACCATAATCAAGCTTCTCATAACGGTTTCCATCAAAGATTAATGTCTCCTCATCCATAGGACTCCCTATCAGATATCCTGATTCATAAATATTGGAATTCCCGGACTCCTCTGTTTCCATTCCCTGGGGACACATCATTAAAATGCCAGAGCCATCTGCCTCAAAATAATCAGGACATTCCCACATATAAGCTTTGGACTTCCATGGAACTGTCAGTTCACCCCGATACTTCCACTTCTTTAAATCAGAGCTTTGATAAATCAATGCCGTGCCTGTCTGTGCGATAGTCTGTGCACCAGTTATCATCAGATAACCATTCTTCCCCTTCCATACTTTTGGATCTCTGAAATGCTCAGTAATTCCTTCCGGCGGCTCTTGTATCAGGGGGGAGGTTTCTTTCCGGATTCTGCCTTCCTGATCCATAACTGCAAGACACTGGCTGCTGTGCCTTACCCAGTCATCATCTCTGTGATTGCCGGTATATAACAGATACAAAAGTCCATCTTTTTTTATACTGCTTCCAGAATAGACGCCATGGCTGTCAAAGCTTTGATCCGGTGCCAGCCCAATTCCTAAATCCTCCCAGATAATAAGGTCTTTTGAACGAAGATGATACCAGTACTTGGTTCCATGAACAGGTCCGAACGGAAACCATTGATAGAACAAATGATAGTAGCCATTGTACCACGCAAGACCATTGGGATCATTCAAAAGCCCGGTAACCGGCTGAATATGATAGCTTTGCCGCCATGGACTGTTCTGAACTTTTTTCCCCAGTTCCAGATACTCCTCTTCTGTTATGCCATCTGGCTTTGTAAAGCTTATTTTCATAGATTACCTCAACTTCCGCAATAATGGAACCGGTTCCAGCATTGGGTGAAATTATAAGGAACAGTTTCACTTTGTTTTGGAACCGGTTCCTTATAATTAATTTTACTTCTTCTATTGTAGTTTGTCAACACTAAAACGTTCAATTAACTCGTAGGGAGAGACTATGAGTTCTTCCGTTTTTTCATGTTCTAATAACTTAAGGAGACTTTTTGCTGCAGTACCTCCGGCTTCCTGGAAGAAGAACTTAACTGTTGTAATTCCAGGATATACCAGATCCGTAATCTTATCTCCTCCAACTCCCACAATTGAAAGCTGTTCCGGGACTTTTCTATCCAGAAGACAGCAGGCTTTTAACACTCCCACTGCAATGTTATCGGTTGCGGCAATAATCGCAGTAGGCTGATTTTTTTCTGTAAGAATTTTCTTTGCCATAATCACTGCGTCCTGGGAAGAGAAAGAAGTTTCCTCTACTTTAAGAACTATATTTTCATATTCCCCGGAAGCCTTTATCACACCCTGTTTCCTTTTTATTCCTACTGATACATCTGTCTCAGGAACTCCAAGATAAATGACGTACCGATGGCCTCTCTGGAAAATATACTTTCCCAGACAATACCCAGCCTCATAATCGTCGTGAATCACACTGGGAACACCAGGCACCTGCTGACCGATAACAACTATGGGAATTGAAATCTCATTAAAAGCTTTTTTATGCTTGTCCGTGATTACCGTGGCAGCCAGAATGATACCAGAAACCTTCTGTTTTGCAAGAGAATAGATACTTTCAATCTCTCTGGCATTATTCTGGTTCGTATTGGAAATGATTATCTGAAATCCGTTATCCTGCAATACATCATCAATGCCCAGCAGTGTTTCCGACATTGCATTGGAGTTCAGCCTTGGAATAATCACTCCGATAATTTTCGTTTTTTTCGCCTTTAAACTCTGGGCGAACTGATTGGGGGAATATCCTGTTTTTTTAATGACTGCTTCTATCCGTCCGGCTGTTTTTTCACTGACAGATCCCTGATTTAGATACCTGGATACAGTGCTTTTCGCAACACCGGACATCTCTGCTATTTCTTTAATACTTGCCATAAATGTTCCAACTTTCTGCCTTCATTATTCTTTTTCTAAACTTTATATTAATAAGACTGCCACTATTACTAGTTAATTCTGCGGTAGTATTGTGATTGGCAGATTCGTAAACACAAATTTTTTAAATACCTCATCTTAATCCTATTTTATGCTTTTTTAGTTATCAATTAGATTCTAGTATAACATGAATTAATCCTGGTGGAACACTTTTGAACAACAAAGTTTAGCAAGCAGACTTCAAATACTTTGAGGAAACGGTTGTTTTGTTATGATATTAATATCCAATCCTTATCAATCCATCTGGCATATGTATATGACCAGAGCCGTTTATACAGTTTGCCATTAATGACTTTATATTTATAACCAGTTTCTTCTGCCAAAAGGCGTATTTCAGAATTTTCAATATCCTGCATTTGTTCATTTGAATACCCAGATGCATAACTGTTAGTTGGTAAAAATACTAAAAACATAGTTGCTGCCAATAGGCAGGTAAGATTAATTATGGAAAACTTTTTCATGGTTTACCCCCTCGTTTATTATTTTCAAATGCTTTAAACTATCATCAATCACTGAAACAGTAGCTATTATATCTCCTTGCTCGTTGTAAAGATTATAACCTGAATCTGTTTTTACAAAATAATAACTACTTGATATTTCAGTCATGATTCCGTAATTTTGTATACCAGGCTCGCTGTAGGGTTGTATAACAAAGGTATACGACAGCATTAGCAAAACAAATGTAATTGGAATAAGCATTTTACTTCTTTGTTTCTTGATTTTTGAATAATTACTTTCAAGTAACATTTTAAATCGTTGTTCCATACGATCACTTTTCGCTTCTTCAACTAAGCAACAAGTTAATATAGACTTCTTTTGACTTTTTTCCTGATTTTGAATGACTTTGATTATAGCATTTAAATAACATTTTTGTTGCTGCCTATTTAAAAAACAACTAACTTTTTCATCTGAGTGCATCTCTAAAGTGTGTTCCACTTCCGTGTTAAAATATCTAAAAAACGGGTTCCACCAGAATATGGTCTGAATGATATCACAAATACATTTGATTATTACATGTCTCTGTTGGTAATGCTGCCACTCATGCAATAGAACACTAAATAATTCGTCGTCAGTGAAGTTTATATCTGGAAGCAATATGATTTGTGAATGAAAGCCGACTATTGCCGGTGTCCTTATGCCTTTGTGCATTATAATTTTTAATTCTTTTCTTATTCCGGTAAGATTTTGTATTTTTTCTAAGGTTGTTTTTACGCGCTGGTCTTCACAATCCGGAAAAATACTTAGTATATTAGATAATCTTCTATACTCACTTATCTTAATGTAAAATTTATATAATGCAACTCCAACGCTTATGAGAATCAAAATTTCTAATATGTTAACAGTAATACCTTTGCTGTAAAAATTAATTAGAGGATAAGTTAATACATATTGTAAAGAAGGCAATAAATTTTTAGACCTGATAATTTGAGTATAGAATAGTTCAGTTGGTAAAAAGAACCTAATTAAACATAAACAAATCAAAAAAATCAAAGGATAAATCGAAAAAGTTCTTAATAGAATCATTTGCCTGCTTAATAATTTTATAACTATTGCAAAAATACTTACCCAAATAAGTGAAGTCAAGAAGGAGAACAATGTTACCCCCATAAACTAGTCCTCCCTGTATTGGTTTAATAGTTCCTGTAAAGCTTCCGCAATTTCTTTTTTGCATTTTTTTTTGCCCAAAAGCGTTGATATTAAAGATAAACCCTCCTGATCATGTCCCTGATAATATCTATCAAATTGCATAACAGCATATTCATTGGCTGATATTGTTGGTCGAAACAGACGACCGTAGGACTTTCCGATTTTGGTTATTTCAGCTACTTCAATAGCTTCCTTTTTTTCAAGCGTTCTCAAAATACTTTGTATTGAACTTGAGGGCCAAATTCTATTAGGAATTCTTTCTGCAATTTCGGTAGCACATAAAGGAGTATCTGATGCCCACAAAACTTTCATAGCAGATTCTTCCTTATTTGTAAGAAAAAAACATGAATTGATGTCTTTATTGCCTTGCATAGTATTCACCTCCTAATTTTATGACTTTTATCAAATTATAAATTAAAACTATAAAAAAGTCAATTAATGTTAAAATCATAAATAATAACAAAACGATTTTAATTTTTAAAATCGTTATTGACAAAGTAAATTTACCGTAATATTATATAAACTATAATATCATGAGTGCTAGAACCATAAAAGAAGTAGGGGGGGGAATTAAAAGGCGGGTTTGGATTCTAATCTTTGTCCAAAGCCGTATAGTATTTAGATAGGGGGGGGGATTCCATTGTTTTTATAAAGAAAAATACTATGAAATAGCACTACATTTAAGAAAAGAGGAGGTTTATTTATAATGAGATTATTTATTCCAAAAAAGAAGTATAAGACTTTGAGTGCCATGCTTATGGCTTTCACACTTATGTTTAGTTTTAGTGTAAATGCACAACCCACAACACAGGGGAATCTAGTTAGTGTAGAATCCCGTGATAAAGAAACAATTGTAAAGGCATTAGGTCTTAATCCTGATGAAATTAAAAGTGTTGAAATTTATGATATTGTTAAGCCAATAGAAATTGAGAAAATATCAGGAAATGACAACCACTTAATGGCTTGGTATGATACAGGAGCCACTATAAAACGTACAGATGGTCCACGCGAAAGTTGGAGTTCACTTCCCACTGCTTCTGACTATATTTCACCTGGAGGAAGTATATCACATACTTATACAAAACAAGTTTCAAAATCAGCTTCCTTCACGGTCGGGGTTGCACCTATAAAGGAAATATCAGCACAGTTAGGATATGGCTTATCAAGTACTTCTACAGTCTCAAAAACTATATCTCAAAGTAACAATACATCTAATGGAATGTATGTCGATGTATATATAATTTATCAATCATATGATTATTCAGTATATGGCAAACCTTCTGGTGATTATTATGGAAGAGGAGGTTTTACTGTTGCAACAGGCTTGGGAGTAATAACCAGATAATGGAAGTAGGTAAATATGAATAAAGTTCCTTTCTACTATGTTATAACATTTATGTTTGAAGCAATTGGTTTCACTTTGATATTAAACTGCTATAAGATAGCAGAGTATAAGTTGGATTTAAAGCTATTAACAATGCAGAAACTAGATGTTCCCCTTGAATTTAATTATAATTATTTAAATATCATATCAAACAACTATAGAATAACAGGCATTTTGCTATCATTATTAGGCGGTATTTTTTTAATTAAAATTTTATTTAGTGGGAATAGATAAAAAAATGCCATGAACGTTTTTGTTCATGGCATTTTTTTAGGCTTAAATCAAAAAAATCCAATCCTTAAAACTTCGCCACATATTTTGTTAATTTACCATTCCCAACCTTACCAATCAAATCTTTATCCAGCATTTCCTTAAGCATATTAATTGCATGAGTTGTCCCAGACCCCAGGGTTTCTTCAACATCGGAGCGGGTAATTTCTCTTTGTTTCTCAAATAATTTTATTATAGGTAAATACTTTTCATTTTTATCCATCAATACTCTTGCATGTATATTAGGCAGCACTACCCTAAATGCACCTTCCACATTTTCAAACTCAGGCTGTACTGAAAATTCTTTATAACAGCTTATTATTTTACTGATTCCTGTCCCATATGCTTCAATAAGCTTCATCCTGTAAAAAAGTGCTGCAAGTTTTTCATTTCTGGATTGAGACGCTCCTAACATAGCTGCCTCTAAAGATAATCCAGGTACCAGGCTTCCTAAGGATATTATCTCCAGTCTGTCTGAATAGAGATTAATGAAAGTACTGCCGCTGAAAGAATAATCCCTGTGAACAATTGCATTTAACAATGCTTCGCGAACAGCATATTCCGG
Organism: Clostridium boliviensis; assembly: GCF_033342255.1. Lineage (NCBI taxonomy): Bacteria > Bacillati > Bacillota > Clostridia > Eubacteriales > Clostridiaceae > Clostridium > Clostridium boliviensis. The sequence continues at coordinate 27,754 of NZ_JAWONS010000252.1, forward strand.
ATAATCTCTTTCATCTGTTCGAAGCAAATCATGAAAAGAAGCCTTTGTCCCATTGTAGAAATCAATGGTCCTGTAAGCATCATTAAGCTGAGTAAACAGGGAGCCTGTAAATTCTTTTCTGTCCCTGAAAACCAACTTATCTGTACCTTGGAATATGGCAAATTTAATAGAATGTATACATTGATCAGAAACAAGTAAACCCATATTTGTATAAATACCATCAGAAGAAAGAATTCCTAAATTCTTCATTTGAATATCGGTAAATTCTAACCCTCTCTTTTTTAACTCCTCATCCAGTCTGTAAAAAGTCAGTTCCTGAAAGAGGGATCGATTTGTTTCAAATGAATCACCGTCAGTGGTTTTTATCATCATGCGTATTGCATCTTCAGAAGCAGGTGCTGATGTAGTCCCGCTTCTGACATATACTCCTGTAGGTTTAAGCCCTTTGTCAGACAAATAGTAAGGTTTTTTTGTCCCCTGACTGACAGTCAGCTTAATAAAAAATTTAGTCTTTTCCTGTAGCAGTTCAATATTTGTAAACATGGACACATCAGGGCGTATACTGTCTCTCATAGAATTACATATCTGCTGCATTACAAAATCAGCATCATCAAGACCAACTATCTCGCCATTATCATTAACACCTATATAGATTGTCCCACCATTTGTATTGGCAAAAGCAACAATTTCTTTTTTTAAATCAGCTGTATAAATTTCTTTTAACTCAATTGTTTCACTTTCATATAACTTCACGGTTCCACCCCTTCTATCACTTTCTATCTTTACTATCACAATACTAACACACCAAGTGATAGAAAGCAAGAATAACCAGCTGACATATTGTGACAAAAGAAACGCAATTAATGCAAATATATCCCAACTATGATATGATAATAAATAATAACAATACTCCCTACCCCAATACACATCGCATAAACAAGGAGGCACTTTTATGGACACCCGCTATCTGACTTACATTCTGACTATCGCCAAAAAAGAAAACATGACAAAAGCCGCCGAAGAACTTTTTGTCTCCCAATCCACCTTAAGCCAGTACCTCTCAAAGCTGGAAAGTGAACTGGGAACCCCATTGTTTTACCGGAGCAAGGGCCGGTTAACCCTCACTCCGGCAGGCTCTCTTTATATAGAAGCTGCAAAAAAAGTCATGTCCATTAAAAATGTTCTCTATCAGAATATCCAGAATATTGACAACCGCGGTCACATAACCGTAGGAGTGACGTCACAGTTCGGTCTTGATATGCTGACCGATATTATTCCTGCCTTCAAGTCTCAATACCCGGATATTATCATTGAAATTTCAGAAACCAATCTTCCGTCACTTACAAAGATGATACTGGAGGAAAGTATCGACTGCGGAATCATGGCAATGAATGAAATCTCTCCCTTTTCCCCTGATCAGGTGAGCATTCTTAAGAAGGAAGAAGTTTTATTCTCCATTCCCGTTAATCACCCCTACCGCAAAATCAATCCGGACAAACCTATCGGAATCAGAGAATTTGCAAAAAATTTCGGGGAAGAGAATATCCTCCTGTCGAAAAAAGGTTCCACTCTTCGGCACCTTACCGACATGATTCTGGAAGATGCCGGCTGGATTCCCAGTACAGTCTGTGAAACCAACAGCATTTCTACAACCAGAAGTATGGTGGCAATGGGAATTGGCGTCACATTTATCAGTGAATCCTGTTCATCCGACCGTGAGCATGTAGCTTACTATAGTGTGGAACCAACGCTTACCAGATTAAACGCACTGGTAACAAGAAAAAACTGGGTTCAAAGTCATGCAAGTCAATACTTATGCGATTCTATAAAGAACTATTTCCATTAAAAATCAGCCCTGGGTGCCGGTACTTAACCGACACCCAGGGCTGTCTTACTGATCTCTGAATAAATTATTTTGCAAGATCGTCTGCAATCTGCTTAATCTCATTGTAAATCTTTTCGTCATTTGCTTCCGAATCAGCGGAACTTAAGTAGTAAGGCATCATCTCAACTTTGGCAATCGCCTCTTTCACTTCCGGATCTTCGGTCATTTTCTTAACTAGCTGATCGTACCAGGCAATTACGTCATCAGATGTATCCTTGGGGAAATAGAAGGAAAATTCGCAGTTTGGATATACTAAATTTACACCCTGCTCTGCTAAAGTGGGAATATCCTTAATTAATTCATAACGCTCTTTTGTAGGAGCTCCAAGGCAGACAAACTGTCCTGCTTCCAGATAATCCTTACAGTTAATATAAGCACCCGGCATTAAATCCACCTGACCGGAAAGCATGGCTGCAACCTTATCGGAGTTGGAACCTACGTCAACCAGATCCAGATCAATTCCTGCCACCTTCTCAAATGCAAGCAGCTCATAGTAAGTATAAGCACCCACTTCGGTACATGCTTTTAACTTGCCTGGGTTTGCCTTTGCTGCCTGGATAAACTCATCAAGTGTCTTAAACTTCTCCGGATTTGCGTATAACTGCTGTGCCGGATCAAGTGCAAATGTCGGTCCTAATTTAAACGCGGTATAGTTATAATCGGTAACACCTGCAATATTTGCCACATTTACCAGGTTGTGTCCATAAAGGAAGGTATGTCCATCCGGTGCTGCGGAACGAACCTGATTTGCTGCTACGGAACCGGCTGCACCATTGGCATTTACCACAATAAAATCAGCACCTGTCATTTTCTTTGCATACTCTGCAAACACACGGGCGGAAAGATCTGTGTTACCGCCTGCTCCTGCCGGAACCACGATGGATACAGTAGTAGTTGGCTTCCAGTCAGAAGCTGCTGCCTCAGTACCTGCCGCTTCTGACCCCTTTGTGGTCGCTGCCTCGGTGCCTGCTGCTTGTGTTGTTGCTGCTGTTGTTGCCGCTGTTGTTGTCTCTGTCTGGCTTCCTCCACATGCTGTCATGCTAAGAACCAGCCCCGCCGCCATTACTGCTGCCAAAAATCTTTTTTTCATAGTTTCTGCTCTCCTTTTTTATGATTGTTCAGCTGCCTTTACACCCTTTTTGTTTAAGTACATCTTGTATTCTTTATAAACTGTCCAAACCACAACCCCGATTGCGACAAAAAAGAAGGCGTCGAAAATCGGTCTCTGGAAGAAGGCTCCAAAAGATTTGTACTGCATGATTCCTCTTCGGAGATATGTCTCCAGCATTTTTCCTATGAGAAAGCATAATACAAACGGTGTCGTCGGAAGTCTGAACTTATGATATAAGTATCCTACCAGTCCAAATAAAATTATGGACTGTACATCGAAGATCCGGTTATTGGTGGCGTAAGCACCCACACAGCATAAAACCAGGATCAGAGGCATCAGTATGTGCTTAGGAATCTTTAAAAGCTGTACAAATACCCTGATTCCAAAGAACTCAATTAACAGCATCAGAGTAACACAAATCATACAGGCTGCGAAGATTCCGTATACCACATCTGCATTTTTAACAAATAACAGAGGTCCTGCTGATAAACCATGGATCAAAAAGCCTCCCAGCATCATGGCAGTCACCCCATCTCCGGGAATTCCCAGAACCAGCAGCGGAATCATAGCACCGCCGATGGTGGCGTTGTTGGCGGTTTCAGTTGCTACGATTCCGTCAGGACAGCCTTTTCCGAATTCCTCCGGATGCTTTGACATGTTTTTAGCAGTTACATAAGAAAGCATTCCAGAAGTACTTCCTCCAATACCGGGTAGAATACCGATTCCGGTTCCAATCAAAGCGGAACGTATGGCATTAGGGATCTGATATATAAAATCCTTCCAGGAAAATCCAAAGCCCTTAATCGGCTTCATTCTGATCACATCCAGCGCTCCATTCCCCATAGATTCCGCTGTTATCAGAATTTCCGATATGGCAAAGATACCAATCAAAGTAGGAAGGGTATCAAAGCCCGCCATCAGGGAGCTTGACCCAAAGGTAAATCGGGCCGTACCGTCAATAGGAGCCATTCCCACCAGCGCAAAGATCAGTCCCAGCATACCTGCCAGAACACCCTTTACCATGGAGCCGGAAGCCAGCACCGCAACCATGGTAAGTGCAAAAAAGGAAATACCAAAGTTTTCGGCTGGAGTAAACTTTAATGCGATATCCGCCAGTAAAGGAGCGCAGAATGTCAGAACAATAAAGGAAAAGATAGATCCAATAAAGGAAAAGACAATTCCGTATCCCAGTGCCTTACCGGCTTCTCCGTTCTTTGCCATTGGGTGCCCGTCAAAACAGGTTGCAATGGAAGAGGCTGTACCCGGCATATTAAGAAGAATAGCTGAGATCAGGCCTCCTGATATACCGCCGATATAAACTGCAACCAGCATATTCATTCCCATGGAAGGAGACATACTGAAGGTAAGAGGCAGAAATAATGCCACTGCCATAGATGCGGATAAACCGGGAATGGAACCAAATATAATTCCGACAGTCACTCCTGCAGCCATAAGCATCAGAGAAGACGGAGTAAAGATTCTTGCATACGCGCTTCCCAAAGAAATTAATGCGTTCATAGTTTCCCCTCCTATAAGTTAATGGTGAATATCCCGGCAGGCAGTATGATCTTAAATCCATACCGGAACAGGAAGAATACCACAAAGGTAAATATAACAGTAATGATTACAAGCTGTATAATATCCTTTTTTTTCTTCTTATCATCAGGAGCCAGAATATACATCTGCAAAGGCAGATAAAGAATGGTAGAAACAATAAATCCTACGGGATGAAGTAAATAAACATATACCAGAATCAGAATAAAGCTGATCAGCATTCGTTTGTAATCCAGATTTTCCTTTTCCATTGTTTCTGCTTCTGCTGTTCGTATCTTTAAGTTTTTAATATTTAAAAATGCCAGGACTGCTGCCAGTGCAAAGGTCACAATTCCGATGCACATGGGCATGAAATCCGGTCCGATATCCATAATTGCTGATTTAGGCAGCATCTTTGCCATAATCATCATTCCTGCAGACAGGATCATAAAAAATCCACCTACAATGATATCCCCATATTTTTTAATAAACATTGACTGTTCTCCTCCTTTTATCTTACCAATGCCGGCTTTTTACAGTCATACTTCCAGCCAGGTATTAAATACTGCATCGCCAGAGCGTCATCTCTGTCATGAGAGGAAAGACTGTTATACAGGGCATTTGCCTCCATAACCCGCTCCATATTTATGGTTACTCCCAGACCTGGTCTGTCAGGTACCTCTAAATAACCGTTTTTAATAGACGGAGTATCGTTTAGCAGATTCTGTCCATCCTGCCAGATCCAGTGGGTATCAAGTGCAGTTGGCTTCCCTGGTGCTGCAGCCGCCACATGAGCAAATGCTGTCAGCGTAATATCAAAGTGATTGTTGGAATGACTCCCCCAGGTCAGTCCCCAGTCATTTAGAATCTGTGCCATTCGCACACTTCCTTCAAATCCCCAGAAATGAGGATCTGCCAGAACGATATCCACCGCTTTCAACGCTGCTGAATGATAGAACTGTCTCCAGTCTGTTGCGATCATATTAGTTGCTACCGGCAGATTGACGGCATTTTTAAATTCAGCCATAATCTCCCTGCTTGAAAAACCGGATTCCGGGCCACATGGATCTTCTATGTAGGATAAGATTCCCTCCATCGGTTTACAAAGATTGATTGCTTCCTTAAGACTCCATGCTCCGTTGGGATCTATGTTAATTCTGCCTTCTGGAAATGCAGACTTTAACGCCCTGACTGCTTCCATTTCCTTTTCGCCCTCAAGTACACCGCCTTTGAGCTTAAAATTATTAAATCCATATTTTTCGTGAAGAACACTGGCCTGCTCTGCGATTGCTTCCGGAGTAAGCATCTGTTTACGGCGCAGGCAAAACCATGGATCGCTGCTGCCGTTCTCATCCAGATATGGTAAAGAAGCCTTTTCTTTGCTGCTGACATAGAATAAATATCCCAGTGTCTCAACCTTGTCCCTTTGCTTCCCCTCTCCCAGTAGTTCACACATGGGCAGTCCCAGATGCTGTCCTAACAGATCAAGAAGTGCACACTCAATGGCCCATTCTGCTTTTACAACAAACTTCAGCTTACTGATGTCCAGGGTCTGTATTCCTTCCCCATCATCTTCCTGTGCTCTTGTTCCAGCCTTATGAATTGAATTTATAATACTGCGGTATTTCCCGATTGGCTGGCCAACTACCAGTGAGGTGCAGCTTCTTAATGCTTCACAGGTATAATCTCCTCCATGAATTTCACCGATCCCCGTATTTCCGGCGCTGTCCTCCAGGATTACTAAATTTCTGGTAAACCACGGTGCGTGTGCTCCACTCAACGTCATCAGCATGCTGTCATAACCTGCTACCGGAATAACCTGCATCTTCGTAACAACCGGTGTTCCTGAGTGCTCCATATCTTTCTTTTCCTTCCTTTGGTCATATTGCATATGTTTTATTTTATTTTTCTTTCTTTCATACGCATTATACCAATACAGCTTCCATAAATCCAATAATTAATACCGATTGAATCGATAAGAAACAGTAATAATCCGTCAAATTAACGAACCAGGCATGGTTTTTTGGGATTAAATTTCCATCCTGGGATCAGATACTGCATACCCACGGCATCATCTCTTCCCCCCAGACAGTGGTCAAGATACAGCTGATGGGCTTTCTTTATCTGATCCATGTCCGCCTCAATACCCAGACCCGGTTTCTTGGGAACCTGAATGCTGCCATTTTCAATTTTAAGAGGTTCTTTTGTCAGCCGCTCTAATCCCTCCTGCCAGATCCAGTGAGTATCAAGTGCATTGTATTCACCAGGAGCTGCCGCACCCACCTGAGTAAACATGGCAAGGGATATATCAAAATGATTGTTGGAGTGGGAGCCCCATGTATAGCCGAAATCATGGCACATCTGTGCAACCCGGACAGAACCGTTCATCGTCCAGAAATGAGGATCTGCCAGTATAATATCGACTGCCTGGGATTCCAGGGAATGCCCCACCTCTCTCCAGTCTGTTGCTATCATGTTGGTAGCTGTAGGGAAACCGGTGCGGCGGCGGAACTCGCTGACAATCTCCCTTCCGGAATAAACGCCCTCTGCTCCGCATGGGTCCTCACAGTAGGTTAATATACCCTGCATCCCTTTGACATACTCAACAGCCTCCTCAAGGAGCCACCCTCCATTGGGATCTAAATCGATGCGCGCATCCGGGAATGCTTTCTTTAATTCCCGGATTACATCCATCTCTTCATTTCCTTTCAGCACGCCGCCTTTCAGCTTAAAGTCCTGGAATCCGTATTTTTCTCTGGTGGCTTTTGCAAATGCCACGATCTTTTCAGCAGTCAGGGCTTCCTCATGACGGATGCGGTACCACTCACAGTCCGAATTCGGCTCGGAATCATATGGCAGATCCGTCTTGTTTCTGTCTCCCACAAAGAATAAGTAACCCAGCATACGTACGCTGTCTCTCTGTTTTCCTTCTCCTAACAGTTCGCAGACCGGTACATCTAAATATTTTCCTAACAGATCCAGGCAAGGGGCCTCAATAGCTGTGATTACATGAACTCCAGTCCGTAAATCAAAAGTCTGGTTTCCTCTTATATCCTCTTCCCCTCTGGAGTCTAAATATTTCTTTACTCTTAAAAGAGTACTCTTATATTCACTGATTTTAGTGCCTGTCACAAGTGGAATACAATCGGTAAGTGCATCGGTGATTTTTTCTCCTCCCGGTACTTCACCCACTCCCATTTCTCCGTTATCTGCATACAGGACTACAACATTTCTGGTAAAAAATGGTGCATGGGCTCCGCTTAAATTTAATTCCATGCAGTCTTTTCCTGCTACTGGATAAACCTCCATTTTAGTTATCACTGGTGTCATCTTTATCTCCTTCATCAAATACCAAATAGACTTTTATAATCTGATTATATCTTCCTTATCTCCATCATTCTATTGGCAGACACCACAAGCATTTTGTCTTTTTTTGTCATCTTTCTTATTCTTTCAAATAATGAAATGAGGGTTGCAATTATTTGCAATCCTCATTTCATTCTGGATATTCCCGCCCTTATAAGTCATAGTTATCTCCAATTCCGTAACGCTTCATCTTCCTCCACAAAGTTGTTGTACTGATCTTCATTGCTTCTGCCACCTCAGTCCGTCTTCCGTTATATTGTTCCATCAGCCGCTCTATGCGCAGAGCTTCCGGATTCTGGGTTTTTACGATCTGAGCAGTTCCATTTTCTTCTCTGATAACAGGATATAGCTCCTGTAATAAACTCTTCACCATTCCCTCTTCCACTTTTCTTCTGTGGGCAGTAAGTACCAGACGCTCACAAAAGCTCTCCAGCTGCAGTATATTTCCTTCCCAGAAATATTCCTCCATTACCCGCAAAGCATCCTCACTTATTTCCACAAATCTGGAATAAGCAGTGTTATATTTTTCAAGATACATCCCAGTAAAACGGCGTATTTCTTCCGGCTCTTTTCTTAACGGAGGCAGAGAAATCTTTAAAGAGGAAAGGAAAAAATATAAATCCTCCCGGAATATCCCCTGTTTTACAAGTACTGCCAGTTCTTTATTGGAAGCAGCAATCAGCCGTACAGGCAGAACACGCTTAACCATAGAATCATGATCCCAGAAAAGCCTGTCACGAACTGCTTTAAAAAGCAGGTACTGGCATTCTGACGATAACCGGTCCACCTCTTCTAAAAATACCGTTCCAGAAGCGGCCGTTTCCAAAGCACAGCCTGACTTTTTTCTGTTCTCCTCCCCAAAACCAAACAGAACTCGTTTCTGCTCTTCCTGCGTTAGTGTACTGCAGTTAATACGGATAAACGGGCCTCCTCTTTGAGGACTGTTATTGTGAATCGCCTCCGCAAAGATTTCTATTTCCGTGCCTGTCTCTCCGTAAATAAAAACAGGATTTTTAGAAATACCATAAGCTCTTGCCAGCTTTATACACCGTTTCATCTCGCCGGACTCTCTTCGGATATGGTGAAAATTATGGCCTGCCAGATGACTGCCAGCCAGCTTAACTCCCTGCTCTGACACTTCCTCCCGCTCCGTAGTCCGGACTTTATGACAGGTTAGAATGGCTCCACTGTAATGCCCATCGTACTGAATTGGGGCTCCGATCACCATTAACAATTGATTTTTTATGGAAAAAGATGTGGAGTAAAGTTCTTCTCTTCCGCTTAAGATCCCCTCTATGCTTTCTGCATCGATTCCGTCAAATACCTTATCAATCGGAAAACCGATTACCTCACTGTTCGGTTTGCCTAACAGCTGCTCAATTACACGGTTTACTGCCACAATCTCCTGATAAGCATTGATTTTAATAATTCCGCTAAAGGATGTATCAAGAAGCGTATCAAGCTGAGCCTTGTTGTGCTTTTCCAGCTCTGCCAGCTCAAGCATATGAACTGCCATCTGGAGTGCTTTTTTAATGGACTCCTCACCTGTTTCCATAAACAGGCTGGGAAATCCGATTTCAAAAGCTATCTGATTGGTTTTTACTCCGCCGATAATTAAGTCCACACCATCAATAATAGCCTGACTTACTAAATTCCTGGTCTCATCAAGCTCATTCAGTTTATAAAAATGCAGTTCAAAATCAAACAGATCGTCAAGGTCAGCCAGGCTTTCAAACATATTCTCAAATGCCACAATTCCAATTGAGGGGTGATCCTTTTTCAACATTTTTTTCGCTTTTAAGATCATAAATCCGATCTCACGCACAGTGATCGGCATTTCCACAACCGGAATATTTAAACTTTCCTTAATCAGCGTAGCCTGCAGCCCTCTGGCAATAATAACACGGGCGCCTGCATCAATTGCCTCTTTTGCCTCTGCTGCTGCATTAGAGTTTTCTACCACCTTTAAAATCTGAACCTCAGTATTTTCTTTCTTTAATACATTCTGCGCATATTTTAAAATGGTCTGTCTTGGAAGAAGAATCGCAATCTGTTCCATACCTGGCCTCATTTCAAAAGAATTCAGTCAATGACTCTAGTTTATTAAAACATTATACAATATTCAGATACGTCTTTCTTACTGGTGCAGGAAAAGCCTGATTTATCTCTTTAAGTTCGTCTTCTGTCAGGACCACTTCCCACGCTTTTGCATTGTCAAGTGCATGGTGCTTATTTCCTGTACGGGGTATGGCCACCACATTTCCACTTTGGATTACAAAAGCCAGAAGAATACTGGAAACTGTACACCGATGAGCATCTGCAATGCGAATCAGCACCGGATTTTCATAAAGCCCCTGTTTTAAATCACCCGCCTGTGCCAGAGGGCAATATGCCATCACAGGAACTTTGTGTTCTTTCATCCATGGTATTAAATCGTATTCAATTCCTCTGGATGCCACATGATAAAGAACCTGATTGATCTGGCAGTTAGACGGTACAGCAGTTCCGTCCGGCAGCATGATACATTGTTTACTATTTTCCATTTTCTCCCCTTTTTATTCTTTCAAACTCATTCCGGCTCTCAGTATACGAAATGTGCGCTGTGCCGCTCCCCGATATAATTCCACAGACCGCTCCATGGCCTCTTCTATGGCCATTGCTCCCTGAATGGTGGTGGTGATACTTTCAATTCCGTGTTCATAGATTTTCTCGGCTCCATCCCCCATGCCGCCTACTATGGCAACAGCCGGTATCCTTCTTTTCTTACACCGCATGCCGATCCCACTGGGAACCTTTCCAAACGCAGACTGCCAGTCCATTCTACCTTCTCCGGTAACGACTAAATCTACTCCCTCTAACAGGGAATCAAACTGAATTAAGTCCAGAACAGTTTCAATTCCGGATTTCATATTGGCGTTTAGAAATACGTTCAAAGCTGCGCCAAGGCCACCTGCAGCTCCGGTCCCTTTAATCTGGTCCACATCAATGCCTGTCAGTTCCAGCAGCTTTCCTGCATAGGATTTCATATCCGTCTCCAGACGTTTAAGGACTTCAGGAGTTCCTCCTTTTTGTTTTCCAAACGTGTAGGTTGCGCCATTTTGCCCAGTCAGCGGATTCATTACGTCACACATCACAGTAAATTCTGTCTCTTTCACGGCCGGGTGAAGTCCGCTTATATCAATGCGGTCCACGCTTCCTAAGTCTTTTCCGTAACCTGTCAGCTGGTTTCCTTCTTTATCAAGGAATTTCACACCGAGAGCTGTCATGGCACCCATACCGCCGTCATTGGTTGCGCTTCCACCGATTGCAATGGCAATATTTCTGTACCCTTCATCCAGAGCAGCTTTAATCAGCTCCCCTGTCCCATAGGTTGTGGTATAAAGAGGATTTCTCTTCTCTGACGGAACCATGGGAAGTCCGGATGCCTTAGCCATCTCGATCACTGCATGGCTTCCATCGAACACTCCGAACTCTGCAGTTGTCTCTTCCATCAGCGGACCGTGTACTGATACGGTTTTGATCTGGCCATTCATAGCATCAATTACCGCCTCTATGGTTCCTTCCCCTCCATCTGCCACAGATACTCCGCTGCACTCACAATCCGGAAAAATACGTTTTGCTTCTTCTGTAAGGATTCCTGTAATCTCCTCAGATGATAAGGATCCTTTAAATGAATCAGATGCAAATAAAAATTTCATCGCCTGCCCCTTTCTTCATACGCCTGAAACGAAAAACAGGCCGGCAGCCTATCAACAGCCACCAGCCTGCCTTTTTCTTATATTAATGTTTCCCGTAATGATCTCTTATTACTAAATGAGCCCCGCTGTCTCCATCTCTTTTCTGATCTGGCTGAGAACTGTTCCTTCGGGAGTGGCAATATTGGGTTTATAAGGAAGTCCTACGTTTCTGCCTCTTAAATTTGCCATATCCTTAGCTGCTACCGGGAAGCTTGCCGGATCCATGGAAAGGCGGACCGGATTTAGCTTAAACTGTGCTTCCAGAGATCCTTTTAAATCACCGGCTGCAAATTTGTTGTACACATCCGTAATCAGTTCCGGCATAAAGTTGGCAGCTGTACAAACACCGCCTACTGCGCCGTGGCACATAGATGCATATAACAGTGTATCTTTTCCGCCGAATACTTTAAAATCTGTTCCCCGGGTTCTTCGAATGAATTCCGCTGTCTGGGTGATATCACCACTGGTATCCTTCATACCGACGATGTTATCGAATTCCTTTGCCAGACGCTCAACCAGACCAGCGGACATGGTATAGCCTACACGTCCCGGGTTGTTGTAAAGCAGCATTGGGGTCTGTGGTACGGTTTCTGCAATTCTTTTAAAATGATTAAAAAGCTCTGTTTCTGTAGGCTTTAAAAACATGGGCTGAAGAACGGAAATACCTGCAGCACCGTTTTCCACAGCCATCTTTGCCAGACGGCAGCATTTTTTCGTGCTGATGGCTCCGATGCCAAAGTAAACCGGAACCCTTCCAGCTGCCTGATCTACCATTATTTTCAGCCCGCGCTCCATCTCGTCATCTTCTACTGCATAAAACTCTCCATTGCTTCCGAATGCCAGAATACCAAGCACGCCGCCATTAATTACATAATCAACCTGATCTCTTAATTTTGCTTCATCAATCAGCTCATTTTCGTCAATAGGCGTAAGGATGGGCACAATAACGCCTTTAATAAAATCTGTATTCATGATTTTTTGTCCTCTCCGTCCAGCCTATTTTTGCGGTTCTACAGTTGTATTTGCTATTTTTTCATAATATTTCACAATGCTGGAATGATCCTCTTTATCAAAACCGTCTGCTCTGATCCCCTGCATAATCTCCATCAACTGACCTGTTAAAGGAACAGGAGAGCTTACATTATGTGCTGCATTCAAGGCATTGTTTAAATCCTTGATATGAAGCTCAATACGGAAGCCAGGTTTAAAGTTTCTGCTTAACATCATGGGTGCTTTTGCATCCATAACTGTGGAACCAGCCAGACCACCACGGATTGCCTGATAAACAAGTTCCGGATCAGTTCCTGCTTTTTTAGCGAAAGTAAGAGCTTCTGATACAGCTGCGATATTTACAGCAACAACAATCTGGTTCGCCAGTTTTGCCACATTTCCTGCACCAAGCTCTCCAACGTAAACAACCGATCCTGCCATAACCATAAGCATATCATAATATTTGTCAAAAAGTTCTTTCTTTCCGCCAACCATGACAGATAAGGTTCCGTCGACTGCCTTTGGTTCTCCGCCGGATACCGGAGCATCAAGCATATCAATTCCAAGCTTTTCAAGTTCTGCTCCGATGGCTCTGCTTTCCGTTGGATCAATTGAACTCATATCAATGACTACAGTACCTGGCTTTGCACCCTCTGCTACACCATTCTCGCCTAAAACTGCTGCTCTTACATGAGGAGAGTTTGGCACCATGGTAATCACAACTCCACACTGGGAAGCCAGTTCCTTTCCGGTCTCAGTGGAAACTGCGCCGCAGGAAACTACATCTGCAACTGCTTCTTTATTAAAATCAAATACTACTAATTCATGACCTGCTTTTAACAGATTCTTTGCCATAGGTCTTCCCATAATTCCTAAACCGATAAATCCAATTTTCATATGCTTACCCTCACTTTTTTCATTCTGTCTGCAGTTACCGATGGGTATGTCCCATCTCTGCTGTGATTATAGATAAAAAAAGAACGTTCTGCTATGGGCGGAATCAACGAATGGGAAGCATTCATTTATACAAATCCTCTATAATTTCATTAACATCTCATTATCATTTCATTTTTATTTCATTCCAGGTGATATTTTTTCATCTTTCTCCATAAGGTAGCCTTGCTTATTCCCAGTTCTTTTGCTGTCTTTTCCCGGCTTCCTCCCAGTTTCAAAAGAGTATCCCTGATTTTCCTGGCTTCTATGGGATATGAGACTTCCTGCTCTCTTATAAAATCATCAAAGGATTTTTCCTTTCCTTCTCCTGGATACATTTCACTGAGAAGCCGTTCCACAAAAACCTCGTCAAGACTCCTCTTTTCCGCTGTGAGAACGAGGCGTTCGCAAAAATTCTCCACCTGGATCAAATTGCCGTTCCATGGATGATCAAGCAGAATCTGAAACGCCCCTTTCGTCAGCACATGATACCTGGAATAATGTTCACAGCAGTCACGCAGAGTCTCCCGGATCTTATGCTCTAAATCTTCTTTTCGTTCTCTTAAGGCTGGAATCTCAACTGCCAGCCCTCCCAGAAGATAATATAGTTCTCTCCGAAACGTCACCTCTTTTGCCAGTGCAGAGAACGGAACGGATGACGTCACCATGATCCTCACCTCTGTTCCTGCGTACCGCTGCCCATCTTTTCCCATTCGGTGTTTATGACGGATCAGCTGGTAAAGACGGTACTGGTTTGCCTTCGTTAAGGCCTGCACATCTTCAATCAGCAAAGACCCGCCCTTTGCCTGGACAACTGCGCCCTTATCCCCAAAGATCATGTCATACTGAACCTCTTCCCCCAGCCCGTCGCAGGATATATTGATAAAAGGTCCCTCTTTATGAAGCCCTGCATTGTGAATGCACTGAGCCAGAAGCTGTTTTTCCGTTCCCGGCTCTCCTGTAATGACTACCGTCTTTTCCGAAAGTGCATACAGCCGGGCAATGCGCAGGCAATCCTGCATGCTCACCGATTGCTGTAAAAGATCACTGAATTCTCCCAGCGCTACAGCACCTCTTAAGTGATTTTTCCCTTTTAAATCATGTCCTTTATTTTGTCTGCGCTTCATTCGATGGCAGGTAAGTATGGCTCCCTCCACCTTTTTTTCAATAACCACCGGAGCTACAATAGCAAATACAGAGGTCCGGTTGATCTCCATAAACAGAGAATAAGATTCCTTTCCGTATTGCAGAACCTGGCAAAACGGCTCACCCAAAAGCTCAGGGAACACCTCGGTGGCAGGCTTTAAAAGTATTTCCTTCTTTTTTTTCTCCAGTATATCTTCCATGATTGCATTGATATCCACAATATTGCCAGAAGCATCAAGCCTTGCCACACCGTTAAAGGAATAATCAAGAAGAGTCTCTATCTGGGCAGCATTACGCTTTTCCACTCCCATGGCATAGTCAACACTTTCCGCCATAGACAGGGCATTTCTCATTGAATCCTCCGTATTGGAGAGAAACAGGGATGGCATGCCTGCCTTTCCTGCTATCCCCACTGCCGTGTCACCTCCAATGATCAAATCCACTTCATCACGTACTGCCTGTCTGGCCATATCCTCCAGAACATCTCCCTTTTCGGCAAAATAGGTCCGCATCTCAATCCCGTATATAGTATCAAAGTAAGACATGTCGCAAAACATATTTTTAAATCCAACCACTCCAAGAATCGGATTGTCCTTTTTCAAAATCTGCTTTGCCTTGCTGACTAACAGCGCCATCTCCTGTGCTGTTATCACAATTTCCACTACGGGAATATCAGTATACTGCTTGATAAGAGAAGCCTGAAGACCTCTTGCAATGATAATAGATGCACCGTTTGCAATGGACTGGCGGGCTTCAGAGACGGTATCTTCTGTTTTAATGACTCTCATTTCACCAATCTCATAATTTTTCTCCTGAACAATGTTATGCGCCTGATAAATCATCTCTTCTCTGGAAACAAGCAATGCGATCTTTCCCATCTGATTTCCTTCCTTTTGTTTATTTCTCTTGTTTATTTCATTTTACTATAATAAAAAGACGGTGTCCATTTTCTTTGCAATATCCCCTGTTTCTATTGGAATTTCAACAGTATCTGATCAAACTTTTTTTCGGATAGAATCTCATTGGTAACAAATTCCCCATTGTAAAACAGACTGTATGTAGTAAATGGAGCAGGACACTCCTTTGCCTCCTCTGCGGACTCAAACCTGTGTGTATGCAGGCAAACGCCCCGTTCCTTTGCCAGTTCTTCAATCAAAGGCACATATCTGGCAGTATAGGGACACTGATGGGAGTAATAAAGTACAAATCCATCTTCCATAGTTTTTTTCTCTTTCACAGACACTGTAAATTCCGGTTTTGGACCATTCTCTTCAAAAGGCAGATATAAAAGTTCATAATAAGGCACAGCCTGATCTGCTAACAGGAATCCTTTATGCTTTAAGTATCCGGGATCTGATAAGAAAGGCATCTTCTTTTTTGAAGAAAGAACCACAAGTCCTTTTTTCCCCTTTTGCCTGCTGTCTGCAATACAGTTTTCTAAAAGCAGATTGGAATATCCCTGGCTTTTAAACTTTCCCGATACCCACAAGCAGTTAATGTACATATATCCCAAAGCATTGACCGGTGCCCAGGCTTTTTCCGCAGGAATATATTCGATAAAACATTTCCCTCTTACATTTACTTTTTTAAACACCAGTCCGTCACGAAACCTGTCTGCCAGCCAGCCTTTCTTTGCTGTCACCTGGCAATCGCTGTTATCCGAAATGGCGCAGCAGATATGCTCTGTCTCTAAGTTTTTCTCTGATACATCTATGATTTTCTCATTCATTCCTGTTTCCCCCTCTTCATTAAAAATAACAGTCCCTGCCGGAATATAATAACATACATTCCGGCAGAGACTGCTCATTATTTAAATCTTAACTTTCTTTAGTAACATCAGATTACCAGCGTTGGTGGAGTATAAACTCTGGCCGCCAGCTCTGAATCAAGGAGATAAAGCCCCTTTGCGTCATTGCCGAACAGATCATATCTTTTAATAATCTCGTCCGTATTCTTTTCTTCTTCACTCTGTTCTTTTACAAACCAGTCAAGGAACTGCATGGTACGGAAATCCTTTATATCATATGCTGCTCCGTAGATATCATGAATCGCAGTAGTCACTTTTACCTCATGCTCAAACGCTTCCATGGCGGGCTGACGGAAATCCGTGAACTCAAACGATGGACCCTTAATATCCGTAAGAACGATCTTTTCCCCATTCTGAAGGAGATAATCCATGAAAAGCATGGCATGGTCCCGCTCCTCCTGTGTCTGTATTTTAAACCAGTTTGCAAACCCGTTTAAATTCTGGTCAGCATAATAATTTGATATATCCAGATATATATATGCGGAGTAAAGTTCGAAATTAATCTGTTTATTTATCTTAGCAACTATCTCTTTGTTAAGCATAATCGTAATCCTCCTTTATTCTGTAAATGATTGTTTAATAAACAAAGCTTTCTGATATTTACATTTTTTTTTAATATCAGCTTGTTTATTGTTTCATTCTAACATTTTTATCAAAAATATTCAAGAAGTTGATCACAATTTCTTTCTTATTTTTCTTTCTTTTTCTCCCACATTGCCCAGAGGGTACCTGCCACGCAGATCGATGAGTAGCAGCCTGTCAGGATACCAAAGAACATTGGAAGAGAAAACTCCATGATGGATTCAATATGGAAATAAACAGAAGCCACCATAATAATTAATACACAAATCCCAGTTGTAAAGGACGTATTAATGGATCTTCCCAGTGTCTGGGAGGTGCTTAGATTTACCAGCTCATCAACCGGCATTTTTAAATCCCGTTTCTTATTCTCCCGGATTCTGTCATACACAACGATTGTATCATTAATGGAATAACCGATAATCGTCAGCACGACAGCAACAAAAGCATCATTTAACGGAATCTGAAACAATACAAATGCAAAGAATACCACAAAGACATCGTGAACCAGCGCAATCGTTGCCGTAATTCCTGCCGGAAGACCGGATATAACGGAAAAACGGATCCATACATACAC
The DNA here is from genome assembly GCF_033342255.1 of Clostridium boliviensis. Taxonomy (NCBI): domain Bacteria; kingdom Bacillati; phylum Bacillota; class Clostridia; order Eubacteriales; family Clostridiaceae; genus Clostridium; species Clostridium boliviensis. The sequence continues at coordinate 45,418 of NZ_JAWONS010000252.1, forward strand.
TACGATGAAAATGATTGACAGTATAATAGCAGCGGCAGCATTCTTAAGCGCCTTTGCTCCGATGTAAGGTTCTACCACAAAGGTCTCGGAGAGTTTGGCATCATCCTTCCCAATGGTACTGTTAATTGTATTCGTGATCGTCTTCTGCTCGTCTGGAGAGATACCTGCATTTCCTGCAAGGGTTACTGACAGCCGCTTTAATCCGGTCATATTATCTTCCTTGATCTGAACGGTTACCGGACGATTCGTTTCTTTTTCAATCGCTGCCTGAATCTGATCAGTATCCTCCTGTTGTGATACGGAATAGGACAGCACAGCACCTCCTGTAAACTGGGTATCAAGCTTCACTCCAAAGATGAAACACCCTGCGATACCGGACACAATCACCAATCCTGAAATAATGGCAAAGATATATTTTTTCTGATAAAACGGGATAACTTTCTTATCCTTTCTGATCCGGAACCACTTTTCATTCTTCCAGAAATCAGACTGCACCAATGACAGGATAAACTGCTTTGATACAGTAACTCCAATCAGAAGATTTACGATCATACCAACTAACAGGGTATAGCCAAAGCTTAACATGGTTCCTGATCCAAAGATCATTAAAATAACGGCAACAATCGCAGTCGTTACATTCCCATCTAACACAGAAGAAAAGGCATTCTTATAACCGGAAATAACAGCTCCCTTTACAGATGTCCCCTTCTTTAATTCATCTGAAATACGTTCTGAAATAATAATATTAGTATCCACTGCCATACCAAGAGTCAGAATGATTCCCGCGATTCCGGGCAGGGTCAGGGTATACTGCGGCACCGAAACAGCCAGCATCTGGATCACCATCTGCAAAACCAGAGTGATACATGCAACTACTCCGGGCATACGGTAGAACACAATCATAAACAGGCAGATCGCAAAGAAAGCTGCAATTCCCGCATATACCATGATTGTCAGGGCATTGCTTCCTAAAGACGGACTGATTGTGGAGAAATTATTGGTTTTTAATGAGAATGGAAGCGCACCTGCATTAATCTTCTCAGCCAGTGCCTTAGCCTCGTCATAGGTTTTCATACCGGTAATGACTGCCTGGCCTCCTGATATCTGGTTCTTGACCGTGGGATTGGATATCAGATTATTATCCATGTAGATTCCCATTCTTTTTCCCACCAGTTTTCCTGTGGCATCCTCAAACAGCTTCGATCCATCGCTGTTAAAGGTAAGAGACACCACATAGGTTTTGATTCCTTTGGAGTTGTTGGTCTGGGGAGTGGCTTTTTCCACATCCTTTCCCTGAATTAAGACGTTTCCTTCGGGATCCTTAAATGTAAGTTCCGCCATCTCACCTAATTCTGAAATCGCATCCTCCGGATTAAAATCTGTCTCTCCGGATTTCCATGGGAACTGTACGATGATATAGCCTGCATTCTTGTCCACAGTTACTTCACGGTCAGTTATGTTCTGACTGTCCATACGGCTCTCAATCACTTCTCTTGCCGATTCCAGTTCCTGGGCAGTAGGTTTCCGGTCTAACCCCTGGGGTTCAAAGATAGCCTCCACGCCTCCACGGATATCAATTCCAAACCGCATGTCAAAAATTCCTTTAACACTATCTCCCGCTCCAAATACGGCGACAGCAATAAAAGCTGCAATGATTAAAACTAATGCAGCAAGCATATTCTTTCCTGGCTTCATAAAATTTTCCTCTTTTTTTATTTTATTTTTTCTGCCATAGCCTGCCTGCTGCCTCTTTCTCTCCGTCTGAATTATGAATATAATGGATCACAAACATTCTGCTTATGGATCCCTCCTGCCAAAGGACTGTGCGAAGCTGCCAGAACGCAAATGGGATCAATAAATAGATTGATTTTAAGCTGATAAAATCCAGGGGGATACTCTGATCGGATGAACGCCTTGTGATGTTCAGCAAAACATCACCGACTGTTTCCTCTCCCAGCACATCATTGAATTCAATCAGCCCAGCTGTTTTTTTATGAAACAGGTTATCACTGGTAACAGTGTCAGCTGAAACATAGCCTGGATGTCCGAAACGCTTCACCACTTGAGCGGTATTCAGTTGTGTAACAAATACTGCCGTGCAAAAAAAGCATGCCAGTATCAGTCGGATAAAACCTGGTTTCTTCCTGATTTCCAATATGTTCCCCCCCTGTTTCTATTCTTGTTGCATTGTAACACAATTTGACAAAAATGCAACGTTACAATGCTGACAAAATTCTACAATATTGGCAGTTTCTTCAGAAGCTGTTCTAACTGCTCTCTTTCCTCTTCACTTAAACGGGACAGCACTTCCTTATCTGCCTCATTGATCCAGTCTTCTGATGCCTTAACCCCTTTGCCCGACAGGGAAAAATGAAGTTCTCCCTGGGATTCTTTCTTTTTTATGATATATTCTTTTTTTTCAAGTTTCTCCAGACACTCCTTTAACTTCTCACTTTCCATGCCTGTATCCGCTTTCAGCTGTTTTGCCGTCTTCTGATCTGCCTTATACAAGGCTCCCATCACCAGGACTCTCAGCTTTTTGCCGCTGATTTTATGATCCTTCTGCCCAAACAGGCGGTCAAATCCAAGTTTATAATATAGAAGAATTCTGCCAAAAGATGGTTCATAAGTTTTCGTTTGTAAAACTGCATCTTCTTTGGCCTTCATTGATTTTACATAAACCTTCCCTTTGCTGCAGTGAAGATCATTAAACGGACAATGCCGTTTGCAGCAGGGACAATGAAGCTGATCTGATTTTTTGTCACCCATGATTATTTTCCTCCTTTGTTTGAGAAACGAAGGGGCATATACCCACGTATATACCCCTTCGTTCATTATATTCCTCTGCAGAACCAATGTCAACGATACCACGGACAATCATATTATTTATAATTCCAGGACAACAACCTCATATCCCTTCAGTAACAACGATGTTCCATTGCCGCTAACTGTTTCATAATTATGAAGCAGAACCTTTCTGTATGGCTGTTCCAGTTTTATTTCCTGTTCCGCCATTTTAAAGTTTCCTATTATAAGAATTCTTTGGTCTTCTCCGATTCTGTAATAAGCCATCACCCGTTCCTCATCCGTATAGGCAGGTATAAACTGGCCATATATGAAGGTATCCTTATATTCTTCGGACTTTCTTAGTGCAATCAGCTTTTTATAATAGTGAAAAACAGAATCCGGATCTGTAAACTGGCGCTTTAAATTATTAGCAGGGTAATCGGGGCTGACCAAAAGCCATGGCGTTCCTTTGGTAAAACCGGCATTTTCACTGCTATCCCACTGGAAGGGTACCCTGGCATTATCCCGGCTGTAACGTCTCACAGCCTCAAGAGCCTGCTCATTGGTAAGCCCGTTTAACTGTGCCACCCTGTATTCTTCCAGAGTGGAAACGTCATCATACTGGTCAATGGAGTCAAAGGGAACATTTTCCATTCCTATTTCCTGGCCCTGGTAGATAAAGGGAATTCCCTGTAACAGGAAATAAAGTGTTGCAAGCATCTTCTTTGCTTCATCAGAACACTCTCCCTCCGGAATATATCTGCTTACTCCCCGAGGTTCATCGTGATTTTCAATAATATTGGAGAGAAAACCAATTCCCTCTGCTCTCTTCTGGCTGTTAAAGCAGCATTGTCTGTAATCATCGGGAGTAACCGGCTGATTGTCATACCAGCCCTTTTCACTGGCTCCGAATACCGTCTGGCTAAAATCAAAGATACTGGAGAAGCATCCATCTTCCCCTATAAACTCAGACAAGTCACCCTTTTTTTCATTAAAAACTTCCCCCACTGTAAACGCATGATATCTGCGGAAGGTCGAGTCACGCATTTCCTTTAAAAACTCCATCACACCATCATTTTCGTTTAACATCGCCCTGCAGTCTGCCAGCCCGTCTTCCCGGTCAGCCTCATAATCATGAAAAGGAAGAGCCTTTTTTATATTCATAATGGCATCAATCCGAAATCCGGCAATACCTTTTTCAAGCCACCAGTTGATCATATCGTAAATTTCTTTGCGGACAACGGGATTCTCCCAATTTAAATCCGGCTGCTTTTTATGAAAAAGATGAAGATAATACAGATTGGTATCTCCGATCTGTTCCCATGCACTTCCTCCGAAATAGGAACGGATATTGGAAGGCTCTTTTCCGTCTTTTCCTTCCCTGATGTAAAAATACCTGCCATATTCCCCCGTTGGATTCTTTAGGGCTTTCTGAAACCATTCATGCTCATCGGAACAATGGTTGACCACAAGATCAAGAAGAATAGAAATATTCCGTTTCTTCGCTTCCGCTATCAACTCTTCTAAATCATGCATGGTACCAAACCTGGGGTCAATATTATAATAATCTGAGATATCATATCCCTGATCTGCAAAGGGCGACGGGTATATGGGAGAAAGCCATATAATATCAATTCCAAGATCCTTTAAGTAATCTAACTTTGAGATTACGCCTCTTAAATCTCCGATTCCATCACCATTGGTATCATAAAAACTCTTTGGATAGATCTGATAAGCGACTTTATCATGCCACCACTGTTTTTTCATTTCATATTTCTCCATTCAGGTTATTTTATTTCTGCATAGTAAACTGCTGCTTCATATGGACGCAGTCTGCCCTGTCTTATATCCGGAGGACAATCGTAGTTATAAATAAGACACTCCGCCTCTTCCCCTTTAAAACCCTCAGGAAAAGATAACTCTGCTTCCTCATTGGAAAAATTACAAAGTACCAGAAGTTTCTCCGTTCCAAGGTTTCGAATATAGGCAAATATCCTGATATCATCTTTCATAATCAGCTGATAGCTTCCGTATACAATAATCTTATAGTTCTTTCTCAGTCTGATAAGTTTCCTGTAATAATGAAATACGGAATTTTCATCAGCCAGTTCTTTCTTTGCATTGATTTCTGAATAATTAGGATTCACGGGTATCCAGGGGACCCCTTTGCTGAATCCGGCGGCCGGACCATTATCCCACTGCATAGGGGTTCTTGCATTATCCCTGCTTTTGCACCGTAAATAGCTCATCATTTTTTCATGGCTTACAAGCCCTTTCCCAGTAAGCTCCTTATAAGCATTCAGACTCTCGATATCCCTGAACTGAGTTAATTCTGTAAATGGGAAATTGGTCATCCCAAGCTCCTCACCCTGATAGATATAAGGAGTCCCTCTCATCATATGCAGGCAAGTTGCGAGCATCTTTGCGGAAACCTCTCTGTATCGGCTGCTATCGTCACCAAAACGGGATACTGCTCGTGGCTGGTCATGATTATCCCAGTATAAGCTATTCCAGGCATCGTCTCCCAACTCCTCCTGCCATCTGGACAGAATCCGTTTTAATCTTAACAGATCCGGTTTTTTATCCGTCCATTTTAACAGCTCTCCATCTCCCTCCACATGTTCAAAATGAAACACCATATTTAACTCATGTTCCCTGGCTCCTGCATATTTTCTGGCTTCCTCCACCGTAACACCGGCTGTCTCCCCTACCGTCATCAAATCATAGTTAGACAATACCTTCTGATTCATCTCCTTCAGATAGGTATGAACCTTTGGTCCATGAACGGCATAAGGAGAAAAGTCTCCGTAAAGGTCATCCTTCACTTCTCCGTCCGGAAGCGCCGGGTCCTTGGATATCATGCTGATCACATCCATACGAAAGCCGTCAATTCCCTTCCTGCACCACCAGTCCATCATCTCAAATACTTCTTTTCGCACCTTCTCATTCTCCCAGTTTAAGTCAGGCTGCCTGGGAGAAAACAGATGAAGGTAATACATGCCCGTTTGTTCATCCAATTTCCATGCAGAGCCTCCAAAACAGGATCCCCAGTTATTCGGCGGCTCTCCTTCCCCTTTTCCTTCTTTCCAGATATAATAATCCCTATAAGGGTTCTCTCTGCTTTTCCGGCTCTCCAAAAACCATGGATGTTCGTCGGATGTGTGGTTCACAACCAGATCCAACAGGATTTTAATCCCATTTTCATGTGCAGCCTTTAAAAGATCATCAAAATCTTTCATGGTTCCAAACTCATCCATAACCTTTTTGTAATCACTAATGTCATATCCATTGTCATCATTGGGGGACTGGTAAATGGGAGAAAGCCAAATCACATCAATTCCCAACTGTTTTAAATAATCAAGCCTTTCCCTGATCCCGTTTAAGTCTCCGATTCCATCTCCGTTGCTGTCTTGAAAGCTTCTGGGATAGATCTGATATACCACTGCCTCTTTCCACCATTTTCGTTCCATAGCAGACTCCTCTCCATTATTTGATTGCACCTTCTACCATTCCCTGAATTATCTGCCTTTGGGCGCATAAAAACAAAATAACAATAGGGATCATAGCCAGAAATGCTGCTGCCAGGATCAAATCCCACTGCTTGACATAGGAACCTACAAAGCTGCTTACTGCCACAGGCAGAGTTTTAATTCTTCCATTCAGCCCAAGCATCAGAGAAGGAAGAAGATAATCGTTCCAGATCCAGATTCCGTTTAAAATCAGTACCGTCATCTGCACAGGCTTTAAAAGCGGAAATACGATTTTGAAGAATGTATTCTCAGGACTGCAGCCATCGATCCATGCTGCTTCTTCCAGTTCCTTTGGAATTCCCTTTATAAATCCATGAAGAATAAACACGGATAAAGAACCACCAAAACCCAGATAAGCAATAATGATTCCAGTGTAACTGCTTAACATGGCAATCCCCGTAAATTCAGACACCTTACGGAAGGTTGACAACAGAGGAAGCATTACCACCTGGAAGGGGATGACCATAGATGCCACAAACATCATAAAAATTACCTGTGACCATTTTGTCTTATTCCGCACCAATACCCATGCTGCCATACTGGAAAATACGGTCAGCAGTACCAGGCTGACAGTGGTTATGTATAAGGAGCTTCCAAAGGATCTCCAATAGCTGAAATTCTGATTTCCAATAACATTTTTCAAATTAACAAACATCTGTCCCCAGTCAGAAGGCGGTGCTATGGGACTGATCACAATATCTGCGCTCTTTTTGGCAGAATTGAATATAACCAGAAGAAAGGGAGAAAGCACGAAAAGCGACAGCACCAAACCGGCAAGTTCCGGCACCAGTCGTTTGAATTTAAAATTTCCTGTCATAATTCCACCTCCCGTTTCTTACTGATAGAAACCTGTGTCAGAGAGACTGCTGCCAGTATGAGAAAGAATAACACTGCTTTTGTCTGACCCTGGGCATATCTGTTTCTGGCAATTGCCGTATTATAAATATTAAGAGCCAGAAACTCGGTGGAGGCAACTGCCTTCGCTCCCAGAATCCGGCTGGGTGCCCCGTTTGTAATGGCATAATTTAAGTCAAACTGCTTAAAGGAATTGACCAGTGTTAAGAAAATACATACGGTAAAGGTATTGGCAATCATCGGCAATTTGATATGTAAAAGTTTTTTTAACGCTCCTGCCCCATCTACCGCCGATGCTTCCAGAATATCTCTTGGAACTCCCTGAAGTCCGGTGACATAAATCATCATAATATATCCGGCGTACTGCCATGTACTAACAATGAGAATCGCAAAAAATGCCAGATTGGGGCTGGTAAGCATGGAAACACTTCCTGCTATCAGGCTTGTAAACACTTTATTAAATATAAACTGCCACACATATCCCAATACAATACCCCCGATTAAATTGGGAAGAAAGAAAGATGCCCTGTAAAAATTTCTTCCTCTTACCTCCGAGGTGCATAAAAGCGCCAGAAAAAATGCCACAAAGTTAACAGAAATCATATTAAAAACTGTAAATAAGAATGTAATAAGCAGCGAATATAAATAATCCGGTGCACGAAACATCTGTCCATAATTCTTAAGTCCTACAAACTGTGTAAATTTAATTCCATTCCAGTCCGTAAACGAATAAAAAATGCCAAATAAGAAAGGGATCAGCACGGTTATGAAAAAAGCGCCTATGAGAGGCAGCAGAAATAAACCACTAACGATCTCCCGGTGTTTTCTTCCCGGAAACAGATAAAGACCAATGATAACCAGAAGCAGCCCTCCTGCAAGCAATGGACCCCTTCCCCTGAAATTTCGGTTGTAAAAATCAAAATACAGCCCGCAGCAAATCATACCAATACCTATTACTGCCGGCAGAACATTCATTATCTTTTTTGCTTTTCCCTCCATACGTTTTCTCCTTTATCTCTGCTTTCACGCTGCCATATGGATACGGGCGGCTTTTGGCCGCCCTTACCTATTATTTTTCCACGTAGTCTGCAATAGCCGTCTGCATCATGTTCACAAATCCATCTTTATCAATCTCACCTTTTGCATACAGCTCAAACACGGCACCAGTGGAATTCATGGCGATTCCTTCCGGCATCTTTGTCCATTCCCAGGAATAGGTATTAGCTGCATCCACATAGGTCTTTAAGCTCATGGCCAGAGGTGTTTTAGGACTGACTTTACAGGTGGTGTAAGGAGAAATCATTCCGCAGTCACTTACCAGACATTCCTGTCCTTCTTCGCTCAGAGCCAGCTCTTTCAAAAATGCTTTGCATGCGTCAATGTTCTTGCCTTTATTATAAACAGCCCACCATGATGGGCAGTCTGCAAGAACGCCTTTCATCTCTTCTTTTGTAAATGCCAGAGGTGCAATTCCACATTCAAATTTTACATTGTAATCAGGAAGTGACGGATCAATCCAGTTTCCCTGAGTAATAAATGCGGTTTTTCCCTGTGCCCATAACGCAAGCTGATCGTCATAGGTTCCGGATATCAGGGTATTCTTATCTGAGTAATCAAACAACAGCTTCATAAAATCAGCAAACTGCCCCAGACGTTTAGTATCCGTCTTACCGGATTTTAACTGATCAATATAGGTGGTATCCCCTCTCTTTAACCCGCCGGATAAATAGTAACCAAAAAGATGGTTTCCTGTTGACCAGTACATCTGTCCGGATTCAGCTGCAACCGAGCATACGGCAGTCAGACCCAGTTCTCCCTTTTTCTGGTCAATGGCCTCAAAGGCTTTCTTATACCCGTCATAGCTAGTGAGAGAAGCAGGATCTATACCTGCTGCTTTCAAAACGTCTTTATTATATGTAATACCATACCCTTCTACTGCATAAGGAAATCCTACTGTTTTCCCATCCTCTGACTTAAAACCGAACTCAGTCTGGGAAGCCCATTCCTCTCCGCTTAAATCAGTCATATAATCCTTCCAGGTCTGATAATCGCCTTCGCCCCCGAATACGAATAAATCAGGCATGTTACCTGCTGCCAGATAGCCCTTCATGGTTCCATTGATGTCAACTCCGCCTCCAAGTGACTCAATCACAACCTCCTGACCGGTCTTTTCCTGATATTTTTTAGCAAAGGCTTTTAACGGCTCATCTATTTCAATCTTTCCGTTAACAATCCGAATGGCTTCCCCGCCGGACTTTGCCTGGCTATCGCCCTCGTTTTCTGCGGATTGGCTGCCCGCAGATGACGTCACTGTTCCATCAGACTGTGTGCTCTTCCCACAGCCTGTAAGTGACAAAACTGCCGCTGCTCCCGCCAATGCCATAACCCATAAGTATTTCTTCATAATTCACCCTCCATTATTAAATATGCTGTTAAAATGTGGCATTTTATTAAATATATTGTAACTTATGCGCATAAGTTCCTTATAAAGTATATTAGCACTTTATGAATGATATAACAAGGTTTTTTCATTCATTTTTTAAATTATTTCAAAAATAAAAAAGGCTCCCTTAACAGGAAACCTTAAATTTTTCTCACAGAAGATCGTTCTACGATAAAAATCGGAAGCTGTTCAAAGTTGGCTCCGTAATTCTCTTCGTTTATAATATGAAACAGCTTTTCCACAGTGATCCGGCTTTTTTCCGTTACGTCCTGATGAACCGTTGTTAATGCAGGTCTTACCAGCCGGCTGCAGATATTATCATCAAATCCCACGATGGATAGCTCTTGTGGAATTTTCATCCCCCGGTCCTTTAAATCATTTAAAATATAAGCCGCATAATAATCTGATGCACAGATAAAAGCAGTAAAATCCGAAACTCTCTCATAAGCCTGGGATAAAATAAGGGATAAATCAGCACCGCTTGGTTTCAGCCTGATAAAGTTGTCTTCGTTCCATGGCAGACCGGCACCAGTCAGTGCGTCACGGTACCCCATAAACCTTTGGTAATCTACTCCTATACAGTTATCCGCCAGAAATGCAATTTTCTTATGACCGGCCTGCAGGAGATATTCCGTAATCTCCCTGCCGCCTTTTCTGTCATCGAGACCTACATTCACATACTCAAAATTAGCATCTTCAAAATAGGCGTCTACAAAAACCATGGGCGTTTTCATTTTCTGATTTAACAGTTCCCCATCTTCTTTCTGCATTCCAAGAAGAATCAGACCATCCACATTCCAGCTGGAAACCGAGCTGATAATTTCCCCTATGTCGCTGGAAACATAGAGCATGGTAAAATACCCTTTTGCACGTACAAACCGCTCCACTGCTCCAATTAACTCCCCTGCAAAGGGATCTTTTACAAAGTTATCGTACTTATTTTCACTGGCTTTCATAGCCAGCCCGATTATTCCGGACCGGTTCCTTGCCAGATTTCTGGCATTTCTGTTTGGAACATAGTCATATTCTTCAATCAGCTTCTTCACCTTTTCCACCATAACAGGCGATACTTCCCCGGCTTTTCCATGAATCACGTTGGAAACGGTGGTCGTACTGGTGCCAAGCATTTCAGCCATTTTTTTAATTGTAATCATACCATGCTCCTTCCTCTCCCTGTAAACCCGCATAAATTTCTCCTATCTATTCTATTACGGCACGTTTATTAATGCAAGCAGGAAGGAGCATGAACAGATTACCTATTTCAGTTTTATTTTCCAGGTCTTAATCTCATAAGGTTTTATAGTATAGGAAGCTGCGGCCTCTGTAAATGGGATTTCCTGTTCCTCTTCCTCCAGCATACTGCATTCCCAGATGCCCAGGATCTCCCTTCCAAAAATCATCTCCCCTGTGGTTCTTTCATTTGCAGTCTCATAGAAGCGGATTATCAAGTCATTGCCTTTTCTTGCTTCCTTTACCACTTCGATAATCACATTGTCTGCATCTGTTTTAACAAGGGAGAATTCGCCTGGCAGACTGCCTTCATCAGATTCTTTTAATCTTGCAGCCATGGGATTGTTAAGAAGATAAGCCCTCTTTGGCGTACCTGCTTCTTTCCAGTCCCCCTTATGAGGATAGATGGAAAATACAAAGCTGTGATGCTCCTTGTCTGCGTCAGGATTTGGATATACTGCTGATTTTAACATGGAGATTCCGATCTCTCCATTATGAACATGACAACCATATTTACAGTCATTTAATACACTGACTCCGTAATCACCCTCGGAAACATCCAGCCATTTATGCATGCATACCTCAAATCTGGCATAATCCCACATGGTATTATAGTGGGTCTTGCGCTTTACATTTCCATACTGAATATCAAAGACAGCCTCGTCTGTATGAACGTCAAAGGGTATGATGGATTTCATAAAAATATTCTTTTCCTTCCATTCGATCTCGTTGCGTATAAGAATTTCAGGACTGTTATAAGTGAGGGAAATGTACTGTTCAATAACAGAATCCAGGTATTTTCTCTTTACACAGACAGTGGCACGGATGGGACCGTTTTCCACAAGTTCCATAGAAGTAACATCTGTAACTTCCCAGGATTTTTCCACATAATAATTATTTACATCCCAGGCGTCATAATTATGTGGGCGGTCCTCGTAGGTCATCAGCACATTGGCGCATTTCTGATCCGGAAGAACTTTACGTTCCATAATCTTATCGTAGATGGAAGATATCTGCCCCTTCTCATTTAAGGCAACATGGACGAACTGATTCTCCAGATGTCTCTCATCTGCCGTGAGCAGGGTTTTAACACCATTCCCATTCTCTTCGGTCAAAACAAATGTGCGATAACCCTTTGACGGTACCCCGGATGGGCAAAACAGCACGGTTCCATCTTCTGTAAGCTGTACCGGAAGCCTGTTATCTCCATCTGTGACTCCAGGGTTTTTCATGCCTTTTGGAAGCTTTACGGATACCACTCCTTCCCCTGAGACGCTGTTGGGATTAAAGACAACCAGTGTGTTTTTAGTCCCGGCTATCTGCTTTGTCACTTGATCCAAAGCCAGATCCACTAATTCGTTACCAGTCTTTGTAATCTTCTCATACTCATTTCTGGAATCCTCATACACCTCTTTTATGGATGAGCCTGGAAGGATATCATGAAATTGATTTCTTAAAATAACTTCCCAGCTTTCGTCAATGACTTTCTTTGGATAGGCGCTATCTGTCAGTATCCGGTTAAGCATCCCGAAACATTCCGCATTTTCGAAAAGAAACTCGGACTTACGGTTGTATTTTTTATTTCTCGCCATAGAGGTATAAGTTCCCCTGTGATATTCCAGGTAAAGTTCCCCTACCCAGGAAGGAAGATACTTATGTCCCTTTACCTCATTCTCCAGATTTTCAAAGAACCCTCTGGAAGTGGTCATTTTCGTTTTGGGACAGCCTGGAATTCCCTTCTCAAGCCTTCTCTGATTTTCCAGCATATCTTTTGTAGGACCACCGCCTCCGTCGCCATATCCAAAGGACATCAGCACTTCATTATTTAAGTATTTCTGACTATACCGTTCCCAGGCTCCTTTTACATAGGTGGAATTCAAATACGCATTATAGGTGGTAAAATGCTCTGTCTCTGTTCCTCCTAAAACTGCCGCCTTATTATATTCCCTGCTTGGGCTGAAGTGGGTCAGGATTTTAGTTCCGTCAATGCCCTCCCAGTAAAAGGTGTCATAGGGCATTTTATTAAATTCATTCCAACTGATTTTGGTTGTCATAAAGTACCGTATTCCGCATTTTTTCATAATCTGCGGAAGTGCGGCGGAATAACCGAATACATCGGGAAGCCATAAAATCACGTTGTCTGTTCCAAACTCTTCCCGAAAGAATTCCTTCCCGTGAAGAAATTGCCTGATCAGTGACTCTCCAGAGGATAAATTACAGTCCGCTTCCACAAACATGCCGCCTTCAGTTTCCCATCTTCCCTCTGCTACACGCTTTTTAATCTCTTCATACACATCGGGGGCGTTCTTTTTTACATATTTATAAAGCTGGGGCTGACTGGACATAAAAATATATTCCGGATATTGTCTCATCAGCTCCAGAACAGTGGAAAAGCTTCTCACTGCCTTATCCTCTGTAACAGCCAGAGTCCACAGCCATGCAACATCAATGTGGGTATGCCCCACACAGCATATGGTCCTGCTTTCTTTGCCACAGTACCGGTTATAAAATTCCTCCTTCATATAGGCGGAAGCTTTTTTTAAACTCTCATAGTATTCTTTCGAGTACTCCTTTCTTAAATCCAGCAGATTCAAAGATTCATTTGCTGCCGTTAAAATAGCAATACAGCTGCTGTCTCCGTCAGGCAGCAGTTTTGCAGTCTCATAAGGAACGGATACATCATAAAAATACTGTTCCGTCTCCTGGTCGAGAATGCGGATTTTAGAATCCATTACCAGCTTAAAGTTCTGATCTCCCGTGAACGCAGATAAAATAATACGAAAAGTCTCTCCTGCTTTTGCCTGTTTGGTCAAAAGTACTTCCCGGTGATTTACATCCAGTCCCTGACGTCTGACACCATTTACATAGATGGTAAACTGGGGATTAGTGGCATCCCAGAAGCCTTCCCGTCCCGTCCGCAGTTCATAAATTACGCACTGGTCTTCCCACTCCTCTGGTATGGTGACTTCCGTTTCAAACCAGTAATATTCTCTGTGTCCACCCCAAAGTTCTTCTTTTGAAAGCTTCTCCCAGGACTGCGTATCCAAATCACTGACATGCTCAAACCGTTCTGCTGATTTGAGCATCCGATACTCCGATACCGGAATATCTTCTCTATAAATCAAAGACTGTAAATCACTTAACAGCTTGCCTATTCTCTCTTTTATTAAAATCACGTGTAATTCCTCCTTTTTTATCAGCCCTTGGCTGCTCCGGCCATGTTAAAGCCTTTTGACATGTAATTCTGAGACAGAACATAAAGGACAATGGACGGAACTGCATAAACTGCGGAATACGCCGCTAACTGTCCATAGATTACCATTCCATGCTGACCGAAAAACTGATAAAGTGTCACCGAAGCGGGGAACTTATCAAGAGTCTGCAGCAAAATATAAGGAACAAAGAAATTGCCCCAGCTACCGGAAAAAGTGAAAATAAATACGACACAGATACCTGGAAACATAAGAGGTGCGATAATCTTTCTTAAGCTGCCAAAGGCAGATGCTCCATCCACCCACGCGGCTTCCTCCAGCTCCACTGGCACATTATCCATAAAATTCTTCATCAGCCAGATTCCATAAGGCATGGAGGTTGCCGTGAGAAATAGTATGAGTCCTCCGATTTTATCATACAGCCCTACTGTCAGAAACATTTTGTAAACCGGAACCATTACTGCTGTAATGGGAAGTGAGGTCATAAATAAAATCGTATATAAAAATATGTTTTTATAACGAAGTTCGTATCTTGACAAAGGATAAGCCGCAAAACCGGCAATGAGCACCACCAGTACGGACTGTCCTAATGAAATGAGAAGCCCATTTCCAAATGCTCTCTGATTTGCCTGATTAAGCAGAATGGTTTTATAATTCTCCATGGTCCACTGAGAAGGCATTTTCACTGCCTGGGAAGCATTGACATCAAAGGAGGCCAGTAAAATCCAGAGAAGAGGCAGAGCAAATATTACAGCTAAAAGTGTCAATACCACATAAGGTATTGTTTTACGAAATTTCCAATACATGTCGTTGCCTCCTTTAATCATTTCTCATAATTCTGGTATAAAATACGCTCAGAACAATTCCAATCACCAGGAGGATCATGGATATGGCAGTTCCATATCCCAGCTGCTGGGAAATAAATGCCTGTCTGTACATAAAAATGGGAAGAGTGAGGGTTTTTGTTCCCGGTCCGCCTCCTGTCATCATATATATCAATCCGAACACTCCAAGAGTGGACAGCGTATTCAGCATTGTATTGGTTGCAATGGTATTTTTAATGCATGGGAGGATAATCCGGATCATGGTCTGAAATGGTCCTGCTCCATCCACTCTTGCCGCTTCCTCAATATCTGCTGGTACTCCATCAAGAGCTGACTGAAAGTTCATCATGGAAAATGCTGTTCCGTGCCAGATATTTGCCAGTATTACCGTAAGCATAGGAACTGCAAATAAAAATTCCACTTGCGGCAGGCGTAAAAAAGAAAAAATCTGGTTTAAAGTTCCGCTGTCTCCAAAAAAGGTGCTGCAGCAAAGGGCTACTACCACCTCAGGCATAATCCAGCCTGCTAAAAAGATGGGACCTACAATTCCTCTGAAAATCCTGTTCTTATTTCTCATATTAAGAGCGATAATAAAACCTAAAACCTGCTGCCCAATCAGGCTTCCAAGCAGGAATACCAGCGTGTTTACAATGCTGATGCGGACAGTCCTGTCTTTAAACATGGTAAAATAATTACTCAGTCCGATAAATTTTAACTGCCTGGCATTCTCCCCTGACAAAGCTAAGTTGGTAAAGGAGTAATATACCGTAAGCAGTATGGGAGCGACAAAGAAAACAAGTAGAAGCAGGACTGACGGCATCAACAGTACCGATTTGTTCGCCTCTTCCAACAGGCCGCTTTGTTTTTTCTTCATAGTTGCCTCCTTTTGGAATGCGGTAAAAGGGAAGGGCAGGTACATGACTAACCTGCCCTCTCTGACCTCATTTTGAGTTTATTTTTCCACTACATTTTCCGCGCCTACGCTGTTGGTCACATCTGACTTGTATTGTGCCATTGCATCCTCCGGACTGGTGCCGGATACGACGGATTCTACCATTGTCTGAATGTGAGTAGTAACGGTAGTATACTGGCTGTTTCTCGGACGGTAGAACGCTCCTGAGAGGAAGCCGGTGCAGGTTTCCATAAACGGCTGAGAAGAATAAGAAGCATCTTTCGCAATGTCGGTTCTTGTGGCAATATTTCCCTGGGCAATGATGGTATCTAAATATACATCATAGCTCATGCAGTGTTTGATAAAATCCATGACTGCATCCTTTTGATCGGACAGCTGCGGTATGGATAATGCCCAGCCGCCTGACATGGTGATGCTTCCGGGCGCCTGCCCTTCACTGGTTGGCATGGCTGCGATTCCAAGCTTATCTTTATACTCCGGCCATGGTGCAGCTCCGGTTTCCTTGTAATTTCCGGTCATCCAATAACCGTCTAAGGTAATTGCAAGCTTGCCTTTTGGTAAATATTCTCTGGAGGCGATGTTGCCTGCCTCACCATTTAAAACTTTTGACAAGGAAGGACCATAACCATCTTTATAAATTGTACTGATGAAATTTAAAGATTTTAAAATATTATCGCTTTTCACTATCCATTTGTCGTTGTCAAGAAGCTGCTCTCCTGTACCATAAAGAAGCATCTCATAGGTCTGCATGGAAGTTGCTTCACCGGTTGCTACTCCGGAATTGCACCAGAATGGAACCACATCCGGACATTTTTCTTTAATGATTTTGCAGGTATCAAGAACATCCTGCCATGTTTTTGGCTGCCAGTTAGTGTCAAGTCCTGCTGCAGCAAATACATCCTTGTTATACCAGAGTCCTCTGGTATCTGTGCAATATGGAATTCCATATACGCTTCCGTCGTCATAGGTAACGCCATCTACAAGTGCCCCGTAGAAGGTTCCGTCATTCCATTCCTTATAGTCCTTTAAATAACCGGAAAGATCAGTTAAATATCCGGCTGCCACATCTGATGGCAGCTGGAAGGTGTCTTCACATACAATATCCGGCGCCGTGTCTGCCGACTGAAGAGCCAGAGCCACCTTTGCAAAATAATCCCCCTCTGATGCAGTGATCGGTGCAATATCCAGCTCAATAGAGTCTTTCTTTTCATAGGTTTCGTAGGCATGTTCAAACCACTTTTTCAGCACATCGCTTCCGTCATTACGGAAGGTAATGCTGATCTTTGTTTTTCCTGCTTCCGTTGTCTTATCAGCCGGTTTTTCCGTCTCCTTTTGTGTTGCTGCCGCTGTGCTTCCACCCTGGGTCTCCGGCTTACTTCCTGCCCCCTGACAAGCCGTTAAGGAAAGCGCCATTACTGAAGCAAGCGCTGCTGCCTGAATCCGTTTCATTTTTTTCATAATACCCTCTCCTTTTTATTTGTTAGATGAATCATAGCATAAGAATTTTCCCCGGTGTATTCCAAATTTTTAGAAAAGGGGTGTAAATTTAATCTCTGCTTACCTTTCCAGAATTGCAATTCGGATCTCTCCCTGAAGCCTGGCTGCAACCGCCTGTGGAGTCATGGATTTGTCCCCGAAAAAGTCCGACATTGCCCCCGCAATGGAATCAGATATAATAAACCAAGTGGAATAAGTACTTTTTAAAACACTCTGATTTCGCTCCCGCTGCACAAAACCATCTGAAAGTCCCCGCACTTTTCCCGGATTAACACAAACATCGGTTCTTACCGATAGACTATAGGTGTTTTTATAATAGGACTCTGCTACCTCCGGTGAGGTTATATAATCAAGCAATTTTAGCGCCTCTGGCTCATCTGCTTTCTCTGTAACCCCGATCATATCTCCCTGAAACAGAAATGTCTGCTTCTGAATATACGGGATTTCCGCTATTTCATAGTTTATCTGACTGGCAGAGTGTTCTAAAAGCGACATGGAGCTTAGCCTGGCAACAGCAATTTTTACATATCCACTGGAAAAGGCCTGCATTAAATCCTTCTGATTCCAGCTAATCACATCCTGGGCAATGATTCCCTCATCCCGCATCCTTGCAAGTATCTCATATAATTTCAGGCTGTTTTCCGAATCCAGACTACGAAGATTCCCTCCTGCCGAATAGACCATCTGCAGAAAACTGGAAGCAATATCTTCCTTATTCCTGACTGCAATTCCAAAGCTGTAGGTACCCAGACTTTTGGTCTCTCTGCAGAGCTTATAAAAATCTTCCATATTATCCGGAATTTTTTTTTTGTATCTGGCTAAATGGTCTTTGTTATAAAACATGACATAAGGATTGCTGGTAAAAGGTACCCCATAGCAGATTCCATTCACCACACAGCTTCCATAAGCATGCTTCAGAAAACGGCTGGTTCTCTCCCCTGTCATATAATCTGACAGATCCCGTAGAATATCCATAGACTGAAGTGCAGGCGTCATCACACTGTCACAGATAATTAAGTCCGGAAGGCTGTTCTGATCCTTATAAAGGCAAAGCTGCTTTTGAAAGGCAGACTGAGCCACATACTCAGTGACCACCGTGGGATTCCCCGATATTGCAGAATATTCATCAAGTACCTTTTTTAAGTATTCATCACTTTCATCCTCTTCATAAACTGCCATAACCACCAGCTTTTTTTTTGACTTTTCAGGGGAGGGTACCACATTGGTTTCCCTGCTGAAATTCACCAGAACTCCCATCAGTAAAAGGAAAACCACCGTCCAGGCCATAATAAGTAATTTACCAGTCATCCGGTTCAAAGCTATACCCCCTTTCTGTAATCCGACGGACAGACTCCTGCTATGGAGCGGAACACTTTGTTAAAATATTTGGTATCCTTATATCCCACAAGTTCTGCTACTTCATAAATTTTATATTTGCCGGAAGCGAGCAGTTTTTTTGCTGTGCTGATGCGGAATTCTCCCAAAAATGCAGTGAAGTTAATCCCCATCTCCTTGGTAAACAGCTTGCTTAAGTATTCCGGAGTGATTCCTACCAGCTCCGCCGCCTCTGTAAGAGATATTTCCCTTGCATAGTTCTGCCGTATAAATCCAATGACATTTAATATCATCCCGTTATCCGTAATAGCTGTGCTGTCCCGTTCATCTGTCACCATACCGATGATTTTCCAGTAATTATTTAAAAATATCTCTCTGATTCCGGTTTTCATCATATCATTTAAAAGATACTGATACAGTCCGTCTACATCCTTCTCTGTCATCAGTTCTCTTGCTGTATCAAGAATCGCCATAACAAATCGGACCGTGTGGTTTTTTATTATTTCAGGCCGTTCTCTGTGCAAGATGACCTGTTCCTTAAATAGCCCTGCCAGACGTCTGATTCCAGCCTGATTCCCATTCTTTATCTCCCTCCTTACCCCATGCTCTAAGTACTCTGGATAATCAATCCTTTCAAATGTCAGCCCATTTATCAGCTCCTGATCTATAATACAGCTTTCAGAGAATAAAAAACTGTAGCTTAATCCATCCTGCATCTGCCTGATGGTATCCTTTAATTCACCAATTCCATTAATACTTTCAAAACTGATTATAAATTCTCCTTTTTCCCTCAGGTCCTTAATAATCCTGGTCTGAAACAGATTTTTTAAATACCAGACACTTTGTCCGTCTAGAATCATAACCAATATCTGCCTTTCATAAGGCAGAAGAAAGGTAAAAAAACTGGTCAGGCAGTTAGCCTCCAGACTCTCCTTTAACAGTTCGGCCATTTGTTTTGTGGTATCCTCCAGAATACTCTCCGACTGAATTAAAAACAGAGAAATCTCCTGACCGTTCTGATAGCAGATTTCTCCCGCGAACTGCTTCATGACTTCCTCTTTTCGTTCTCCGGTCAACAAGGAAAATAACAGCTGCTGAGGTGATACCGTCTTCGCCCTGGTTTTTGACAGTCTGTTTTCCACAGCCTTCAGCACACTAATAATATCCTCTACGCTTAAGGGTTTTAACAGATATTCCACAACCGACAGCTGGATGGCCCGCTGGGCATATTCAAATTCCGAGTAACCGGTAAGTACAACAGCGGCAGCCTCACACCCTTCTTTTCTCATCCGTTCAATCATAACAAGACCGTTCATCTGCGGCATGTTAATGTCTGTAATTACCACATCAGGCTTTAACCGCAAAGCCTCTGAAAGTCCCGTTTCACCATCACCTGTGCCTCCCACAACCTTGTACCCGGTATATGTCTCAATAATTTTAATGATTCCGTTTCTGGTATTAGGTTCATCTTCTACAACGAGAATTCTCATGCCTTTCTGCCTCCTGCCTTCTATTCAAATAAAATTTCTGCCCTGACTGTAGTCCCGTTTCCGTCTGATTCAATTTCAAAACGCCCCTCATCTCCATAGTAATACCTGATTCTCATGATAACATTTCTTACCCCGATACTCCCCTCCAGAGAGCTTAAAGAATAATCGTAATGATTAAGCTCATAAATCAGCTCAGGGTCCATTCCTTTTCCATTGTCCTTAACCTGGATCACCAGATGCCTTTCCCCTTTTTTCCTTATGGTTATGGTGATCAGATCCTCTCCTGACTTACCGGGAAAGCCGTGATTAATGGAATTTTCAATAAGAGGCTGAAATAAAAGCTTATGCATCTTAAGATCCATTACCTCCTCATCAATATCCATGATGCAGTGGAAGGAAAAGGAAAAACGCTGCTGCTGGAGAAAAATATACTGCTTTAAATACTCTGTTTCACTTCTTACACTGACCACTCCATTGCTTTTATGTATACTGTATCGCAAAATATTTGCCAGATTCTTTAACATCTTACTAATGAGAAACTGCTCATTTTCTATTGCGATCCAGTTAATGGCATCCAGGGTGTTATAGAGAAAATGAGGATTGATCTGTGCTTCCAGTGCCTTAAGTTCCGCATTCTTCTCCCGTAGAAGAGCTTCCTTTTCCATTTTGCCCGACTGGTCTATCTTTGTAACCATGTGATTAAAGTGCCTTGCAATTATTCCAAATTCATCCTGCCAGGAATGGATGATCTGAACTGTATAATCCCCTTTGTAAGCCTTGTCCATGGCTGATGTTATCTTTTCTACCCTGACCTGGAAAGATTTTGCAAACCGGAGCATAATCAAAATGCTTGTTATTATAATCAGGATGGTTAATAAAATAATGACTTCAAAAATATATTTAAAATCCTTCAGAAGCTCTCTGTTGTCCCGAATGGTAACCAGTACATATTGACCATCGAGAACCGGCTTCGTATAAATGCTGGAAAACCGTGTCTTCATAACAGGATCAATTTGGGTTCCTATAAGTTCTTTCCGATTACTGGATATAATTGTTCCTTTTGTATTACAAAGAAAAGAAACAGTCCTGTCCTGCCGGTCCACCTGGGAATATGTCTCCCGAATCTCTTCTTCATCAAGACAAATCAGAATACTTCCAACTGTCCCCTGACTGTAATTGTTGATATCTGCAATTCTGTGTCCCAGATACAGTATATTCCGGTTTTTTCCGTTGTCCCCCCTTCGGTTTACAATATCAGAATAGACTGTCCTGGTATTTAAGAAAGTCTCGTCTGCCACTTTTAGCCAGCTTCTCTCTTTTGCCGGAAAACAGAAGCTGTTTATGGTACTGTTGGTAACTGAATCATAACCAATGCACTCCTTTTTCAGTGTAACCACTGCAATTCCCAAAATTTCCGGGTGCAGGTATGAGATATTCTCCATATCATCTTCCAGCTCTTTTTTTATAAGATAGTAATTTCTCGAGTCCCAGACATTTAATTTTTCCAGTTTCAGTGCATACTGGTTTTCTGTGTAGACCGACATAATAATACTGTCATACTGGGAAAAGTAATCCTCCAATCCTTTCTGAGACAGCTTCATATTGCTCTCCATCAGGCTGTCTGTCTGTCTTTTTAATGTACTTGCCGCAATAATACACGTAAATGTTTCCATAATCATTAACGGCACAATTGATCCTGCCAGCAGAATAATAAGAATTTTCTTTGCTATATGATAGCTTTTATACCTATCTAGTAGTCGTCCGATCAAGCTTTGCTCCTTTAGTTGTGTATTTCAGATAATTTTATCGTATTTTACTAAATTATCATAGCATATTTTACCAATATCTGGAGATTTTTCATATAAATAATCTCATATTACCACATAAAAAAGGCAGCCCCGCAAGGCTGCCCTTTCATGATATACAATTCTCTTTTTTTACCCCCCCAGGGTCACATCTTGTCTGGAGTACCACTCCAGTGCTTTGTAAACATGATCCGTTTTAAAATCCGGCCAGTAATCATCGACTACATACATATCCGAATAAACGGACTGAACCGGAAGAAAACCGGAAAGTCTTCTTCTTCCTCCCCACCGGATTATCAGATCCATTCTGGATACATCCGAGGTTTTAAGCTTTGGGCCTATGGTCCCGTCTGACAGTCCCAAATCCCATTCCCAGCTATAATTAATAAGGAAGTTGATTTTCATTCCCCCGTTACCGAAACACACCCTTTTAGTATATGGTTTTAACTCTTCCGGAAACATGGCGGAAGAAGTCTTCCCAACCACCAGAAGCTGTGCGTTCTCCTTAGCAAGCACCTCTACAGCCTTCACGCAGGCCTTGGAAAATGCTTCCCGCTGTACCGCAGGACGTTTGGTGTTGTCTGCGGTAAAGCCATAAAAGGTCATTTCTTCCACTCCCAGATCTCTGCAGAGCCGGTAAAGAGTCATGCCAGGCGAGATGCCCTTATCATACCCTTCTTCTTTCTTTATTCCGTTCTCCACAGCCCAACGCCTGTTTCCGTCAGGAATGATTCCGATGTGTTTTGGAATTCTCATTATCTGCCCTCCATGATTGGTTCCCTTTGAGGAAGTCCTGTTAAAATTATAGCCAATTTTTTCAAAAGGTTATCATGTAGGGCAGAAAATTAGGTAATTTAAAATGCCCTGATGCTTATTTCTTAAATTTCTTAAACTCTGCCGGCATCTTCGGCTGGTGATAGATGTACATGCATCTGCTTTGAGAAGCCATTTCTACAGATTTTCTGGCTACCTGTTCCATGAATTTAGCTGCAATATTACCTTTACGTTCCATTCTTTCTACCTCCATTATTATAAAGACATTAAGATAGTGCCATTATACAAATTCAGTAGATCAAAAATGACAAGTTGTAATAAAAACGACACTGCTCGTAATTATTCCCGATTTTGGCACTGATGAATCCTCTCTTTGTCATTCTTAACAAAAAGCATGAACAGCACCAGAATCAGACATAACAAAATATTAATAAGATTAAGCAGGGATATAAAACTTTCCCCCAAAAATGCAGCCCTCCTTTCAAACTGCATTTCACTCCACTCTATACAATTAGAAATGACAGCAGCAGTCACCATATTTATTACATAAATTTTTCTGTTGGATATTCGATTATCATTTTTTTCCAGAATCAGATGGATCAGATTTACAATTAAAAACAGGGTACAGAGAAAAATAATTAAAATTAAATAGGGTTTCAATTTTGTTACCTCCATGTTTCACAATAAAATGTGATATAATATTTTTAGTGCAATAAGAAAATATTATATTTCCATTGAAAAAATTACAGCATGTTGAAATTTCGAATCTGCAAGTAATTTTTAATGGGATCAATTAGACAAAATGCGACAAAAGCTCTTATTTCTCCCTTTTAATTAATGGGAGGTATCGTACGATATACATTATATACATGTTTCATTTTTGCAAGAATAAAGTACAAAGTTTACATGGGGAAGGGTAAGTATGTTAAGAATAGCAATTTGTGATGACGATGTTCTTTTTACAGGAATGTTAGAGAAATTAATAAAGGCAGAAGCTTTGGCGAACGGTATTGATATTGAAGTCGACGTATTTTTTGACGGTTCCATGCTAACGAAATACGTGCATTTAGGTAATGTATTTGACCTGATTTTTCTTGATATAGAGATGTCACAGGAAAATGGAATTGAAGCCGCACGCCGCATCAGGCTGAAAGACAAGACTGCGTTGTTAATTTATATTTCCGGATACGAACAGTATCTAAAAGAATTGTTTGAAGTAGAACCGTTCCGTTTTCTTTCTAAGCCGCTGGATACTGCAAAATTCTCCCGGTATTTTAAAGAGGCGTATGAACGGATCAATGAGAGCAATGTCTATTTTCAATTTAACTTTAATAAAGAGATTAAGAAAGTGGCGTTAAAGGATGTTGTCTATTTTGAAAGCCGCAACCGTATTGTTTATATTTATTTAAAAGATGGCAGAACGGAATATTTTTACGGAAAACTCAATGATGTGGAGAAAGAGTTAAACGGAAACAAACAACGTTACCTGCGGATACACCAGTCTTATCTCGTAAATTATGATTATGTCAGCACCATGAATTTTTCCAGTCTTGTTATAGAAAATGGAGGTAAATCAACTACACTGCAGATCAGTGAAGACAGGCAAAAGAAAATCCGCAAACAGTTATGTGATCTGGCCAGTAAGAAAGCGGGGTTAAAATAGTATGAATATTCTTTCTGCCACTGTTGTAAGTCCTTTTCTCTCACTATTTTATATTTTGGTCATACGTAAGTGCATCAACGCATTTTTTGTGCCCTCCTGGAAAAAGCCTACGACGTATATTATCTGGGTGGCCTATTATTTCTTTCAGCTGTTTCTGGGTATTAGAAACGGAATCTCACCAGTACTGACACTTTTGATCAACATGATCTTTGTCTTTCTTGCAACCAGTATTTCTTATTCAGAAAGCTGGAAAAAATGTGCCTTGTTCTCTTTTTTAATCTGTGCAATCTGGATGCTGGTGGAAATTATCATACATATGATCTTAAATATGCTGCATTTAGATGATAAAGCCGGCCTCTCAGGGGCCATTATATCTAAAATCGTAATGCTGGTTTTTGCAATTGTAACCGGGCATTGTCTGCAGCATAAAAGCACTGGTGATATTTCATTCCGGTACATGGCGATTTTGCTTATGGTACCTGCTGGAAGTATCTATATTATGCATAACGTCTTTCTGATCAGCAGCACAGCTGAAAATGAGCTTCTTTTTTCCTTTATATCCGGTATTTTAATGATGCTTATTAATTATATTATTTTTGAGGTGTTTGAATCTCTGGCAGCAAATTCGGAGTATCAAAAAAAGACTCTGCTCTATGAACAGCAATTAGAGCTTTGCGGCAGGCAGGCAGAGGAACGGGAGATACAAAATACACAAATCCGTCTGCTGCGCCATGACATGAAGCAGCACTTAATCACCATATTGGGCATGGTAAATTCAGGTAAAAATCAAGATGCCGCCACTTATCTCACCGCACTTTTAGAAAAGGGAAACTCAAAAAAAATACACGAAATATCCCACAGCGGTAATATTGTGGTGGATTCTCTTGTAAATTATAAATGTTCCGTCGCCCGGAAACAAAATATAGAATTTAGCACCAATATTTTTATTCCCCCCACAATGCCTTTCCAGAACGGAAATCTAACTATCATTCTTGGCAACCTGTTAGAAAACGCCCTGGAAGCCTGCCGCCAGATGAAAACCGGGCATCCGAAAATCGAACTGGAAATGTCCTATCAGAAGGGAATCCTTTCTATTGTTGTCTGGAATACCTTTGAGGGGGAGCGCTTTACAGACGGTCAGAAACATTTTTTGACCACTAAGAAAAATCCTGCTCATCATGGACTTGGTCTGTTTTCCATCGAGCAGGCTGTAGCCGCCTGCAACGGTGAAGCCATCACGCAGGTTCGGGGAAATATATTTAAAGCGGTTGTGATCTTATATCAGGAACCGGAAGAATGAAAAGGAGGCTCATAATATGGAACGGCTGTCTATCGCATTTACTAATTATATACTAAAAAAAGAAGTTATTTCAAAGGAAGACTATGAAATTTATTTATATGGGTTTCAAAGCTTTCTGGAACTGTTTTTAAATCTGGTCTGCAGTCTCTGCATTGCGGCTTTCCTGCATATGGAAGTAGAATGTCTGCTGTTCTTTTTATTGTTTATTCCTCTCCGTTCCTTTAACGGAGGACTGCATTTAAAGTCGTACTTCTCCTGTCTGATTTTCTCCTGTGCCACCATGACTTTCATACTTCTGATCGTGAAATATTACAGTCTGACAGCTCCTGTTTCGTTTCTGCTGTACTTTGCTTTTATGGTACTGATCAAAATCACAGGGGCTGTCGATCATCCCAACCGCCCGGTAGACACAGACGAAAACAAGACATTTACTCATAAAACTGACCGGACACTGTTCCTCAGCTTTCTTGCTGCACTGAGCTTTCTATTTTTGAATCTTGAAAATTACATTTTCTTAGAGGCGCTGATTTATATATTAGTATTTTCCACCCTTATATTATCCAAATTCACCGGCAGGAGTAACCCCCGGAAGGAGTAATCTTTTTTTAGTCTTTATCCATTTTGCCCCGTAATTCCGTGAGGACTTTTTGGAGAAATTCAGGCATTCTGGCACCCATCCGTCCCGCATTTTCTAAAATAGAAATTAATTCATTAATTATAAGCCAGACAGACACCAATAATCCAAAGATTGTTTTATGCTCAAATTTAATTCCGATCTCAGTAGAAAATTTATAGATGACATAATCCGTACTGACTGCCGCCAGAATGATGAATATATAACTTACCTTTTTATAGATGCCAATCCGGCTTTTCCTGCTGCTCCAGCCATACAGATTATTGTCAGGGTTGTCAAGTGCCTCCTTTTTGGAGGCCAGCATACCTGATATGTAATCCGTAATCATAAGTATGGTCAATAAAGAAACAGCAGGAAATAAAAGTCCGAATTGATCCATAATCCAGGCACTGATGATTCCCATTGCGCTTTTTTCCAAAACCAGTTTTTTTTCCATAACTGCACCTCCTCCAACGTCTTCTTTTTTTATTTGTAGTAGTTGTCTTTCAGAAGATTATAAAATTTTCTTCTGACCCGGTTCACGTATTGGCGGGATACCAAATGCCGGTCTGCAATCACTGCATCCGACTCCTCATGAAAGACGATATCCCACAATATAACAGCCTGTTTCCCTTCCGTCTTTAAAAGCATAGTTTTTAGATCTTCATGAAACATCCAGTCATCGTAAACAGGCTGATCCATGCTGATCTCAGTAAAAAACTCATCCTCAACAGAAGCCTCAGAATCAAAATGCTGCTTGCTTTTTTTATACTGTTCTAAGAATTTGTTTTTTAGGGCTCTGCTTAAAAAATATACACATTGCCCGTCATCCTTATAATATTGCATTGAATTGATGGCCTCCAACAGACTTAGTATAAATTCTGAATGCATGTCCTCTTTTTCATCTTTGTATAAAAGACGTACATACTTATTAATCAATGGTGCCATTTTATCTACAATCAGTAAGAATTTTTCCTTATTACCTTCTTTTATTTCCTCAATAATTACATGAACACTTTCTCCCATTTTCTTACCTCCTAAAAGGCAAAAAGAAAAAAAGGGTAATATTGTAAACTAAATTCTTCTGAATCTTTAATTTTTTCGCATAATATGATTGTAGATAAAAAACTATCAATTTATGGAATCACGTAAAAAATGCCGAATAACATGGAGAAATCTCCATATTATTCGGCATTTTATCACTTTATATCATTATAGTCCTATTAATTCTTGGTTGTATCTTTAAATTATTCAACAAAAAAAGTCCGGGACTGGATTCTCCAGAATCCTCCCCGAACTTGCTGCCCACCTTATTCATTTTACCATCTTACATCAGACCAGTCCCATGTAAGATCACCGCTCTCCTTATTCCTCTTAATTAAAGATCTTTTACAGTCGTCTTCCAGGTTTGTTATATGGAATACATCATCAAAAGCTTTATATGCAGTCTCAACATCATTCAAATAAGACCTGTCAGGATTGTAATCATCATGTGTCCCGGTAATATAGGCACTATTCTGCCAGGTAAATCCTACATATCCGCATCCATCCGATCCATTGCTCACTAGAATGAGGCAATTATTCTGTAAGTATAATTCATTAATAATATACCAGCCTTCCGGCTCATAAAGGTCCGCTTCCTTTTTCAATCCATGATTTTCATAAGTATACACGCTAACAGAAATCCCATCACCCAATATTAATTCAGGAATCCCGTCTCCATTAAAATCATGAGTCCCCAGATAGACCGATGGATTCATTCCATCTATACCCCTTAATTGATACGGGTCAGGCAGATGACCGCCCCCATGACTTATTATATCCTTATAGGCAGTCTGCCATGAGTCTTCCTGCTTCGTCCCGTCTAAAGACTCCTGAACTAAGGCAGCAGTCTGACATTCTTGCGGCTGCGCTGTGGCAGCTGCTGTTCTTCCTGAATAGGAGCAGCCGGTTAAAGCAATAACTAAAAAACAAGATAAGAAATTTTTTTTATTCATGAGTCTTTCCCCTTTTAACTTTGACATTATTGTTTCGTTGTCACTGGGCATAATTATTTTATTCTACCATTATTTCAGGTCATTATTTATACCTCGTAATTATTCCGGTTTTGCTCGTTGAAAAAGCCATAGTCTTTTTACTATGGCTCTTCATTGCCTCATAAGGCTCCGAAACAATCTTAAACCGGCAATCTCCTTTACTTTTTGAGACTTTCCATATGTTACAATATAAAAGGCTCCACTATCATAAAAAGTATCAATAAATCTGACTGCTGGAATACTATCGTTTGATGTAGCCAGCGCAAACTGATAATCTCTTGCAAATAATGTTTCTAAAACCTCAAGTCCTTCATCATACGCATTCATATTTGTTTATAAGCCCCCCTTGGCTTCCTTCCAGTCCACAAAAAGATTGTAGCGGGTTGTAGTGAAACGCAAAACACAGTAATTGGGATCATCAGGACCGCTGAAATGATTTTCAAGTCCATGATACCACATTTCTTTTTTAATTTCAGGGTCCGTCAATACTTCTATTGTACCCACCAGCGTAATATTATGATTAACTGCATTAAAACAAACACTTGCTTTGTTGCATCTTTCAATTCTTTTGGTTTTATCACTGCCAAAACCAGTACAGAATGTAAGCCAGTTTATGCCGTCAGCTTTAGATACGGATATTGTTGAGGTTGTTGGATAGCCATCCATGTCAATTAATGCTAAAGCACAATAACCCTCATCTCCACCTACAGCCTTTTCTTCAATTATCTTAGTTGCTTTAGCGATTATTTCTGAATTCATGTTATATTCCTCCCAATTAATTTTATAACAATTATAACATGCATAATGCGGCAGCTGTATGTCATGTTTTAATCATGGACTTTCTATTTTTTATCCCCCTCCATATTATCTGTCAATAAAAAAGAGCAAAAAAGAGACCCTCATATAAACGTTTCAGTCAATACAAGGATCTCTATCTTATTCCTGGAAAAAACTATGTTCTTCTCTCAGAGAAAATCTCATCTTACTTATTATTTAAAGCTGCCTGTGCTGCTGCCAGTCTTGCAATCGGCACACGGAACGGTGAGCAGGATACATAATCAAGGCCAATCTTATGGCAGAATTCAACGGAAGAAGGATCTCCGCCGTGCTCGCCGCAGATACCTACATGCATATCAGGACGTACTCCTTTACCTAACTTGATTGCAGTCTCCATCAGCTTGCCTACACCTGTCTGATCCAGTTTTGCAAATGGGTCGCTCTCGAAGATCTTGGTATCGTAGTAAGCGTTTAAGAACTTGCCTGCATCATCACGGGAGAAGCCATAGGTCATCTGAGTTAAGTCATTGGTCCCGAAGCAGAAGAATTCTGCATCTTTTGCAATATCATCCGCAGTCAGTGCTGCTCTCGGTATCTCAATCATGGTTCCTACCTGATATGTTAATTTGCTGCCTGCTGCTGCAATCTCAGCATCTGCAGTCTCAACTACAATCTTCTTCACAAATCGTAATTCCTTCTCATCACAGATCAGAGGAATCATGATTTCAGGACATACATTCCAGTCTGCATGTGCCTTCTGAACGTTGATTGCAGCACGGATTACTGCCTTTGTCTGCATTTTAGCAATCTCAGGATATGTAACAGCAAGACGGCAGCCTCTATGTCCCATCATCGGGTTGAACTCGTGAAGTGAATCAATGATTGTCTTGATCTGCTCTACAGTCTTGCCCTGTGTATCCGCCAGCTTTTTAATATCCTCTTCCTCTGTAGGTACAAACTCATGAAGAGGCGGATCTAAGAAGCGGATGGTAACAGGATTTCCTTCCAGCGCCTCGTAAAGAGCCTCAAAATCACCCTGCTGTACCGGAAGAATCTTCTCCAGTGCTGCTTCTCTCTCCTGAACCGTATCGGAACAGATCATCTCGCGGAATGCGTCGATTCTGTCTCCCTCGAAGAACATGTGCTCAGTACGGCAAAGACCGATTCCCTCTGCACCAAGCTCTCTGGCTTTCTTTGCATCAGCAGGTGTATCTGCATTGGTTCTGACTTTCAGCTTTCTGTATTTATCAGCCCATGACATGATTCTTCCAAACTCTCCGGCAATAGCTGCGTCTACTGTAGGAATAATTCCATCGTAGATCCGTCCGGTAGATCCATCCAGAGAAATCCAGTCTCCTTCGTGGTATTCCTTACCTGCAAGAACGAACTTTTTCGCTGCTTCATTCATGGCAATCTCAGAACAACCGGATACGCAGCAGGTTCCCATTCCTCTGGCAACTACAGCTGCATGGGAGGTCATTCCCCCTCTTACAGTCAGAATACCCTGGGCTGCCTTCATTCCTTCAATATCTTCAGGAGAAGTTTCAAGACGGACTAAAACTACTTTTTCGCCTCGTTCCTTCCATGCTTTCGCATCATCTGCAGTGAATACAATCTTACCGCAGGCTGCTCCAGGAGAAGCAGCAAGTGCCTTTCCAACTGGCTCTGTCTTCTTTAATACTGCTGCATCAAACTGAGGATGAAGCAGAGTATCTAAGTTTCTCGGGTCAATCATCTTAACTGCTTTTTCCTCTGTGATCATAAACTCGTCTACTAAATCACAGGCGATCTTTAAAGCAGCTTTCGCTGTTCTTTTACCATTACGGGTCTGAAGCATATAAAGCTTCTTATCTTCAATAGTAAACTCCATATCCTGCATATCTTTGTAATGATCTTCCAGAATGCTGCAGATACCTACAAATTTGTGATATACTTCCGGCATAACCTCTTTTAACTGTTCGATCTTCTGCGGAGTTCTCACACCGGCAACTACATCTTCTCCCTGGGCATTCATTAAGAATTCTCCCATCAGATGTTTTTCTCCAGTCGCAGGATCACGGGTGAATGCCACACCGGTACCGGAGGTTTCTCCCATGTTTCCAAATGCCATCATCTGAACGTTAACTGCGGTTCCCCAAGAGTAAGGAATATCGTTGTCACGGCGGTAAATGTTCGCTCTCGGGTTGTCCCAGGAACGGAATACGGCTTTGATCGCCTCCATTAACTGCTCTTTGGGATCAATTGGGAAATCGGAACCGATTTTTTTCTTATATTCTTCTTTAAACTGTACTGCAAGCTCTTTTAAATCCTCTGCAGTCAGGTCCACATCCTGGGTCACGCCCTTCTTTTCCTTCATCTCATCAATCAGTTCTTCGAAGTACTTCTTTCCCACTTCCATAACTACATCAGAGAACATCTGGATAAATCTTCTGTAGCAGTCCCATGCCCAGCGGGGATTACCAGATTTTTCAGCAAGCACTTCCACCACCTGCTCATTTAATCCGAGATTTAAGATCGTATCCATCATGCCTGGCATGGATGCCCTGGCTCCGGAACGAACGGAAACCAGAAGAGGATTATCGTTATCACCAAACTTTTTGCCGGTGATTTTTTCCATCTTTTCGATATGATCCATGATCTGCCCCATGATCTCGTCATTAATCGTTTTCCCATCTTCATAATACTGAGTACATACCTCAGTCGTAATCGTAAACCCCTGCGGAACCGGCAGACCTAAATTGGTCATCTCTGCCAGGTTTGCCCCTTTGCCACCTAACAGGTTTTTCATATCTGCACTACCCTCAGTGAACAAATAAACCCATTTTCTTGCCATAAGTAAAATCCTCCTCAAAAGTGTAAATTATGCTGCTCCCCCGCGCTTTCCATTGCGGAAAAGCCCTGAAAGTATTATAGCACAATTAAAGGGGTAGTAAAGAGGTTTTCATTGATTATTTGAAGTAATTTTCTCTTTTTTAAATACAATTGCATTGAAAGCACTTACAAAGTCTGTCTTTTTCCGATATGCGATTTTTGTTCGTATATACGAAAACACATTCGTCAAAGCTCCTGTTTCTTCAACATAATTCGACACGCCGCAAAGGTTATTACTTCTGTCACAGGCATGACTGTCCAGACTCCGGTGATTCCCATGAAAACGGGAAGGAGAAAAACAAGGAAGCTGTTTAATAAAATCCCCCGAAGCAGACAGATTTTAAGAGCATTCCCAGGCTCCATGACTGACTGAAACCATGTTGTGTATAATATATTCATACCCATTGCAGCAAAGGACAAGAAATAAATTCTTATAGCTGGAACTGACATAGCCAGAATTTCTGGGTCAGGCCTTACAAACGCTTCCGTTACCAAAGCCGGAAACAAAAATCCTGTCACTGCGAACACAGCTCCGGATACAGAGGCTGTCCTCTCTGCCAGCTGCCTCACTTTTGTTAACCTGGCCTTTTTACCTGCACCGAAATTCGTTGCCAGAATGGGCTGGACTGCCTGGGAAATACCATTATTAACGGATGATGCAATATAGGAACTGTTGGATATGATTCCGTAAACCACCACTCCCATCTCTCCGGCAATGGAAAGAATCTGGCGGTTAAAGAGGAACGTGACAACCCCATTGCACATATCCAGCAAAAAGCTGGAAATACCGTTTTTCACCACTTCCGCCGCCTGACCGATTTTTGCTCCTGCAACAAATCGCAGGGTATTTTCTTTTGAAACCAGGTGAGTCAGCAGAATCACAAGTGTTAAGGCCGAACCGGTCACAGTGGCCGCCGCAGCCCCTGCCATTCCCATATTCATGGGAAATATGAGTATATAATCCAGGATAATATTAAAAACTCCCCCTGACACTACAGCAGTCATAGAAACTCTGGGAGCTTTATCATTGCGCACAAATACCTGATAAAAGGAAGAAAATAAAAAAGCCGGAGCACCGGAAATCAATATTCTTCCATATTCCTCCACATAAGGGCCCATCGTTTCATTACTTCCCAGAAACCTGGTCACAGGAGTAAAAAGCACATGCCCCAAAACTGTATAAACTGTACTCATCACAACAGCCATTAAAAATGCAGCCGTATAATACTGATTTGCAGCTAAATCATTCATTTTCCCTTTTGATACTGAAAGGAGGATTCCTCCGCCTGCTCCAAACAGCATACCTGTGGCAAAAAAAAGACTGAACAGGGGCAGCAGTATATTTAGTGCGGCAATTCCAATGGCTCCCACACCTCTTCCAATCATCAGAGTGTCTGCTACTATATAAATTGATGTGACCATTGTTGCACTAATTGAGGGAAGAAGGTATCTTGCAAATAATTTATTCACAGGATCTTCCAGTAAATTTACTTGTTTCATAATTAAGTCTCCTTGCATCATTCTTAAAATAGTTTAACATAATTTAATTAAATAACAAGGAAAAAGAGGAAAGAGCCTGTTAACATTTAAAAGTAAAATCATTTCCTTTAAAATAACTGATATTTTTATCTTAGTTTTTCATCAAAATATCGTCGATTAAGATTGTCTCCATTGCCAAAATATGATACATTAAAGGTATCTCTGAAAATCTATTAATAACAGGAGGAAAAATAGAATTATGAAGAAAAGAGCTCTCGCATTAGCTATGGCAGTCATGATGGCTGCAACACTCAGCGCATGTGGTTCTTCCAACTCTGGAACCGCCACAACAGCTGCCTCTTCCGCAGAAACCACCACTGCAGCAGAAAAAGCTGCGGAAACCACTGGTGCAACTTCTGTAAAGTCTGATTCATCAGACGGATATGAACTGGCGCTGGTAACTGACCTTGGTACTATCGACGACAAATCATTTAACCAGGGTGCTTGGGAAGGTATGAAAAAGTACGCAGAGGAGAACAAGATTTCCTACAAGTACTATCAGCCTCAGGAAGGTACCACAGATTCTTATTTAGAAACAATTGGTCTTGCTATTGAAGGCGGAGCCAAATTAGTTGTATGCCCTGGCTACTTATTTGAAGAGCCGGTATTCCTTGCACAGGATCAGTATAAAGATGTACACTTTATTCTTCTTGACGGAGAACCACACAACGGGGATTATTCTGAATATAAGACTGAATCCAATGTTATGCCTATCCTGTTCCAGGAGGACGAGCCTGGTTTCTTAGCTGGTTATGCTGCAGTAAAAGACGGCAATACTAAGCTTGGCTTCTTAGGCGGTATGGCAGTTCCTGCAGTAATCCGTTATGGTTACGGATTTGCTGAGGGTGCAGATTACGCTGCGAAAGAAATGGGCATTGACAATGTTGAGATTATGTACAACTATACCGGTGCTTTCGCTGCTACTCCGGAAGCACAGTCCATGGCTGCATCCTGGTATCAGAACGGAACAGAAGTCATCTTCGGCTGCGGCGGTGCTGTTGGCAACTCTGTTATGGCTGCTGCTCAGGAAAAGGGCAAAAAAGTAATCGGTGTTGATGTAGACCAGAGCTTCGAATCTGATACAGTTATCACTTCTGCCATGAAACAGCTTTCCGTTTCTGTATACGATGGTGTGAAGGCTTTCTATGACGACAAGTTCCCAGGCGGCGAGACAAGTATTTTCTCAGCTAAGAATGATGGTATTGGTCTTCCTATGGAAACTTCCAAGTTCACCAAATTTACAAAAGATGATTACACTAAAATTCTCGGTGAATTAAAGGATGGCAAGGTAACCCTGGTACAGCCGTCCCAGGATAATAACGATCCGACCAAAGACTTAAAGCTTGAAAAAACAAAAATTAACTTTGTAGAATAATCCGAAGAGGTAGCCCCTTCGGGATACCACGATGTCAGACAGCTGACATACCAAGGAAAGGAGATGCCGTTTGATTCACCAGTCATATCAGATCTGGTCTCTTACGGCATCTTCTTTTTGATTCAGAACTTTATTAACCTGGTACCGGGTCCCAGAGATAGGTACCGAAGTAAGGGGGATTTTATGGACTACATTATTGAGATGCTTCATATCACAAAAGAATTTCCCGGTATCATCGCCAATGATGACATTACACTTCAGCTGAAAAAAGGTGAGATACACGCCCTCCTCGGAGAAAACGGAGCAGGTAAATCCACTCTCATGAGTGTTTTATTCGGATTATACCAGCCCGAAAAAGGTACGATCCGGGTTCGTGGTAACGAAGAAAAAATCACAGGTCCGCTGGATGCCAATGCACTTGGTATCGGCATGGTGCACCAGCATTTTAAGCTGGTAGAGAATTTTACAGTTTTACAAAATATTGTACTTGGTATGGAAATGACCAGACATGGATTCTTAAAAATGGATGATTCCCGAAAAAAGGTTATGGAATTAAGCGAAAAGTACAAACTTTTTGTAGATCCGGATGCATTGATATCTGATATTACTGTCGGTATGCAGCAAAGGGTTGAGATCTTAAAAATGCTGTACCGGGACAATGAAATCATGATATTTGATGAACCTACCGCAGTTTTAACCCCTCAGGAAATCGATGAACTGATGCAGATCATGCGGGATCTTGTAAAGGAAGGAAAATCCATTCTGTTCATCACACATAAGCTCAATGAAATCAAGGCGGTCGCAGACCGCTGTTCCGTTCTGCGCCGCGGTAAATATATTGGAACTGTAGATGTGGCAGATACCTCCAGGGAAGAGATGTCAGAGATGATGGTGGGCCGTAAGGTCAATTTAACCATTCAGAAAAAAGCATCTGAACCTGGCGAAGTAGTGTTAGAGGTAAACGATTTATCCGTAGAAGCCAAACGGGAAGGACAGACCAAAAAGCTGGTTCATGATGTCTCCTTTCAGGTAAGGAGAGGTGAAATCGTCTGTATTGCCGGAATCGACGGCAATGGGCAGACAGAGCTGATCCATGCAATCACCGGCCTTTCTGATCCAAATTCCGGTTCTGTCTTAATTAACAGAGAGGATATGACGAAAAAAAGTATCCGGTATAAAAACACCCATGGACTCTCCCACATACCGGAGGACCGTCACAAACATGGTCTTGTACTGGAATACAACCTGGCATACAATCTGGTTCTCCAGCAGTACTTCGATAAGGAATTCCAGAGCGGTTCATTTTTAAAGAATGACCAGATCTTTGATTATGCACAGAAGCTGATTGAAAATTATGATATCCGAAGCAGTGAGGGACCCTTTACCACCACGCGCAGCATGTCCGGCGGCAATCAGCAGAAGGCAATTGTTGCCAGGGAGATCTCAAAGGCACCGGACATTCTTCTTGCAGTACAGCCTACCAGAGGACTGGATGTTGGTGCCATTGAATATATTCACAACCAGTTGGTAAAGCAGCGAGATGCAGGTGCCGCAATTTTACTGATATCGCTGGAATTGGATGAAGTTATGAATTTAAGCGACCGTATTTTAGTCATGTTCGAAGGTGGCATTGTGGCCGACTTAGACCCACAGAACATTACAGTTCAGGAATTAGGTCTTTATATGGCAGGCGCTAAGAAAGAAGGTGGCAAAATATGAAACCGAAACAGATCAAAGATCATACAGGTATCGTCTCTTCCATTTTCGCCATTATTCTGGGTCTGATTGTGGGACTGATAATCCTGTTTTTGTGTAACAGAGAGCAGGCGCTTCCAGGATTTGCTACCATATTAACAGGAGCCTTTACCCACGGTTCCAAGGGGATCGGTCAGGTATTCTATTATGCTACCCCGATTATTCTCACCGGTCTTTCCGTAGGATTCGCATTTAAAACCGGTCTCTTTAACATCGGTACTCCCGGTCAGTTTATCATGGGAGGTTTTGGAGCCGTCTACGTGGGCATTCTCTGGACTTCACTGGGACCGGTTCACTGGATTGCAGCCCTGGCTGCCAGCGTGCTCATGGGCGCATTGTGGGGACTGGTGCCTGGAATATTAAAGGCTTACTACAACGTGAATGAAGTAATTGCCTCTATTATGATGAATTATATCGGCATGTATCTGGTAAACTGGATTACCAAGAGCTACAAACCGCTGTTTAACAATCTGCGGAATGAATCAAAGAACGTGGCTGCTACTGCCAACATTCCAAAGATGGGTCTGGATAAGATTTTTCAGGGCTCCAGTGTCAACGGCGGGATTATAATCGCCATACTGGTTGTCATTCTCATCTGGGTGGTTCTAAATAAAACCACATTCGGTTATGAATTAAAAGCTGTGGGCTTTAACCGGGATGCCAGCAAATTTGCCGGTATTGATGAAAAGAAAAGCATCATACTTTCCATGGTAATTGCAGGAGCCATTGCAGGGCTTGCAGGCGGACTTCTGTTTCTTGCAGGTACAGGAAAGCATATTGAAATTAAAGATGTGCTCCCTTCGGAAGGCTTTACAGGTATTTCCGTCGCACTCCTTGGTCTGAATAATCCCATCGGGGTTCTGTTCTCCGGAATTTTTATTGCATACCTGACAGCAGGCGGCTTCTATTTACAGTTGTTTGAATTTTCAACGGAAATTATTGATATAATCGTTGCAGTTATCATTTACTTCAGTGCCTTTGCCCTGATGGTTAAGATTATTATGTCAAAGTTTATGAGCCAGAAAAATACAAACTCAAACGAAACAGAGAAAGGAGGAACGAAATCATGAATGTTATTTATTTTATTTTTCAGCAGACCATGTATTTCATGATTCCTCTCATGATCGTTGCCCTTGGAGCGATGTTTTCGGAACGCAGCGGTATTATCAATATCGCACTGGAAGGTATTATGACCATGGGCGCTTTTACCGGAATTCTGTTTTTAAATTTAACAGGGAATACCATGAGCGGCCAGCTTCAGCTGATTGCCGCCATCTTAATTTCCATGGGAACGGGAATGATATTCTCTCTGTTCCATGCTTACGCCTCCATCAATATGAAATCAAACCAGGTAATCAGCGGTACTGCCTTAAACATGTTCGCTCCTGCTTTTGCAATTTTTATAGCCCGTGTTATTCAGGGTGTACAGCAGGTTCCGTTTAACAACACCTTCCGCATCGTCTCAGTCCCGGTATTAGGAAGTATTCCTTTTATCGGACCACTGTTATTTCAGAATACTTATATTACCACATACGTTGGTATAATCATCTTTCTTTTATCTGCAGTTGTTTTATACCGGACCCGATTTGGTTTAAGACTTCGTGCATGCGGGGAACATCCTCAGGCAGCCGATTCCGCAGGAATTAACGTTTACCGTATGCAGTACGCAGGTGTTCTGATTTCAGGAGCGTTAGGCGGTCTGGGTGGCCTGGTATTTGTAGTACCAACTTCCACCAACTTTAATGCTGACGTGGCTGGATACGGTTTCCTGGCTCTGGCAGTATTAATCTTCGGTCAGTGGAAACCCGTGAATATTATGCTGTGCTCTCTTTTCTTCGGACTGATGAAGGCAATCGCTTCCTCCTATTCCGGAATTCCTCTTTTAAGCGCTCTGGGGATTCCAAGCTACTTCTACAAAATGGTTCCTTATATCATAACATTAATTGTACTTGTCTTTACCTCAAAGAATTCCCAGGCTCCAAAAGCGGAAGGAATTCCTTACGACAAAGGACAGAGATAACGAATATGCCGCAGGACCGGTTAATCCAACTGGATTATGGCCTGCGGCATTTTATTTTTTCCTTTTTCAAAGTCACTGATAAAGAATACTGCCATATAATACAATACAGAATACGAAAAGAGTGATCTCATAATGTCTGATTGTGATTCCTTTTGTAATGCCAACTGCCACCACTCCTATAATTCCTGGGATGTCACTGACTACGGACCTACTCCTCTCATTCTTAATATCCATGACGAAACATTAAGAAATCCTTCCTTTCGGACAACAAGATGGACAGGACAACATATGCAGCTTACTTTAATGAGTATTCCTGTGGATTATGAAATTGGTGCGGAAACCCATCCCAATGAGGATCAGTATTTGTGTGTGATAGACGGTGATGGAA
The DNA here is from genome assembly GCF_033342255.1 of Clostridium boliviensis. Classification (NCBI taxonomy): domain Bacteria; kingdom Bacillati; phylum Bacillota; class Clostridia; order Eubacteriales; family Clostridiaceae; genus Clostridium; species Clostridium boliviensis. The sequence goes on from NZ_JAWONS010000252.1 coordinate 84,450, forward strand.
TTATTTATATGGGTGACAGTCCATATAACCTTTTTTACTCACACCCGCTGGACAATGGCTGCGCAGTTTTAATTCCCGCCAATATCTGGCATAATCTGATTAATACCGGAGACCGCCCTCTGAAACTCTATTGTATCTATGCTCCAGTTGTCCATCAACCGGAAACCGTGCACTGGACTAAACGAGAATCTGATTTGGAAAAGTAAATTCAAAAGGTGCAGGAAAAGGCATCAGCCCCTTACCTGCACCCTGATCTTCAGTTATTAAAAACAGAATTTATCTTCGAAATAGCTCTTAAGTTCTGCAATAGGAACTCTTACCTGATTCATGGTATCACGGTCACGGACGGTGACTGCGTGATCTTCTTCTGAATCAAAGTCATAGGTAATACAGAATGGTGTACCGATCTCATCCTGTCTTCTGTAACGTTTTCCGATATTTCCCCTGTCATCAAATTCACAGTTATAGTATCTGCGCAGCTCATCAAATACTTTCTCTGCCCCTTCATTCAATTTCTTGGACAATGGAAGGACTCCAATCTTAACCGGAGCAATTGCTGGATGGAAATGAAGAACTGTACGCACATCGCCTTCTGCGATCTCTTCCTCATCGTAAGCAGCGCAAAGGAAGGCAAGTGTCACGCGGTCAGCTCCCAGTGACGGTTCTATTACATATGGAATATAACGTTCCTTTTTCTCATCGTCAAAATAGGTTAAGTCCTGACCAGAGGTATTCTGGTGCTGGGTTAAGTCATAATCGGTTCTGTCAGCAATTCCCCATAATTCACCCCAGCCGAAGGGGAATAAGAATTCAATATCTGAGGTTGCCTTGCTGTAGAAGGAAAGCTCTTCCTTTTCATGGTCTCTGACACGCATCTCATCATCCTTGATGCCTAAGTTTTTTAACCAGCTGACGCAGAACTCTTTCCAATAAGCAAACCACTCTAAATCGGTATCAGGCTCACAGAAGAACTCCAGCTCCATCTGTTCAAATTCTCTGGTACGGAAGGTAAAGTTTCCAGGTGTAATTTCGTTACGGAAGGACTTACCAATCTGTCCGATTCCAAATGGAATTTTCTTACGGGAAGTTCTCTGAACATTCTTAAAGTTTACAAAGATACCCTGTGCTGTCTCTGGTCTTAAATAAACCGTGTTTTTCGCATCCTCTGTAACTCCCTGAAAAGTCTTGAACATTAAGTTGAACTGACGGATATCGGTAAAGTCATGTTTTCCGCAGCTGGGGCAGCAGATATTTTTCTCATCGATGTATGCTTTCATCTCTTCCTGAGACCACGCGTCAACGGAACCTTCTATGGTAATTCCATGTTCACTCATGTAATCTTCGATCAGCTTATCCGCGCGGAAACGCTCCTTACATGCCTTGCAATCCATGAGAGGGTCGGAAAATCCACCTAAGTGGCCGGAAGCGATCCAGGTCTGGGAATTCATCAGGATTGCACAGTCCACTCCTACGTTATAGGGACTTTCCTGGATAAACTTCTGCCACCAGGCTTTCTTAACATTATTCTTTAATTCTACTCCCAGATTGCCGTAATCCCAGGTATTTGCAAGACCTCCGTAAATTTCTGAGCCCGGATATACGAATCCTCTTGACTTTGCCAGTCCCACTATCTTTTCCATTGTCTTTTCCATGATCTTAACCTCTCTTATTTATAAATAATGTAGCTTTTTCCCTTTGTTGTCTGTACTGTATGTTTATCTTTTATTACCACATTGTCAGAGACAAACAATATCTTTCCCTGGGTCTGTATGGTTAACGGATTTTCCGACGTCACTATTATCGCCTGATTTTCTCCTCTTTTCAACAATGATTTCCTGTCTGCCTTTTTCCCGTCTGAAGCTTTTATAAAGGTCATCCCCTCTGATTCGCTCTGGCCGTAGACGTCAGTCAGTCTGCTTACTGCAATGGATTCCACCTGATTTGCCTTATCTTCATACTTGGCTGTAAATCCAATCAGTGCCTCAGGGGAAGCATAATGAAACATCATCCTTGCCGTTCCGTTATCCAGAGTACAGGAGTCTAAGGTTACCTGGTCCTGACCATTTTCCCCGTTATAACTGGAAACTGCTTCGTCCAGAAATGATTTCAGTTCATCTGCACTGTAATAATCCTGCTGCGCATAAGATTCCACCGTTGCAGTCTGAAAGGTTCCTTCTTCTGTTACAAAAATTCTGCTGCTCTCTGAATTCAGGGTACTGCTGCCGCCAATTCCCAGACAGCCTGTCATCATACCTGCTGCCAGCACAGCCGCCAGAACCGCTTTTCTCTTTTTCATCCAAATTCCTCCTGCATTTGCACATATGAGAGCATTATACCAAATGCTGCCTGTCATTTCAATACTTTACTCCCCATCATAGTCTGCAAAATCTCCAGAGAATGAAACTCCCGGTCTACGTACCGTTTTTTATTGATTTCCACGCATCGGGAGAATTCCAAAAGTACTGGTTCCGTCAGGGTAAAGGTATATAAATGCTCCATTGGGGAAGCGATCACATACTCCCAGGCATAGTGAGCCGAATCACTTACCTGCCGGGGGGGCTGCTCCGTATATTCTCCGTTTAATACCATGGCCTTCAGTTCAAATATCCGCTGGACCATCTGATTATTTAGAGCAGGCTTTAAAAGAGCTCTTACTGACTGGTATAAAAGCTTTAAGAATCCAGTCCCATCGATATTTTCCCTGGAATAGTAATCTGCAAATTCCAGAAAGTAGGAGCCATAGCAGGTGCATTCCATATCTGCTGCCAGCTCATCAAAATAATTGGAGATTTCCGCAGACTGGAGCGTATAGGAATCCCTGCCTGCGTAAAGGGAAAACTGGCCAAAGGCGAAGGGCCTGGCCACCGCCATAAACGGATTGCCGGGTCTTCTCGCTCCTCTGGCAAATGCGGTGACCTTCCCTCGTTGTCTGGTCAGTATTACAAGACGTTTATCCATCTCTCCTACTGGAGATACCTTGATTACCATCCCCGTCAGTTTCTCTGTTTCCCTCAATGTTAACCACCACTTTTAAATATCCTTCTGGCTATACCCATAATTTTTCATATACAGTTCACTATCACGCCATTCTTTGCGGACTTTGACCCAGAGCTGCAAATTCACTTTCATCTCCAGCTGGTTTTCAATTTCCCGGCGCGCCGCACTTCCGATCTTCTTTAACATGGAACCGCCTTTTCCGATGACGATTCCCTTGTGGGATTCCCTTTCACAGACAATGTTAGCTTCGATATCCATGATTCCGTTGTCCCGTTCCTTCATCTTTTCTACTGTCACAGCAATTCCGTGGGGGATCTCATCGTTTAACAGGCGAAGAGCCTTTTCCCGGATCAGCTCTGCAGAAATCTGGCGCATAGGCTGATCTGTTACCGTATCTTCATCATAATACTGGGGACCTTCCGGAAGATACTTATAAATCAGCTCCAGCATTAAATCCGTATTCTTATCCTTTAGTGCGGAAACAGGAACAATCTCCGCAAACTTGCAGATATCCTTATAGGCGTTTATGAACGTAAGAATCTCTTCCTGATTCTTCACCGTATCGATCTTATTGATGACCAGAATAACTGGTGTTTTTACCTGGTTTAACTGCTCTGCGATATGCTGCTCCCCGGCACCGATAAAGGTGGAGGGTTCCACCAGCCACAGCACTACGTCCACTTCCTTTAACGTATGCTCTGCTACATTCACCATATATTCTCCAAGCTTGTTTTTCGCCTTGTGAATTCCAGGGGTATCATGAAATATGATCTGCCCCCTGTCATCCGTATATACAGTCTGAATTTTGTTTCTTGTAGTCTGTGGCTTATCTGATGTTATGGCAATTTTCTGCCCGATTAAATGATTCATCAGGGTAGATTTCCCCACATTTGGGCGTCCAATTAAGGAAACGAAGCCAGATTTATAGTTATGATCCATATAGTTTCTCCTTTGTGTTATGAATGGAATAAATTCTTAGTCTCTGCAAACATAGCGTGATCCGCTGTGATTCTCTCTTCATTGCCGATCACACAGAGACTGTTGGTGCTTAATACCGCTTTTACGATAGAGGCCAGGTTCCTGATATCTTCCTGGGACGCATCTAACACCTCTTCCCGCTCTTTTATCATCATCTCTTTGGTCACACCTGATATATAAGCGGACAGGCCGCGGTTTCCTTTGGTAGACGGCGGATACGGCACATCCATATCGCTGATGGTTCCGATTACATATTTGGTCATATCCCGGTCTTCTACCTGGAAGTTTTCTAAATATTCCACCACACCTTCATAGATACGGTTTGTTTCTTTTAAATTAGGGTCACGGTAGGAAACGAAATAGCCCTCGCCGGAACGGCCGAATCCGCTCATGCAGCCATACGCGCCTCCTTTAACTCTTAGATTGATCCAAAGGTAATCGTAGCTTAAAATAACTTTTAATATCTTTAATGCCCCGGTATATTTAAGTCCTGTGCCTGCAAAGGTTCCGCACCTTGCCACATAGTTAACCTGGGAAGCCGTTGTAAATCCTTCATTTCTGTTTCCTGACGGATAAAGAAACGGAAGGCGCACATCATCTCCGGAAGGCAGAGCATCAGTCAGCTTTTTCATCGCATCGGGCAGAAGGGCATAACCTTCCTCATCAGCCGTATAGCTTACCAGCATATTGCCGGTTGTAAAGAGCTTTTTCACCACGGACTGAAATCTGGCAATGAACATTTTCTTATTGGCTGGATACTCCTTATCCAGCTTCTCTAAAAATTCATAATATCCGATACCGCCTGTTATATCATTAAAATATGCAGCCGGCGAAAAATAGGATGTGGCTCTTGCCACTGCTGCGGAGTGGCAGGAACCCTCCAGTTTCATTCTTGCTCTGGATCTTGTTTCGCTGATTACTTCTCCCACCCGCTTATCATCATCTAAGAGAGAACGTGTCAGGATTTCATTGAGAATGGAAAAACCGAAGTCGATCTTATCATAAAGTACTCTGGCGCTTGCCATAAAATAACCTTTAAACTGGCCTCTGTTCTTTAAATCAGGATAGGACGTGACGCTGAAGCTGACACCCCCGCTGTTTAAATGAATCTCACTGGTCAAATCACCATAGGTGTAGTTTTCTGTATTCACATAACCCAGCAGAGACTTTAAAAATCCTGCATAGGGTAAATCCTCCATGGAAAGAACCGAGGTGTCAAAGAGCACCTTTAAATACCCGATTCCGGAGCTGGACATCCCATGATGGATGACCTTAACCCCATGAACCTCCTTCTCCTCCCAGATAATCTGTTCCGGTTCCCTGTTTATATCCTCTCTGGAAAGCATGGGAATCTTCTCTAATTCCTCCTGTGGAGAGGGGATTTCCTGATATTCTTTTAATGCTTTTGTCTGTTCAATTAACCGGCCAATCTCTGCTTCTGAAAGAGAAGCCTTATATTCTGCAAGCTTTCCTGCCGTCTTTTTATCTTCCTGGGCTGTTAAGTTCTTCTTCGGACTGACAGTCAACACTGCCTCGAACGGATTATCCAGCAGATATTCCCGGATCAGCTGTTCAAAATATCCGTCATCTACAACCTTCTTCAAATAATCAAACGTAGCCTGGTACTGTAAATGAGTCATGGGATCACCATCATAAAGCCAGCTGTCCATACACTGCAGACCGTACATCAGACCCTTGGGTGCTGAACCGTAATCCGCTTCCCGATAACGGAATTCGTAATAATTCATCCCCGCCTTTAAGCTCTTTTTATTAATTCCTTCATCTGCCAGTTTTCTCAAGGTCCCCTTGATCACAGCCAGAAATTCACCCAGCTGCTCTTTGCTGGCGTTTTTTGCGATGACAGTAAAATATGGCTGCAGAATTCCGTTGTTATACCCGCCGATAATGTCCTGTCCAATCCCTGCATCAATCAGCGCCTGCTTTAATGGAGCGCCTGGTGCATCGAGAAGGGTATATTCAAGAATCTGGAATGCCACATACAGTCTGGGGTCCAAATCGGTTCCCACTACGGTATTGATGGAAAGATAGGTGGCGTTCTCTTCGGATTCTCCTTCTGTTATGGAATAGTAAGTCTCCTCCTGCACCGGATTCTCAAACGGCTTCTGTCTTCCGATTCCGGAGTCCACCTCAGTCTTGTCATATCGGCTTAAATACTCCTTATCCAGCCACGTAAGTTTCTCCTCCATATCCATATCACCGTACAGGTAGATATAGCTGTTAGAAGGATGATAATATTTTCTGTGGAAATTCAAAAAATCCTCATAAGTCAGGTCAGGAATGAAGGAGGGGTCTCCGCCGGACTCCTGGCCATAGCAGTTATCCGGGAAAAGCACCTTTCTGGTAAACCGGTCAAGGACCTCTTCCGGCGAGGAAAAAGCACCCTTCATCTCATTGTAAACCACTCCGTTATAGATCAGATCGGAATCTTTGCTCTCCAGCTCATAATGCCACCCTTCCTGCATAAAGATTTTCTCTTCCTTATAGATATTTGGATGAAGTACAGCATCCATATAAACATTCATCAGATTATGAAAATCCTTTTCATTGCAGCTGGCAATCGGATATACTGTCTTATCCGGATATGTCATGGCATTTAAAAATGTGTTAAGGGAACCCTTAACCAGTTCCACAAACGGGTCCTTTACCGGAAACTTATCGGAACCACATAAAACACTGTGCTCCAGAATATGAGCCACTCCCGTGCTGTCCTTGGGAGGAGTCCGAAATCCAATGTTAAATACCTTGTTTTCGTCGTCACATGGTATGATAAATATTCTGGCTCCGCTTTTTTTGTGATGGAGTACGCATCCTGTAGCGTTTAACTCCACAATTTCTTTTTCCTCAACAACCTCATAGGCTGCAAGATTTTTAAACTGATTCATATATAATTTCTTCCTCCTGAAATACTGTATTAATTACATATTACCCACTAATTTGTCTTTTAATATAGCTGCGCATTCCCTCACACAAAAATGTATAAAAAGAACTGGATCTGAGCCGCATGATATCCCGTAAATATCAGGTATTCCCCATTTTTCTGCAATCTGCTCTGCACGGAATACATGAAAATCGCTGGTCAGCACGCCTACTCTTATGGGCTTATCCGGCACTTCTTCAAAGGCTCCCGGAATTATAATATCCGGGCCGTTCTGCCTGTGGGCCTTCTTCCTTGCCTGATCCTCTTCAATGGCTACACGGCTGTATGCAATATTCTCAACTGTACTATAGGAACGTGTCTCCAAAATAAGCTGCTCTTCTCTCACACCGTTATACACCAGATAATCTCTCATGGCAACTGCCTCAGCAACCGGTTCATCCTCACCCTTCGCACCAGATAACACCAGGATTGTGCCCGGGTTTTTATCCGCATATTCCACTGCCTTATCCAGACGTTTTTTTAAGGACTTGCTGATTCCGGTATCCTTGACTCTGGCCCCCAGTACGATCACATAGTCCAGATTTGATGTATCACGGGCAGCTACTCCGGTAAATACCAGAATTTCGACCAAAGCAAATACCAGGACTCCGGTACAGCACATGGTAACAACCGAAACCGGAAGCCATAGGGGCACCTTATCCTTATGCTTTATATAAGCTTCCCATCCTGCTGCCAATCCCATGCATATGACTGCAAAAAACAGCCAAATCAGGGAAAAAGAAGTGGTTAAGCCTGAATAAACGATAATCACAATATAATAAATGACACATAAAACAGCTGTCAGCCATAACATCCATATCATAGGTAAGCCTCCGCTCTGCTAACTTCTTTCTATCATCCATGTAGACATTGTATAGCATACCACAATATGGCAGTTTCTACAACAGCCACACATCGCCCGGGGAAAAGAAAAACACCGTCCGGCTGAGTAATCTGCCATACCGGACAGCGTTAAAAATCTGATAATACGTTATTCTATTTCGCTTCTTCGAAGTATATCGAACGGATCAATCTGTGCATCAAGATGTACAAAGAGGATCTGCCTGGAATGAGGTGCACTATCCTGTGTCTTACCTTCTTCATTCCATATACCCTTTACAGTAACCTCTAAGTTCCTTCCATCAGGTTTCATGACCTCAATGGTTTCACCCACACTAAATTTATTTTTCTGCTCGATTCTTGCGTACCCTCGCTCATCAATTGCTTCAACTGTCCCTAAATAGGTGTAATTCTTAACATAGGTGTTGTTGTCATAAATCTGAGTGGCAGCATCAGGTTTTCCAAAATAAAAGCCGGTGGTAAACTCTCTGTAGGTACATTTTCCGATTTCAGACTTATACCAGTCCATATTAGCTTTATAAAGCTCGGGATCTTTGTTATAGTCATCGATAGCTTTCCGGTAAGTTCTTGCCACAGTTGCCACATAAAGAGCCGTTTTCATACGTCCTTCAATCTTAAAACTGTCAATCCCTGCATCAATCATTTCCGGAATATGCTCAATCATACACAAATCCTTGGAATTAAAGATGTAGGTCCCCCGTTCATTTTCATAAACCTGCATATACTCACCCGGACGCTTTTCTTCTACAATGGAATATTTCCATCTGCAGGGGTGGGTACAGGCTCCCTGGTTTGCATCTCTGCCCGTCATAAAGTTACTTAACAGGCAGCGGCCTGAATAGGACATACACATAGCTCCGTGAATAAAGCTTTCAATCTCCAGATCTTCCGGGATCTTTCCACGTATATCCTTAATTTCAGCAAGGGAAAGCTCTCTGGCTGATACCACACGTTTTGCTCCCAGCTGGTGCCAGAACAGGTACGTTCCGTAATTTGTGTTATTGGCCTGGGTGCTGATGTGAATCTCCATATCCGGAATCACTCGTTTAGCAATGGCAAATACACCTGGATCGGAAATAATAACCGCATCCGGTCTGATTTCCTTTAACTCATTAAAATATTCCTCAACCCCGGAAAGATCTTCGTTGTGTGCCAGAATGTTAGCTGTTATATAAATTTTCACACCACGTTCGTGGGCAAATTCAATCCCTTTGCGGATATCTTCATTCGTGAAGTTTTTTGCCTTTGCACGCAGTCCAAAGGCTTCTCCTCCGATATAGACAGCATCTGCACCGTAAATAACTGCGGTTTTCAACACTTCCAGACTGCCTGCCGGAATCAAAAGTTCGGTCTTTCTCATGAAACTCCTCTCTCGTATTTCTCTTTTAAAATGCTGACGGTAATTCCATCTCCAATAGGAACCACCGATGTAATAAGCTGATCGCAATGCTTTAATTCAAACAAATATTCCCGCATCCTTCCGTGAATGGTACGGTTGCGACGCTCTACGGCATATCTGGATTCAATGATATCTCCGTCCTGGAGAACATTGTCTGAAATCAGCATTCCGCCCGGCCTTAAAAGTTCAAGAATCCTGGGAAGCCAGATTAAATACTGACCCTTGGCGGCATCTAAAAAGACAAGGTCAAAGGGGCCGTTAAGCCCCTCTAATCCCTCCTGCGCATCGCCCTCGTACAGGGTGATCCGTTCCGTTTCTCCAGCCATTAAAAAATTAGACCTGGCTTGCAAAATTCTCTTCTCATATTTTTCTATGGTAGTAATATGGCAGTTTTCTGGCATAACCTCTGCCATCAAAAGTGTGGAATAACCAACAGCTGTTCCCACTTCTAAAATAGCCTGCGGCTGCATGGCTGCAGTCATTGTCTGCAGAAAGGCCGCAGTCTCTTCCCGAATGACGGGTACCCCTTCTTCTCTCGCTTTAGTTCCGATCTTAGTAAGAAGTCCGCTTCGGTCAGTCTCCAGAGATTTTATATATTCCGTTATCCTGTCGTTAACAATCATTGTTTCTCTTCCTTTTCCTCCGTATTATCATTCATCATCTGAAGGATCTCTTTGGAGGTCATGGAAGTGTTAAAGGTATAGACTCCCGGATTCACCTTGTAATTAAAGAACTCCGCCTGTATGATAAAGGAATACTCATTGGTGATTAAACCGCTGCCCTTTAAAAGCTTTGCCACCCGTGCGGCTGAAGCTCCCTTTTCCACAGTAATGCTCTTATCATGTCCAGGGCTCTGCTCTACAGCGGAGGCATAAAATATTTCATGTCCAAAATCATAACCCCTTGTCACACCCTCATACACCAGCAGTACGACCAGTGCTAAAACGATAAGTCTGATGGAAACAGCAATGACCGCTCCTGTTATTTTATTTATCTCATTGGTTGTCCGGCTCATAACGATCTAATCCTTTCGCCTCCTAAACCTCCATAATAATCGGCAGAATCATGGGATTACGCTTCATACGCTTCCAGAGGAAATCGCTTAAGCTGTCCCGGATGATATTCTTAATTTTTCCCCAGTCATTGATCTTACGTTCCAGGCAGTCCTGTACTGCATCATTGACTATGGTTCTTGCCTCTTCCATCAGGTCTTCGGATTCTCTCACATATACAAATCCTCTGGATACGATATCAGGTCCTGCAAGAAGCTGATTGGAGTATTTTTCTAATGTGAGCACGACTACAATAATACCGTTCTGAGCCAGATTCTGTCTGTCTCTTAATACGATGTTTCCAACATCACCAACTCCGAGTCCGTCAACCAGAATACCTCCTGACTGAACGTGATCCACTATTTTACAGGATTCCTGTCCCAGCTCCACCACATCACCTGATGACATGATGACGATATTCTCTTTGGGTATTCCCATGGCCTCAACCAGCTTCTTCTGAGCCATAAGGTGGCGATATTCTCCATGGACCGGAATCGCATATTTGGGACGAACCAGGGCATACATCAGTTTAATTTCTTCCTGGCACGCATGTCCGGAAACATGTGTATCTTCACAAATAACCTCGGCTCCTTTCATGGACAGTTCGTTCACTACCTTAGAGACCGCCTTTTCGTTACCAGGTATCGGATGGGAGCTTAAAATGATCACATCATTCGGCTTAATGGAGATCTTTTTATGGGTGCTGCCTGCCATTCGTGAAAGCGCCGCCATGGATTCTCCCTGACTTCCGGTGGTAATGAGCACTGTCTGCTCATCCGGATAATTTTTCAGCTGATCTATATCAATCAGGGTTCCTTCCGGTATGTTAATATATCCCAGTTCACTTGCTGTACCAATTACATTAACCATACTGCGGCCTTCCACAACAACCTTACGTCCGTATTTGGCAGCCGAATTGATAACTTGCTGCACTCTGTCTACATTGGAAGCAAAGGTTGCTACAATGATACGGTTGTTTTTATGATCAGCGAAAATGTTATCGAAAGACTTTCCTACGGTTTTCTCAGATGGTGTAAATCCTGGTCTGATTGCATTGGTACTGTCACAAAGCATAGCCAGTACACCTTTTTTCCCTAATTCTGCAAAACGCTCCAGATTAGCAGGTTCTCCAAATACAGGTGTATAATCAATCTTAAAATCACCGGTGTGTAAAATCACGCCTGCCGGAGAGAATATGGCAAGGGCGGAAGCATCGGCGATGCTGTGGTTCGTCTTTATGAATTCAATACGGAAACACCCCAGGTTAATGGACTGTCCATGTTTGATCACTTTTCTTTTTGTGTTTTTTAACAGGTTATGCTCTTTTAACTTATTGTCAATCAGACCTATGGTCAGCTTTGTTCCGTATACTGGTACATTAATATCCCTTAAAATATAAGGGAGTGCACCGATATGGTCCTCATGTCCATGAGTGATTACAAATCCCTTTACTTTGTCCAAATTTTGTTTTAAATAGGATACATCCGGGATTACCAGGTCGATTCCAAGCATATCATCTGTGGGGAATGCCAGTCCGCAGTCCACAACAATGATGCTGTCGTCGTATTCGAAAGCAGTGATATTCATACCAATCTGCTCCATTCCTCCTAATGGAATGATTTTTACTTTCGCGTTATTGTCTTGTTTCTTCAATCTTTTACCTCCGTTTTATTATTTCCCGTCCTGTTCTTCCATTTCCTCCCGGCATTCCCTGCAGTACCCGTGAAGTTTCACTTCATGATCTGTTACCATAAACCCCTCTGTATCAAGAAGTGCCTGTTCCAGAGTATCTAAAAGGTCGCCCTTAAAGGAAAATACTTTACCGCATCGGTTGCAAATCGCATGGTGGTGGTGATGTCCGGACTCACGATTAAAGCCCCCCAGTTCATAGCGGGCAAACCCATCATCAAAGCTGACCTTATCAATCACTGATAAATCCACAAGCACCTGCACAGTCCTGTAAATCGTAGCAAGCCCTATCTCCGGACAACGCTGTCTGGCCAGATCATAGATCTCCTCTGCAGTCAGATGTTCTCCCGGACGCTCGGCCATGAGTTCCAGTACCAGCATGCGCTGGTTGGTCACCTTGAGTCCTTTTTTTCGAAGCATATGTTTAAAAACTTCCTGTTCCATACAACAGTCCCTCAATCACTTACCATCATTTTTCAATATCTACATCCGCTCCATCAAGCAGTTCGGAAAATATTTTAAATAAATAATCTATCTCGTTATCATCCTCAACAAACTCATACAGGGCTTCTTCTTCATCCCGTTTTGACAAGTCTTTTAAGATGTAACATTCTCCTTCTTCATCCTCATCTGTCGTGTCTGTTACCAACAGATAATTCATACCATTAATTCTGGTCTCTTCTAAAACATAAAAAACAATCTCTTCCCCATCGTCATTAGTCAGGGTGATTTTCTTCTCTTCACTGTTCATTGCCTGTCTCCTGTTTTAAGCTGTCTAGATATCCCTGCAGAATCAGTCCTGCTGCCACTTTGTCAATTACTGCTTTCCGGTTTTCCCGTCTTACGCCGCTTTCCATTAAAATTCTCTCAGATGCGGCTGTCGTCAGTCTCTCATCCCATAAAACTACAGGGAGACCTGTCCGGCGTTCAAGCATTTCTTTAAATTCTTCTGTTTTTTTGGCTCTGTCACCAGCCGTATTATTCATATTCTTAGGATAACCCAAAACAATCGTTTCAATCTCATAGTCCCCAATCAACTGCTCAATTCGGGCACAGGTTTTTCTTAGTTTATTTTCTTCTTCTCTCGTAATTGTCTCCACGCCCTGGGCGGTTATACCCAGTAAGTCAGAAACAGCAACTCCAACAGTCTTAGAACCGTAATCAAGTCCCATAATCCTCATATTTCCTCTTTCCTGTCCATGCTTTCTGGACATAAAGGTATGTCCATTAGGACGATGTCCGCAGGAAACTACCTTTATCCGCGCACGAATTGCGCTCAATTTTTAAATTCCAGTCTCATACTGTTAAAAAAATGTATAGCAAAACAAAGCTGGTTCGCAGCCAACTGGATAAAAACAAACTGTCAGACTCCGCCTCTTTCCACATCATCTGACAGCTGCATTGCAAAGGTCTTATAGAGTTGAAACCTACCGGACTGACGTATATGACATCAATCCTTTAACATCGTATCAATATATACCCGCATCAATTCTTCCAGAATCTCGTCCCGTTCCACTTTCATGATCAGACTTCTGGCATTCTTATGGCTGGTGATATAGGTAGGGTCACCTGACATAATATACCCCACAATCTGGTTAACCGGATTATAGCCTTTTTCTGTGAGGGCAATATAAACCTGTTCCAGTACCTGACTTACGTCCAGCTTATTTTCCTGGACTGCTTTAAAAAATTGTGTATTATGAATATCGCCCATGTTTCTCACGTCCTTTAACTGTTCTTCCTTATTTTAAACCATAATTATGGATTCGGCAAGATAAAAATAAATTTTGTCTGTCAGTGTTTTAAAAATACAATATCGTTGGTCAGCATTTTCCATAAGGTTCCCGTTACCATGGTACCCTTTATGCCTTTTTCAAATGGCACTGCTGCTTTTATATATTCTCTTGTATGACCGATCATATAACGAGTTCCATCCACCTCATATTCCTCTTCCATAAGCACTTCGGTCTCAGTGCCCAAATGGGATCTCCTGTAGGAAAGTGACATCTCCTGTTCCAGGGCGAGTAGCTCACTGCTTCGTTCAGATTTTACGGATTCCGGTATCTGATCCGGCATATCTGCCGCTCTGGTTCCATTTCTGACGGAATATTTAAACACATGCATTTCGTAAAATTGAAGCTTCTTTAAATATTCCCTGGTCGTTTCAAACTCTTCTTTGGTTTCTCCCGGAAACCCTACTATGATATCGGTTGTAATCGCAGGATTCTTAAATGCTTTGCGGAGAAGCTCACATCCTTTAAGATATTCTGTGGCGGTATATTTTCGGTTCATACGTTTTAACGTCGCATCACATCCGCTTTGCAGAGACAAATGGAAATGTGGGCATACTTTTTTAAGCCCTGCAAGTGTATCTGCAAATTCTTCCGTTATGATCCGGGGTTCTAAAGAGCCAAGACGGATCCGTCTGATCTGTGGAATCTCATGTACTTTTATGATTAAATCCAGCAGACTGATTCGTTCCTCCATGGGAAAATCCATTCCATAAGAACTTAAATGGATACCGGTCAAAACAGCTTCTTCATATCCGATAGCCGCCAGACGTCTGATCTCTTCTACCACTTCCTCTGGTTTTCTGCTTCTGACCCTGCCTCTGGTATAAGGAATGATACAGTAGCTGCAGAACTGATTGCAGCCGTCCTGAACCTTTATAAAAGCCCTGGTGTGATCTCCAATTCTGCTGATAGAAAGATTCTCATATTCTGCTGTGTGGCCAATATCAATCACGGTATCTTCTTCTGCTTCCTGATTCTGAGAAAAATAATCTTCCAGAATGGTTACCAGATCCGTCTTCTTATTATTGCCAATAACCAGATCTACCGCTTCATCCTTTTTCAGCTCTTCACCCGCTGCCTGGACATAACAGCCAGCTGCAACAACGACTGCACCGGGATTCATTTTTTTTGCTCGGTGAAGCATCTGTCTGGATTTCCTGTCTGCGATATTGGTAACAGAACAGGTATTAATTATATATACATCTGCTCCCTCTGTGAACGGTACAATTTCATAGCCTGCGTTTTCCAAAAGCTGCTGCATTGCTTCTGTTTCGTATGAATTTACCTTGCAACCAAGGTTATGCAGGGCTGCTTTTCTCATTTTATTTTCTCCTATCTAAATAATGCTGAAATTTTCAGTATTTTCATGTAAAATTACCATTGACTTTTATACAATAAATCAGTAGTATTGAAGTGAAAAAGGGGCGGTTCCCTGATTAATATAAAAGCTCACGCAAGGAGGTTTCTCACATGAAAACAGTTCGTATATCTTTAAATTCCATCGACAAAGTAAAATCTTTCGTAAATGATCTGACAAAATTTGATACAGACTTTGATCTTGTTTCCGGCAGATATGTGATTGATGCAAAATCTATTATGGGTATTTTCAGCCTGGATTTATCCAAACCCATTGATTTAAACATTCATTCCGAAAGCACCGTCGATGAAATCTTAAACATTTTATCTCCATATATTGTAGATTAATTGGATTAAGAATCATGACCAAATGGGATCCGTCCTTTTACAAAGGAGCCGGACCCCATTTTTTATTTCTAACACCAGATTTTTTCTACAGTGCTTATGGCCGTCTCAACCATCTCATCAATCTTTTCTTCCAGTTTTTCTTCTGACCGCTCAATCATCTTGATACTCGGTTTTGTCACCGGATGCTTCGCAACAAAGATAGTGCAGCAGTCCTCAAACGGAAGTACGGAAGTTTCATAAGTACCGATCTTTTCCGATACATCTACAATCTCCTGTTTATCAAAACCAATTACAGGACGGAATATAGGAATTGTGCAAGCTTTATCAGTGGCTGCCAGTGACTGCATGGTCTGAGAAGCTACCTGTCCGATGCTTTCTCCTGTAATCAGTGCCTGGGCCCCTGATTCTCCTGCCAGATGCTCTGCGATCCGCATCATATACCGTCTCATGATGATGGTAAGCTCCTCATGAGGGCATTTATCATAAATATAGAGCTGAATATCAGTAAAATTTACAATATGAAGATGAATCGGTCCGGAATATCTGGATACAAGTTTTGCAAGATCAATTACCTTTTCCTTCGCCCGTTCACTAGTATAGGGCGGAGCATGGAAGTAAACAGCGTCAATCTTTACGCCTCTCTTAGCAATCATATAACCCGCCACCGGACTGTCGATGCCGCCGGATAATAAAAGCATGGCTTTTCCGTTCGTACCTACCGGCATTCCTCCCGGTCCCGGAATGATTTTGGAATATATATTAATTTTATTTCTGACTTCCACATGAAGCATTACTTCTGGCTTATGAACGTCTACCTTAGTCTCCGGAAATGTATGAAGAATTATTTCTCCCAAATCACGGTTAATCTGTTCGGAATTCACCGGATAACGCTTGTTTCCTCTTCTTGTATTTACTTTAAATGTAAAATGCTTATCCTCATAATACTGTTCCACATAGGATATAACCTGCTGTTTTAGATCCTCATAACCATTGTCTTCCACCTGAACCATTGGGCAGATAGCTGCAATTCCGAATATGCGGCTTAATGATTCCACCACCTCATCAAAATCATACTCTGATTCTGCTGTTGCATAGATTCGTCCTGATTCCTTTGATACGATAAAATCTCCCTCCAAACGCTTTAACGCGTGGCGGATATGTGCCACAAGGGCATCCTCAAATAAGAAACGGTTTTTTCCTTTTACACCGATTTCTGCGTATTTTATTAAAAATGATTGATATTGCATCTGTTGTCCTTTCTTTGTAAAACCCATTTAACCTCTCTGATACCGTCTGAGCACAGGCAGCAATTCCTTTAAGGTATCAATGCAGTAGTCCACTTCTTCCCTTGTATTAAAAACTCCGAAGCTGAATCTTAAGGTGGCATCTAAAAACTCTGGCCTTAATCCAATTCCTTTTAAGGTCCCGCTGACTGCCGGGTGATTGGAGGAACAGGCAGATCCGGAAGACACATAGATCTCCCGATCTTCAAGCGCGTGAAGGAGTACTTCACTGCGGGCATTTAAGAAACTGGCACTGACTATCTGGGGTGCCGACAATTCTCCCTTAAAGCTGTTTATCGTTACTCCCTCTATTTCAGATAGTCTGTCAATCAAATAGTCCTTAAGCTCTATGATTCCCCGGATTTTCTCCCTGTAATTGGTGTACATAAAACTTGCAGCAGCAGCTAATCCGGCAATGCCTGGAACATTTTCCGTTCCGGATCGCATCCCTCTTTGCTGGCCGCCTCCATAAATCAAAGGTCTTATCTTGACTCGTTTGTCAATATAAAGGAATCCTGCACCTTTCGGTCCATGAATCTTATGAGCGCTTGCTGAAAGAAGATCAATTCCCTGGCTCTTTGGCCGGATCAGAAGCTTTCCATACGCCTGTATGGCATCTACATGGAATAGAATATTTGGATTTTTCTTCTTGATCACTTTTGAAATTGCTTCCACCGGCTCAATAGCACCAATTTCATTGTTCACATACATAATGGAAACCAGAATGGTCTCCGGACAGATTGCACCTTCCAGCTCCTGTAAGTTAATATGTCCCTTTTCATTAACAGGAAGATAGGTTACCCGAAATCCCTGTTCTTCCAGATAGGCAAGTGGATTGTATACGGACGCGTGCTCTATTCCGGTACTTATGATATGATTTCCTGCCCGTTTATTGGCCATGGCAGTCTCAATAATCGCCATATTGTTGGACTCTGATCCTCCGGAAGTAAAAACAAT
The DNA here is from genome assembly GCF_033342255.1 of Clostridium boliviensis. Lineage (NCBI taxonomy): Bacteria > Bacillati > Bacillota > Clostridia > Eubacteriales > Clostridiaceae > Clostridium > Clostridium boliviensis. The sequence continues at coordinate 102,101 of NZ_JAWONS010000252.1, forward strand.
CTCCTTTGCAGCCACCTTTAAGGTACCGGCTATAGTTTCTGCTGCTTCTTTGATATACCGTTCCGCATCCAGTCCTTTTTTATGCCTGGCAGATGGGTTTCCATAATCCTCCATCATTGTTTTTATCACAATGTCTTTTACCGTCTCCAGAACTCTGGTTGTTGCCGAATTATCAAAATATGCTTCCATTTAAGTCATCTCCTTAAACGCTTTCCAACTGAAACGCAAGTACGGACAGAACAAAAAGTCCTGCTGTTTCCGTCCGTAAAATCCGTTTCCCAAGTGTAATTGTATTCGCGCCGTACGTTCCTCCCAGTTCCACTTCTCCGTCTTCAAAGCCGCCTTCCGGTCCAATAAAAATCCCGACTTTCATACCAGGCTTTATGCGGGAGATAATCTCTCTGGTGTGTGTCATACCTTCTGCGTGCTCAAAAGGAAGTAAAAGCAAATCAAACTCCTTTGCATATTCAAACGCTTCCCTAAGAGTCTTAACACCTGCCACTTCCGGTATTAAAAGCCGCTTGGACTGCTTGGCCGCGCTTTCTGAAACAGCGGACCACCGTTTGATTTTCGATTCCTCTTTCTTTTTATCAAGCTTCACCACTGCACGCTTTGTTTCAACAGGAATAATCTGATATACGCCAAGTTCAACTGCCTTTTGTATGATCAGCTCCATCTTATCGCTTTTGGGAAGTCCCTGAAACAGATAAAGTTTTACAGGCAGCTCAGAGCCGCCTTCTCGGACTTCTAATATCGTCGCTGTTACCTCATCAGCTGAAACAGATTCAATCTCACACAAGTAATCCTTATCCACTCCATTACTGAGCAGAATTTCTTCTCCCGGTCCCATGCGCAGGACATTTTTAATATGATTCACATCGGTTCCTGAGATCCGGATAGTTGTCTCTCCGATCTGCTCCTGCTTCACAAAAAAATGGTACATTTTTTCCTCTTTCCTGTCCGTGTTTTTTGGACATAAAGGTATGTCCGCAGGACACGCTCCTATTTCTTCCTCACCGTCACAGAAACCCACTCTCCCTGATAAGTGATCTCCACCAGTTCAAAAGCATCGTTGGCAGCAAAGGCTTCTTTCACCGCTTCTTCTTTCATATTAATGATGCCTGAAGTAATAAAGACAGCGCCCTTTTTCATATGAACGGGAATTTCCTTCTGCAGTGGGATAATAACATCAGCCAAAATATTGGCGGCTACAACATCATATTTTTCAAAGCCGGCAGCTTCTTTTACTTCTTTGTCATCAATGATATTTCCCTTTAAAACATGAAATTTTCCGGGATCAATGTGGTTGGATTCCATATTTTCCATAACTGCTGTAATGGCGTTCTCATCCAGATCTGTTCCGAATACCTCTCTGGCGCCCAGCTTTAATGCAGTGATTCCAAGAATACCGCTTCCGGTACCCACATCGAGAACAAGGCTGTCCGGTGTCACATATTTTTTCAGCTGGCGGATGCAAAGCTGTGTTGTCTCGTGCTGACCTGTGCCAAACGCTGTTCCCGGATCAATTTCTATTAAAAGCTTATTTTTATGTTCTTCGGGAATTTCTTCCCAGGTAGGCTTAATTAAAATATCATCAACAGTAAATGGTTTAAAATACTGCTTCCAGTTGTTAATCCAGTCCTTATCCTCTGTCTCACTGGTCTCAATGGTACGAGCTCCCAGATCCGTAAACATGGAAAGTTCATTTAACCCCTGCTCCACCTTTTCTAACATTTCATCAATATTGGTATCGGAGTCAGGGTCCAGATAGAAGCTGACTCTGGCGATCCCCTCGTCAGGCGGCAGTTCCGGAAGAATATCTATAAACATTCCCTTTGTCTCTGCCTCTGTAAGAGGAATATTGTCTTCTATTTCAATTCCTTCAATTCCGATTTCATCAAACATGCTGCTGACCAGATCAACAGCTTCCGTTGTTGTAGTAAGTGTAAATTTTTTCCATTTCATAACAATTCCCTATCCTTTTATAATTTTTACAAAGAGACACAAAAGTACTGCCAGTACGACAGGACGGACAATCTTCAGACCGTTTTTAACTACAAGACCTGAACCGATGTAATGTCCGGCAATACAGAAGAGGCCGGCTGTAAGCCCCAGCGGAATCAATACTTTTCCATTTATTAAAAATGTTGTGAGAGCCGCTATATTGGAAGATAAGTTAATAACCTTTGTCGTTCCGGATGCATTCCTGATATCCATACCTGCAAGTCCGGTCAGAATAAGTATTAAAAATGTTCCCGTTCCAGGACCGTAAAAACCGTCATAGCCGCCAATCATAAGGGCAGCTCCCATGGCAACCAGAATCATTTTTTTCTCAGATATTTCCTTATTATCCTTCTGCTCTCCCATATCTTTATTTTTCAAAACATAAAATGCAACAACCGGCAAAGCCACAAGCATCATGGTCTTTAACACCTGTTCGCTGGCCAGCATGGATAAATGAGCTCCGATTACAGAACCGACCATAGCCAAAAGCGCAGCACACAGGGACAGCTTTACTTTTATATAACCATTTTTTGCAAACCGTGCCGTAGAAACCACTGTTCCCATGGCAGATCCCAGCTTATTTGTTCCAATTGCAAGATGAGGCGGTATTCCTGCTGCAAGATAGGCAGGCAGTGAGATCAGTCCTCCCCCACCGGCAATGGAATCCATAAGGCCCGCAAGAAAAACGAGAGGACACACAATAAAATATTGAATCATCGTCTGTTTCCTTTCTTTTGTAGATTACTCTATGAATTAAGTTTCTTCATATGGAAAACCACATGATATCATAACATACAATGATATGGGTTGCAAGCGCAGAAAACATGGCATTTCAGGGTATATTCCGAAAAAAAATATTTTTTTAAAATTTTTTTTAAAAAGTATGCAATAAAAATCACTCCTGCTGCATTAACTAATTGAACGGATGAAAAAGACTTTTGTTCCGTACCGGATATAAGGGCAAAAAAAATATCAAGTAAACGAAATTCCTTGATGCATTACACTCCATCACACCCGCCTGAGTGTCCGGAACCGGAGCAGAATCTTTTTTACAAAATTACAATCTAAAGGCAATTAGAATTTGTAATGAAAAACAGGAGAAATTTGAATGGCTGATCAGTCATTACAAATTTCTCCTGTTTTTTTTGTATGAAACGGTTCTTACTGAACCCATACCCCGTCAGCCCCCACCTTATAGCCATCCGGTGTGACTGTATTTAAAAGGAGCCTGCCCAGTGTTCCATCCGACATGGTATTAAAATAATAGGCCTTTCCATCAATCAGCTGCCATCCGGTTCTCATGGCGCCAAGCGTTCCGTCGTCCACCGGATTTAAATAATATCTGGCTCCGCCCGCGTCCGTATACCAGCCAGTCAGCATATGACCTCCCTGGTCAAACCGGTACCACCTGCCATTTATATATTTCCAGCAGTTGTTAGGCCAGCTTCCGTCCCCATACTGGAACCACCAGCCTGCAGGGCTGTAGTACCACCCTCTTACATAATCATAGTCCCCTGGACCATCTTCGTCTTCATCCTCGTCATCCCAGAAGCAATCTGAGTTAACCGGTCCGTTAACTTTCGTTCCGGAGCCATTCCAGCCTGGAAAGTCCCTCACGGACCTGTCATAGTCTGCCATTGCATTCATGGACAGCAGGATCATCATTCCCATGACAGCTGCTGCCCATACCAGTTTTTTTCTTACCCCGTTCATACCTTCCCCCTTCCTGTGACATGTACATGTAAAAGTTTTATTTAAAAAGTCCCTTCTTTTTATGTTTATCGCTGTCCGAATTACCGTTCATCGCATCATCAAAACTTCTAAGGGCCTCTTTCTGTGCTTCTGTCAGCCGCTCAGGCACGGAAACTACCAGTGTTACATAATGATCCCCTCTTACGGCACGGTTTCTCAGGGTAGGAACACCCTTTCCTTTCAGGCGCACCTTGGTATCTGTCTGGGTTCCTGGTTTTATTTCATATTCCACATCACCATCTACGGTTTTAATCAGTATAGTTCCGCCAAGCGCTGCTTTTACAAAAGAAATCGGTACCGTGGAGAAAATGCTGGTATCCTGGCGCTTAAAGATAGGATGATTGGATACTACTGCCTCTACCAGAAGGTCTCCTCTCTCTCCGCCGTTGCTTCCAGGTTCTCCTGCTCCAGCCAGACGGACTGACTGTCCGTTATCAATTCCAGCCGGAATGGTAACTTTGATCTTCTTTCTTTTCGTTATATATCCGGTTCCATAGCAATCCGGGCATTTCTCCTTAATCACCTTGCCGGTACCGCCGCAGTCCGGACAGGTCTGTACGTTTTGTATCTGGCCAAAAAAGGATTGCTGGGTGTACATGATCTTGCCCTTGCCGTTACATTTGTGGCAGGTTACCGGGGATGTACCAGCTTTTGCACCGCTTCCGTGACAGGAAGCGCACTCTTCCTTAAAATTGATCTCAATTTCCCGCTCACAGCCGAAAATCGCTTCTTCAAAGCTGATCCGGATGCTGGTTCTTAAGTTGGCTCCCTTTAACGGACCGTTATACTGGGCGCTTCTTCTTCCGCCTCCAAAAATATCTCCGAAAATATCTCCGAAAATATCTCCCATATCTGATCCATTAAAATCAAAACCGCCGAAACCGCCTGCTCCGCCGCTTCCGTCAAAAGCAGCAGAACCAAACTGGTCATACTGACGTCTCTTATCGGGATCACTTAAAACACTATATGCTTCGGAAGCCTGTTTAAACTTTTCTGCAGCGGCAGCATCTCCAGGGTTCGTATCCGGATGGTATTTTTTAGCCAATGCTCGATAGGCCTTCTTAAGCGCTGCATCATCTGCATCTTTGGGAACGCCAAGGATTTCATAATAATCTTTTTTACTTTCTGCCATCTTAGGTCTACCTCTCATAATTGTAGGGAATTTATTCCTGCGGAAAAAGTGCTGTATTCCTACAACACTTTTCCCAAAGCCCTGTCAAACGACTTCATATTAAACTTCTTTATAGTCTCCGTCTACTACATCGCTGTCCTGATAAGAAGCTCCTGCTGCTCCCATGTCAGGACCTGCTTCTGCTCCGCCCTGAGACTGTGCCTGCTCATATACCTTTGCAAACAATGCCTGTGCACTGTTCATCAGTTTTTCACGGCCTGCCTTAATATCATCAATCTGAGCATCTGTCATCTCTTCGATTGGTGCTCTGTTAATCGCTTCTTTTAATGCATTTAAGTCAGCTTCTACTGATGCTTTATCATTCTCAGGGATCTTATCTCCCACTTCCTGTAAAGCCTTCTCTGTCTGGAATACCATGGAATCTGCGTCATTTCTTGCATCAATGCCTTCCTTACGCTTCTTATCCTGAGCCTCATATTCAGCAGCCTCTTTCACAGCCTTATCAATGTCGGAATCAGACATGTTGGATCCGGAAGTAATAGTGATGTGCTGCTCTTTGCCTGTTCCTAAGTCCTTTGCGGAAACATTCACAATACCGTTGGCATCGATATCAAATGTAACTTCGATCTGCGGAACACCTCTTCTTGCTGGCGGAATTCCATCCAGACGGAACTGTCCGAGAGTCTTGTTGTCTCTTGCGAACTGTCTTTCGCCCTGTACTACATGGATATCTACTGCTGTCTGGTTATCTGCTGCTGTGGAGAAAACCTGGCTCTTCTTTGAAGGAATTGTTGTATTTCTCTCAATCAGTCTGGTAGCAACGCCGCCCATTGTCTCAATGGATAATGAAAGGGGTGTTACGTCAAGAAGAAGAATATCTCCTGCACCTGCATCGCCTGCAAGCTTACCGCCCTGGATACTTGCGCCGATTGCCACACACTCATCTGGATTTAAGGATTTGGAAGGTTCTTTGCCTGTCAGCTGTTTTACCTTCTCCTGTGATGCCAGCATACGGGTAGATCCGCCGACTAAAAGCACTTTTCCAAGTTCTGCTGCTGTGATGCCGGCATCTTTTAATGCGCTTTGTACCGGAACTGCGGTGCGTTCAATTAAATCCAGAGTCAGTTCATCAAATTTTGCTCTGGTTAAATTCATATCCAGATGCTTCGGACCTTCTGCTGTTGCTGTAATGAAAGGTAAGTTGATGTTTGTGGTGGTAGAAGAGGATAATTCCTTCTTTGCCTTTTCAGCGGCTTCTTTCAGTCTCTGCATAGCCATCTTATCAGCGGATAAATCAACACCCTCTGCCTTTTTGAATTCATCAACCATCCACTGTGTCAGACGGTTGTCGAAATCATCACCACCTAAATGAGTATCACCGTTAGTAGAAAGTACTTCAATGACTCCGTCACCGATTTCAATGATGGAAACGTCGAATGTACCGCCTCCTAAATCATAAACCATAATCTTCTGCTCTTTTTCGTTATCAAGACCGTAAGCAAGCGCTGCTGCTGTCGGCTCGTTGATGATACGTTTTACATCAAGACCTGCGATTTTACCTGCATCCTTTGTTGCCTGACGCTGTGCATCGTTGAAATAAGCCGGTACTGTGATAACAGCTTCCGTAACCTTTTCTCCTAAATATGCCTCTGCATCAGCTTTCAATTTCTGAAGAATCATTGCAGAAATTTCCTGAGGGCTGTAATTCTTTCCGTCAATGGTTACTTTATAGTCAGTACCCATATGTCTTTTGATGGAAGAAATGGTGCGGTCCGCATTGGTTACGGCCTGACGTTTTGCAGGTTCACCAACCAGTCTCTCTCCGTTTTTTGTAAATGCAACAATTGATGGTGTTGTTCTTACGCCTTCGCTGTTAGGAATAACAACTGGTTTACCGCCTTCCATAACGGCTACACAGCTGTTTGTTGTTCCTAAGTCAATTCCAATGATCTTACCCATAGTTTTTTCCTCCTATTTGATAAACAAAATTGTGTATGTTTCTGATTTATGTTGTTAATTAGCTACCTGTACCATGGAGTGTCTTACCACGGTATCCCGATAGGTGTAACCTTTCTGAAGTTCCTGGGCAACCACATTCTCGCCCAGAGAATCATCTTCCACATGCATCACTGCATTATGGTAATTGGGATCAAACGGCATTCCAACCGCTTCAATCGGCTTAACGCCTGCTTCTTCCAGTGTTTTCATCAACTGTTTATAGATTTTCTCCATTCCGTCAGCAAACGGTGAGTCCTTTTCCTCTTCCGGAATTGCTGCCAGTCCCCGTTCAAAATTATCCACTACGGGAAGGATTCTCTCTATGATATCCTTTGCTCCGATCTCAAACATGGCTGATTTTTCTTTTTCTGTACGTTTTCTAAAGTTATCAAATTCTGCCATCGACCGCTGGAGACGTTCTGTCAGTTCATCTATCTTCTCATCTTTTAAATCTTTTTTTTCTTTCTTCTTGCTAAAGAAGCCTTTCTTTCCAGAATCTTCTTTGCTATCAGGCTCTGAATCCTCCGGCTCTTCCTGTACAGCTTCTTCGCTGCATTCACAGGTTTCCTCTATCTCTTTTTCAGCGGAAACGGTGTCTTCCTGACTGATCGTCTCATCCACCTGCTGTCCGTCTGTTTTAACATCTTCCATGCTCAATATTCTACCCTTTACCTTTCCTCTTTTTTCAATATTGTATCCAGCTGGATCATTAAATTTCTCAGCGTATTTAATACCTTTTCATAATCCATACGCTTAGGGCCGATAATACCAATTGTGCCTCTTAGTCCTTCCCCAAGCTCATAGTTCGCGGTAACAATACTGCAGTTCTTCATAGTCTGTACAGGTGCCTCATCTCCGATGTAAACCTGTATTCCGGAACTGCTTTCCGAACTGTTTACATCATCTACCAGTTCCTGCAGCAGTTCCTTCTGTTCCAGTGCACCAATTAACTGACTTGCTTTATCTCCGTCGCTTAATTCCGGATATTTAAAAATGTTAGTTGCGCCGCTGGTATAAATCTGAAGATCTTCGTCATCGGCTCTGATTGCCGCTGCTACTTCCGACAAAACCTGATCCACAACTTCACTGTGTGGACCTGCCTGAACCTTCAGTCTGCTGATTACTTCTAAATTAATTTCTTCTATCGAAAGCCCGTTTAAAGCACTATTCAAAAGAATATTAAGATTCAATAGCCCTTCATCGCTCAGTTCTGAACGAGCAGGGATAATGGTGTTCTTTATAATATTGCCTTCCACCACAATTACAACAAGAAGTTTTCCTGCATCGACCTTAGACAGCTGGATAAACTTCAACTTGTTACGATGGTACTGTGGGGCACTGATCATGGCTGCATAATTGGTATTCTGTGCAAGCAGCTTTGCCACCTGCTTCAGCAGAAGCTCTACCCTGTCCACACGCTTCAGCATTAATTCCTTGATCTCTGTAAACTCATCTTCCTTTTCCTGAAGAATCTGATTTACATAGAAGCGGTATCCTTTGTCGGAAGGAATCCTTCCTGCAGAGGTATGGGGTTGCATGATAAATCCCATCTCTTCCAGATCAGACATCTCATTGCGGATGGTGGCAGAGCTTAAATTTAGGTCTGTATATTTTGAGATCGTACGGGAGCCTACCGGCTCTCCTGTTTCCAGATAAGTTTTAATAATCGCTTTTAATATAATGATCTTTCGCCCATCCAGTTGATCCTTATCAGCCAAACTGCCACGCTCCTTTCTGAGTGTTCTGTTAGCACTCAACGTTCAGGAGTGCTAACATCTTCTTTTCATAATATATTCTTTTTTTCTACATTTGTCAATACATTCCTAAAAATTTTTAAATGAAGTTTTTATTACCTGCATGTCCAATTTATATCAAAATTCTATCAAATATTACAAAGCCTGTGACATTTTTTTCTTGACTTTTAACACTTTTGTAATATAATGGTAGTTGATACACCATAACAACACGATTGCGAGGTAAATCATGATTAGTTTTTCAAGACGAATACGGGTAACCGGATTCCTGACACTCCTTTGTATTCTGCTGTTATCCACTACTGCAATGGCTGCCGAGACCGCTGAAGGCCAAAGTACAGCAAACCAACAGTCCTGGAGTGTTAAAACGGATAACCAAATGAAAATGAACAGTACCGGAACGGTAGCTACTGCAAGTGAAGCCACGATGAGTGACGAGGTAGGACCGGGCATAGAGAAGAAAGTACAGCCAGAAGAAAGCGAACCCACAGGTCCGGTTTATGAAAAAGGAGCATCACTGGGAATATTCTCTGCAACTGCCTACTGCCCCAGCAGCTCAGGAAAACAACAGAGAACTTACTCCGGCACGATTCCACAGCCGCTGCACACACTATCTGCCGATCTCACTGTTCTGCCTCTTGGAACAAAAGTCATGATTGACGATATTATTTATACAGTAGAAGATACCGGAAGCGGGATCAGAGGTAACAAAGTAGATATTTATTTTGGAAGCTATGGAGAAGCCATTGCTTTTGGAAGACGACCGAAAGAGATATTTGCTGTTATTGAAAGATAATAATATATTCCATATTAACTGCCGGAAAGCGGGCCAATCGCTTTCCGGCAGTTTTTTTATAAAGAAAAAGTGGCTGCGGGCATGAATCTAATTCAAAAACTTGACAAATCTGGAAAAAAGTGTAAAATATGTACTTGTACCTCATTTATTACAAATGTGTTACATATATTTATATTATATTAAATCATATGTACTTTTTGTAAAAAAGAAAGGAAGAAAGTATTACATGAAAATTTCTAAGAAAATTCAATGGTTCCTGGGAATCTTACTGATGATAACATTTTTAACAACATTTCCCTCAGCAGCACTTGCAGGACAGACTGCGGGAATTATAGACGGTGCGGATGAAACCAGTGTCAGAGGCTGGGCGTGGAACAGCTCCGATCCATCTGCCTGCGAAGAGGTTCATGTCACCATTACCAGCCAGACAACCGGTACGGTTGTGGGGGAACTGACCGCTTCTGCCTCCAAATACAGAAAAGACTTAGCTGATCAGGGCACAGGCACGGGAAATTATGGTTTTGAGATATCCGTCCCATGGAGCAGCTACAGCGATGGCTCCTATCTTGTGGAGGCCTATGCCAGCGGACAGAAGCTTTCCGGTTCCAGAGTATATGGAGTCGGTTCCTATGCCTCTGCTGCAGGTATCCGTTCTCTTGGCATTTTTAAAACCACTGCCTACTGCCCCTGCAGGAGCTGTTGCGGAAAATGGGGCGGACGGACCAGTACCGGCACGGTCGCTACTGCAGGACATACTATATCCGTTGATCCAAGAGTAATTCCTTATGGCACCCGGCTTATGATTGGCGGAGTCATCTACACAGCAGAGGATTGCGGCGGCGGTGTAAAAGGAAATCACATCGATATCTTCTTTAACACACATGGGGAAACACGGGCTTATGGAACCAGAAATATGGAAGTTTTTCTGGTTCAGTAACAAAGCAAAAAAGGGTCTGCAAAGAGAGAATAATTTCCCGCTCTCTTTGCAGACCTTTTTGTTATATCAGAAACTGACTCATAACATAATTGCTGATATCAATCCCCCGCTCTGTCAGACAGTAGTATCCGTCTTTCATTTCAAGCAGTTTTTCCTGCTCCAGCTTATCAAGAACCGGACCATATACATGACGTATATTCTGTCCAAAGCTGCTGACAAATCCTTGAGCAGATACCCCTTCAATCAGGCGGAGTCCTAAAAACATGTACTCCTCCATCTTTTGTTCCGTAGTAAGCCGTTCAAACTCCTGTCTTAAGAGCTGGTCAAAATCTTCCGTTTTTTCAAATCTGCCGTTTTTATAAGCCTGATAACTGGCTGTATTATGAAACCGGCAGCCATTCATATAGGAAGACGAACCAAGTCCCAGACCTAAGTATTCAACTCCTGTCCAGTAGCCGATGTTATGCCTGCATTCATATCCCGGTCTGGAGTAATTGGAAATCTCATATCGCTCATACCCCTGCTCGTTTAAAAATACTCTGGTCAGGTAATACATCTCTCTCTCCATGTCCTCGTCAGGAAGGTCCGGAAGAGCCATGAGACTCCGCCGTTCCTCTCGTGACATGGAATCATTGTCCATTGCCACATGCTCTCCGTAACGGTCATAAAACGGAGTTCCTTCCTCTACGATGAGGCTGTAGGCGGATATATGCTCCGGTTTTAACATGGTAACCTTTTTTAATGTATTCTTCCATGATTCCACCGTCTGGCCGGGAATTGCTGAAATCAAATCCACATTTACGTTATCAAATCCCGCCATGCGGACCCGCTGAAAGCTTTTTAAAAACTCGTCGTAGGTGTGTATCCTTCCCAGATATTTCAGTTCTTTGTCATCAGCGGACTGAAGTCCCATACTGATCCGGTTTACACCAGCCTCGCGGTAATGAAGGAGTGCCTCACAAGTCACGGTTCCCGGATTAGCTTCTAACGTAATCTCCGCCTCCGGATGTACATCAAACTGACGATTTAAGGCCGTTAAAACAGCAGCCATCTGATGGAAATCCAAAATAGAGGGTGTCCCTCCGCCAATAAAAATACTGATGACCTGATATTCTTTGGCATATGCACTCTGGTATTCTATCTCTTCCAGCAGCCGGTCCGTATATTCCTGCTGCATCTGACTGTTTCCTGGAAAAGATAAGAAATCACAATAAGCACATTTTTGTGCACAAAATGGAATATGCACATAAATCTCTAATTTTTTTTTATTCATCATCTAATTTCAGTACGCTCATAAATGCCTTCTGCGGTATCTCAACGTTACCGACCTGGCGCATACGTTTCTTACCTTCTTTCTGCTTTTCGAGAAGTTTCTTCTTACGTGAAATATCACCGCCGTAGCATTTAGCAAGTACATCTTTTCTCATGGCTTTTACTGTCTCACGGGCAATAATCTTGCCTCCGATGGCTGCCTGAATGGGAATTTCAAAGAGCTGTCTGGGAATTTCATCCTTCAGTTTTTCACACATTCTTCTGCCACGTTCATAAGCGGACTCTGCGTGAACAATAAATGAAAGCGCATCCACTTCTTCTTTATTGACTAAAATGTCCAGCTTCACCAGTTCTGACTTTTCATAGCCCTTGAGTTCATAATCAAAGGAAGCGTAACCTCTGGAACGTGATTTGAGTGCATCAAAGAAGTCATAGATGATTTCATTCAGCGGAAGCTCATATTTTAACATGGCTCTGGTGGCTTCCATATATTCCATACCAAGATAAACACCCCGGCGTTCCTGGCAAAGCTTCATAATGGCTCCAACAAATTCAGTTGTAACCATAATTTCCGCACTGACAATGGGTTCTTCCATATATTCAATCTCAGTCGGATCAGGCAGGTTGGATGGATTGGTCAGTTCCAGCTTCTCCCCGTTTTTTTTGAATACATAATATACAACACCTGGGGCGGTCGTCACTAAGTCTAAATTGTATTCCCGCTCCAGACGTTCCTGAATCACTTCCAGGTGAAGAAGGCCCAAAAATCCGCATCGGAAACCAAAGCCCAGTGCGAGAGATGTCTCCGGTTCAAAAAATAAGGATGCATCGTTAAGCTGAAGCTTCTCCAGCGCATCACGCAGATCGTTGTAACGTGCTCCGTCTGAAGGATACAAACCGCAGTAAACCATGGAGGTTACTTTTTTATAACCTGGCAGTGCAGATTTGCAAGGCCTGTCTGCATGGGTTATGGTATCTCCCACTGCCGTATCCTTCACATTCTTAATGCTGGCAGTTAAATAACCAACCATACCCGCCGAAAGTTCTTCACAGGGTAAAAACTGGCCTGCGCCGAAATATCCCACTTCCACCACCTCTTCTACTGCACCGGTGGCCATCATACGTACCTTGTCTCCTTTTTTAACCGTTCCTTCCTTTACACGGAAGAACACGATAACGCCCTTGTAGGAATCGTAAAGGGAATCAAAGATAAGGGCCTGGAGCGGAGCAGACGGATCACCAACAGGTGCCGGGATCTTCTCAACAATCGCTTCAAGTACCGCTTCTACATTAAGACCTGTCTTGGCTGAAATTCTGGGAGCATCGTGGGCTTCAATGCCGATTACATCTTCAATTTCCTCAACCACACGCTCCGGCTCTGCACTGGGAAGATCGATTTTATTCAGAACCGGAAATACATCCAGATCGTGATCCAGTGCCATATAAACATTTGCAAGTGTCTGGGCTTCAATACCCTGGGAAGCATCAACGACAAGGACAGCGCCGTCACACGCTGCCAGACTTCTTGATACCTCATAATTAAAATCAACATGACCTGGTGTATCGATCATGTTAAAAACGTATTCCTGTCCGTCATTAGCTTTATAAACAGTACGGACTGCCTGGGCCTTAATTGTAATCCCACGCTCCCGTTCAAGATCCATATTATCAAGAATCTGAGCCTGCATCTCTCTGCTGGTGAGCAGACCTGTCTTCTCTATAATACGGTCTGCAAGTGTTGATTTACCGTGATCAATATGAGCAATAATGCAAAAATTACGTATTCTATTCTGCTGGGCAGCTGCCATATAGTATAATCCTCTTTTCTGATGTTTCTAATGTCTTCAAATATACCATTAAAATCACCGGTTGTCCACCGGGAAAGCGTTGATTTGCCTGAATCATATTACTATTTTCGCTTCCAAATACAGTAATTATGTATTAGAATAATAGTAAATAAACAACCGCCCCAATACAAGGGGTTGGCCAATGACAATGATAGAAATCCATCCTTGCTACCGTCCAAAGTATACAAGGGTGGTTTTTCTATGCCTGTTTCCAGGTCTTTATAGAAATACGCTACTTACAATTATAAAAAATAAAGGTAAGTAATGCTAAAATGAATGTACCAAAGGCGCCCCTGCAGTGACACGATTGTTCCTTATTTCTATGGTAATATATCCCAATTTAAGATGCAATTATTTTCCCCTTTGCAGGTCGCATTTACAGAGAAAAATTAAAGCTGGATAAACCTGATAGGAAAAACAGGCTTCCAGCTTTTTTTAGTACTAGTATGTTCTATGTTTAATTCCCTTTTAAGACCATATCCAGAACCTCTGAAAGTGGTTCCATGGCATTTAATGCTTCCTGATAGGAATTGGTCTGGGCACCTACCTCAATCAAAGTAGACCTCGCTCTTAAATGCTGGTTATAGCGAAGTCCTTTTATGTAGATCTTACGGGTGAGACCGGGAAAATAGGCTGCGCTGTCTAACTGCATCTGAAAGCTGAAAGCAAGATTTTTCTCTCTGTAAGGATTGGGCAGATATTCAATGGGACCTTCGGGGGTCTGGCAGACTCCGTTAAAAAACATAATCGGGGCTGTCATTTTTCCATTTACCTTGTTCACCATATGCAGATCACTGTTTACTCCATCCCGGTGAATATCCATAATCACTTCGATGGAAGGGTTTTTTTGAAGAATTCCGGTTATGCCGTCAAGCGCATATGTATAAGCCTTATTTCTGTCCAGCTTCCCGTTTTGCAGATCATAAACGGAGGTATCATGTATGACATTGTATCCCTTTGCCGTTAATAATTTAGTTAAATAGGTTCCGATTCCCACTACCGTTGCTTCCTTATTACCAGGTCCGAAATCGGAATACTCTTCCTGGGAATGGGTGTGATAGATCAAAATCTGAGGTTTGTCATTCCCCCCTTCCAGAGTGAAATTTTCCGAAAGGAACTGATCTGCTTTCATTAGATCCCGTCCTGCGGTTGTGGAGGTATGAACACTGTAAAAATGTTTCATCATATAATCATAGTCAGCCAGCTGCGCCTTACGGTATGTAGTTCCCACAATCGGCCAGATACTGCTTGATGCACAGGTCATTGCGGAATTTTTATCTGTATTTACAGGAACTTCAGGTTGTGTCACAGGAACTGAATCCTGTTTGGAACTATCTGCTGCCCCGCTTTCCTGTGTCTCTGGCTGGGCCTTATGTGTCCCTGCATTTACGCTTCCATCCTCTCCGCTTTCTTCCCCTCCATTATATAGAAGAAAGCTGTGTTCCTCATAGAATTTCCCGCTTTCCAGATAGCTTATATATGCCGGATCACTTTCTCCGTAATAATCTGCTGTCTTCCTGCTTCCCCCTGTATACCGGGAAAGGGGGGAATGGCTGAAGAAAAACCCACAAAATAAACTCCCAAGGGATTTTTCCTGATACAGCGCTTCCCCATTTTCTCCTTCTAATTCCCAGGATGCAGCAGGATACTGGGAATGCCAGATGAGGGAGACACTGTCTGCGATTCCTTCACCGACCCAGTTTTGTATATCCTTTAAATCCAGTCTGCCTGCTGCCTGGGCTGCTTCCTTCAGGCTTAAAAAAGCGGCCAGAAACAGAATTACTGCAATCATTAATTTTTTAATAAAACGGTTCAATTTATCACTGCTTTGTCTCATAGCCGCCTTCCTGCATTCTTACTTCATACTATACTATGCAGAAATCCTGCCGTTTACTACGAAACTTCCTGTCCCAAAAAGGTCATATGGATTCCCTCTGAGATGGTAAAGCTCAATTCTTTCACCGTTTCATCAATATCCGGAGGAGTCACATAAAGCGGCCCGAATTCCGGCTCTAACAGCTCCCTGATCAGATCATACTGCTCATCGGAATTTAAATTTTCCACAAAATCTCCCATTCCTTTTGTTTCCATATTTTCGGACAATGCCCTGATTAAGGTTGTGACCGTATCATGAACGATTGCAGCAGCTCCTACAACGGTGGGAACGCCTATTGCTATGACCGGTACTCCTAAGCTTTCTTCTGTTAAGCTGTGGCGGTGGTTTCCTACTCCTGAACCTGGATGGATTCCCGTATCCGTTAGCTGTATGGTGGTACCAAGACGTTTTACGCTCCTTGCAGCTAAAGCATCAATTGCAATAATGAGATCCGGCTTTGTTTCTTTAATAATTCCTTTTAAGATTTCAGCAGTCTCCATTCCTGTCTGCGCCATAACGCCTGGGGCGATTCCGCTGATCACAGGCATGGTTTTTCCCTGCCAGAATTCATCTCCATACTGAACCTTTAAATGCCTGGTAACCTGAAGATTATTGAGCACTCTTGGTCCCAGTGAATCCGGAGTTACGGAAGAATTTCCCAGTCCTGCCACCAATACGTGAAAATTTGATTTTTTGAAATCCTTTCCCTCCAGCAGTTTGGAGATCTGGGCTGATAGCTCTTGTGACACCTCCCTGTGATAATCCTCGTCTTTTAAGGATAGTTGATCTGCCTCCAGAGTAATGTAGGTTCCAATGGGTTTTCCCATTGCCTTTGATCCTTTTTCATCAAGAATTTTTACCTCTGTCATCTTAATCCGGCTGTTAGAACGTTTCCATTCCCGTAAAGATACTCCCGATATTTCACCGCCGTCGCCAGGAAAACTTTCTTTTTCCTCAACCGCAAGGTCTGTACGCACTTCAAATGTGTTTTCCATTTCTTCCTCCTTTCCAGTATTTCTAAGGTATTTTCTGCAAAAAAGCAGGAATTATGTATTGACATCTGTATGGAAATTCGTTAAAATATAAAAGTATGTTTACATTGAACTGTCCGTGTCCAGGCTTTGATGCAAAACAAAGAATAAATCATATTACATTTTATTGGAGGTGTACAGATTGGCTAACATTAAATCTGCAAAGAAAAGAATCTTAGTTAACGAAACTAAGGCTGCTAGAAACAAAGCGATCAGATCCAAAGTGAAAACATCCATTAAGAAAGTGGAATCTGCTATTACTGCCGGTGACAAGGCTGCTGCACAGGCATCATTAGTAAATGCTATTACAGAGATCGACAAAGCTGCTACCAAAGGCGTATATCATAAAAATAACGCTTCCAGAAAAGTATCCAGAATCTCTAAAGCTGTTAACGCTATGGCTTAATTCATAAACGATATTGATCCCATTCAGACCAACCCGCTGAATGGGGTTTTTTGGTTTAGCGGAATCAACCTTCACCGGTCTGATTCCGCTAAACTTATATTGTATTAATTATATTATTTGAAGCGCGCCTTTCTCATCAGTCTGCAGACGTATCTCTCCTTCGTACATACTGCCGTCAGACGTCAGACGGTAAAGCTCTTCTTTCCAGATCACCCATTGGTTCTTTGCCATTTTTCCGGTATCTCCTAAATAATACCATTTACCATTGCTTCCGGTCTTCCATGTGTCTTTTACCATAAATCCGGCATCGTCAAACCAGTACCAGTCTTCCCCAGCCTGATACCAGTCGTTTTTTACATAATCCCCCGTGTTTCCTAAATAAAATTTCCAGCCGTTTTCCTCTTGCATCCATCCGGATTTTACTTCTGCAGCAGATACAAGGGATCCTTTAAAATCTTCCCAGGTATGGCTGGTGTGGTTATACACGTAAGGATTGGGGCAGATTTTCCCGGTCACATCGTAGTGTCGGATTACGTGATCTTCACTGATCCCATACTGTTCCATCAGATGCTTTGTCAGTTTCATTGCGGATGCAACGGTTGCATCTTCAAAATACCAGTCTCTGCTTGTATCGGACTGGCTGCCTTTGTTTCTGACGCACAGTTCAATGCCTATGCTGTTGCTATTGCGGCATTCGGGATGGACGTAGGCTTTGGCTCCGCTGTGCCATGCGATATTTTTGTCCTCTACGGACTGCCAGATCTCCCCGGAAAAGCCAACAAAGTAGTGGGCGCTGGCACCTACGTACTGGGAAGCATAGTATTTGCAGTTCGCTTCTGCCCCTCCCAATGCCCCTACATAGTGAATAACAATATATTTAATACGGCTTAACTGGCCGTTGCTGTAATTATATGGGGTTAAAAGTTTGTTTATTTCCACTTAAATCCCCTCCCTTCTTCCCGAGAATCCCATGTCGTCTGCGTCAAAGGATTCCCGGAAACGTTCAATTTCTGTATAATCGGAATTTTTCAGATTTTCCTGTATTCCCAGAAGTTCTACGCGGTTCATGTCTTTGGTTGATTCGCTTTTTACCATGGATATCACCTTGTCCCTTTTTTATTAATATATGAAGGAATGTTTAAAGGTGTACCGTGTAAATATAGGTTTGTCTGTAAAAGACACTGTTGGAAAAACTTTATTATGAAGGCTGCGATTTTTGATTTAACAAATCAATTGCCTTTGTCAAAACTGCGGGCAGAGGAATTCCCATAAGCCCGGCATTTTCTACTATGGATATTAGCTCATTCGCCATAAAGCCAATAACTACGGTATCTCTTATGTATGTAGTTCCTATTGATAAATCAAGACGATGAGCAATTAAAACAAAAAGTAGAGTCATGGATTTTCTGCACAGGCCTTTCCAGCCTGCTTTTGACTCCAATGTTCCTGTCTCTGTTTTTTTGCTGTTATGAAAAATGGCGGCTACTGCAATTCCGGATATGAAGTCAATTGCCATAAATAATATTAAAGTGGCAATTCCTGTATCCCAGCCGCCAAATAGCGTTGTGATGATGCTGCCAAGTATACCGGTTAGGGTACATAAGGTGTTTTTCATATTGATTCTCCTTAATTTAGATTTTTTTAAATCTAAATATATAAATAATTTTTTTTAATTCATATAATAATTTTACTTGCAAGTATAAGTGATATCGATAGGCCACCAATCAATAGTTGGAATAGTTGCTGATTCATAAAATAAAGTACCATCATTTAATGTTCTAACCTCTACGTAAGTACCATCAGCAAGTGTTGTCGAATGAATTTCTGACTTAATGGGTGTAAATGGTAATGTGCATATTACGCTATGTTTTATACCTTTTTTTCCTTTTAATAACATATTTAGGTGAACATTTTTACCACATCTACTAAGTATCCCAAAATTATTATCAAACCAAAATTCAAAATTATTTTTTAGTGTAAGTACAGTTTTTGTATCCAATATTTGCAATGCTAAATCACTATTCACAGTAATCCTCTTCCAACCAGAAAATCCATTATCCTTATGATAAATTGCTTGATAAACGTTATTTATATCTATGTCATTTATATCAGTAAATTTAAGGCTAACCCTATAAATATTAATCTTTATAATTTCTAATAGCCCCCAATATTTTGGACATAAGGTTTGATATTGAGGCGTATTATCTGCCACACTAATATATAAAAGACTATTATCCGCCATTGCACTAACAACATCAATTATGGAAGAAGGATTTGTTAATCCCAGTTGTTCTGGTGTTGTATAAAACTTCATACTGTCTAAATCTTCATTTAATTTATTATACAAATCAAACAACGTCTTCCCATATCTCGCATCAAGAGCATACCCTTCCGCAGTCGTACTCCCATTATTTACCAACTTCCCCACTGTAATAATACCAGTTTTAAAGTTATTAAAATCCTGTATAAACTTCCTGACTTTGCCAAAAAACTGTCTGGAAGTTTCTCCCCCCTCCGGAACAGGAAATTCAGTTGAAACGGAATCCAGTGATTGAATTTTAGTATCTGAGATATTCCCATCAGCCGATACTTTTAAATTCCAGTTCTTTTTTTCTCCATCAGACACAAACCGATTCGCCCCATCCGTTTCAATATCTGATGCGCGTCCGGAAAATGCGATATCCTTCATCTCAGAAAACCATTTTTTTATCTTGCCATGAGTTAGCGATAAGTTTTCCCCAGACTCAAGATTTTCCCGCAGCACCTCTTCGTCAAATACGGTGACTGTTTGTGAGGAATCTCCGGTTTTATCCAGTTTTTTCTCTTCCAGATTCATAAGTTCCTCATCAATTGAATCCAATGTGCGGTTGTACTCATTTATATCATAGAAGTCGTCTTCCCCTGGTTTAGAAAATTTACAATTCTTCGTTTCATTTTTCATTATTAAGCACCTCGTTTCGTATATGACCGTGAGTCCACGCTGCTATTTGCTTATGTGTATATTGTTTCAGCAGTCCATGTTGGTTATAAAGAAGATCTAAATCTATCACCATGTTGCAGGGAGTAAATTCTTCCAACAGTTCAGCCACTTCCGAAAAACTACGTTTACTCTTCAATGCAACACGCACAACAATTATCTTTTGCGGTTTTATTTCCATGTAAAATCCATCATCCCCACAGAGCATTGACAATTTTTTTCTTAAAGTTGCCCTGGTATAAGGAATCATCCGATTCCATTTTGATAAAACCTTAAAACGCCTGTCTTCCAGCGTGTCACCACTATGTGGGTATACCTTGATCATTGTTTCATAACGTTTTATATTCCGTTCATCGGAGCTGTTTATAAACTGATTGTTAAAAAGCACTTCTGTCTCATCTTCTATAGTCTGAATTTCAGGCTGGATTACCTTCTGAATCATACTCATTTCCATGTATTCTCGCAGAAAATCAGGAATATAAGACAATAAATCAACTTCACGGATCAATTTTCACCCCTCCAATTACCGGTATCTGATACGGATTTAATTCCAGATTTACCGGTTTCCCGTTTATTTTTGTATTTTTTATATCGTAGATCCCCTCTATTGATAAAATTTTAGATTCCAATTGGGAAATTCTAACAATACATCCATAATCGCCCATACTCTCCCAGGAAGTTCTGATTTCTTTTAAATAATCTTCTACCGCCTTATTAATCAGTTCTTTTAGTGCCTCCAACGTGTAGTTTTCGTTAATTTCCAAATCAGTACTGATCTGTATGAGTACTGCTTCAGCTGATACAACAGTAACTCTATGATCAATTGGCGACAGACCATCTCCACTAGCCGTTTCTTCAGGATCCATTATATTTTGTACTGTCTGCACCAATAAATCTGAAGCTTTGTTACAGTCCGAATCCAATATGGTCAATTTTACTGTAGATGGGCCGTCCCATGCCCTGGTAACTTTAGTTGCTCCAACTCCTGCAATTCCATTTGTTTTTTCAATATAATCCTGTTTATTTCCCCCATAGGATTTTTTCTCAAAAGAATCAAAATAATTTTTCCGAAATACCTCTGTATCTATAGCATCCTCTCCCGGAATAAGAAGTTCTGTTATTTCCATAGAAGTAAGACCGGAAATATTCTGAACGGGAATCAGCCTGCCAAACTGATGATTCCCCTCTACTCCGGCTTTTTCGCAGACTACCTGGAATGTACCGTCACCCATGCTTTCAGTAACAGTATAGTAATACGTACCATATCGGAACCGTTCGCCCTTATTTATAAGAACTGTATCAGGAACTGCTACTGCCTTTAATACTGCTCTGGTAGCTTCCGTTGGCTTCAGTCCCCGTTCTGCTGCTCTTCGGATCAGATTCTCCCTGGAAGCCGTCTGAGCAAATGTTTCTTTTAATATAGTGTCAAACTCTATGTAAACAATCTGCATTTCAGCTGCTGCCGCAGAAAGTGCTGTATAAATCAAAGATCCTTCCCGTTTATCCAGTCCATTTGGAACACGGTCCATCATCCTCTTTAATATCACTTCATATGTCATACTTTCATACATCAGGCATTCACCTCCTTCTCTATCCTTAAGTCACCATATATGGAGTTGACAGTAAATGTTACGTGAAGACTTTTTTCTTTCAATTCAAATTCAAAATGATCCACGTTCTGTATGCGGTCGTCCTGGAGAAGTGCTTCACGGATTCTCTTCTTTATTTTTGTCTTTACTAATCCAGAGGGTTTACCGAATAAAAGATTAAGCTCAGCTCCATAATTCCAGCTGTAAATCAGCCACTCAAACCGCTCTGTATTTAAAATACAATAAACTGCCTGTTTCACTGCTTCTGAACCATCCACGCTTCCATTTATCCGCTTATTTTTTATATCCAGATAAAATGTTGTTGATGGCTGCTGTATTATTTTAAAATCCTGCTGCAATATATTGCCCGTTACCGGAATCATTCTACTCCCCCTTTCTTACCACTTTCCAATGGCCACAAATTGCTGACCTCCTTTTTTCTGGATTAACAGCACATGATCTCCAGATTTTAATGTGTTTTTTACCGTAACAGCAACTTCTCCTATACCAGGAATATCCATTATTTCCCTATGCTCCATAAATTGCTCTGTCAACAGTATCTGATTCTGGTTTAATATGGTCTTTTGACTGATTTGAATTTCAACCGGATGTTCTTTTACAACTGTACCAGCTATTACATCGCAGGGATCTGCCGCTTCCATTGCCTGAAATACAATCTTTTTTATATTATCTACCCAAATAGTATCAGCCACTTATTTTTGCTCCTCTCAATGTCAAATCCATTGTATGTATCCCACCCGCTATCTTATGGGTAACAGATTCAATGATAAGGTAATTTTTAAGACCGATATCATTGACATTTAATATTACAGGAATCAGACAGCCTGCTCTTACACGGATATCCCCAAATGCATCTTTAATTGTTAAGGTTCTTGAGGGTCTATTATATAAATTCAGATATCGTTCCGCGATTGACTGGGCATCTACCCCTTTTTCAATGGATTCATCTTTTTGGAGAATTCCCCATTTATTAATGGATTCGGAATTTTTTGTCATAAATATTTCTCTCTTTTTACTGTCAGAATCATCGTAATAAAGCTTGATCTGATTATAAGTATTGCTGTCTATACTTACCTTATAGTCATAATCCTGAGCAGTCGTATCATCTATCTGAATATCAAGTATCATACTCTCCATATTTTTTAAGGCCAGTTTACCTGCATCATCATAAAATGTGTATATCTGACCAATACGGATCATGGTAAGGTCTAAGTTGTTCAGAATAATGTCAAACAGGGTCTTGTCCTTTTCATTTCTGGAAAATGAAATCCCTGTATCTTCCAATTCACCAACGTTTAAATGATAATCCTGTGCAATCATACGAATCACTTCGACTGCTGTTAAATTAGTGTAATTGTAGGAGTCCTTATTTTTTAAGTAGCGAAGCTGGTCATATGCGGTGACCTTCATCTTTCCATCATGATTCCAGCTCCGTTCAAAAATAAACCCGAAAAAAACTGATTTTCCATCAACGTCAAGACGTATTGCATTACCCTCTTCAATCACAAGATTGCTGTCCGGGATCAGTGAAAAGGAACACTTACCAGGCTGGCCTCTTCGCTGAAGTACCCAGGTAATGGCTCCTTCCACCACTGGTTCATATACAGTCTGACCGTTTTGAATATATAAATGTGCCTCCAATTCCTTCCTCCCTTTACGGTATCATCAGAACCTGTCCCGGATAAATAAGATTCGGATTCTTGATTTTATCCTGATTTAACTGATAAATCTCCTTCCATCGGTTCCCATTTCCAAGTTGCTTTTTTGAGATTGACCACAGACAGTCTCCTTTTTTCACTGTATAATTTTTTTGAGTCTGCGGCTCTCCCTGCCTCTTTGTGCCATCTTGCGAGGAATCCGTCTCCTGTTTGTCATCTACAATGGTAAAGTTCATAATTTTAGTACCATAGTGTTTATATTCCTTCATGGAAATAGAAACTTTCATATCAAGTCCCTCTCCCACATCATCAGTCGCCTGATATTCTTCAAGCGTTACATCCAAACTGGTATCAAACAAATTTTCTCCAGATAGTCCCTGACGGATAATTATGAATTCAAATGGTCTCTTGCTTTTCTTTAATTGACCAAGCCTTTCTAAAAAATCTTCTGCGTTGTCAATACTTCCATCCCATACTGCACACGGGTAATCCATCTGCGGAATTATTATATCAATGCTTATATCTGCCAGACCAGATGGCTTAATTAAGTTTATTTCTTCCCCATTGATTAAACTTACCGTTTGATTTTGACCATTATATTTAACCGGAATTTTTTCAGGCGGCAGAGGAAGTAACATATCATCAATATATATTTCATAAGACATATCAACCCACTCCTTCCGCTGCAGATGCTAAGATCTCACCAGTTACATCAGATAGTCTGCGATTTAATTCATCAAAATCCGTAATATTTTTTATGGTATTGTTATTATTTACATCCACCTTCAGTTCTGCCAGAGTAAACCGGTTGATAATCTCCTGCTCTGCTGCATCCCTCATGTATTTTAATTCCTCATCTACAACCTCCATAGAATCCGCCATGGCTGCTGTACTCATTGCCGTATCACCTGTATTTCTAATAATATTTTCATTTGAATTCTGCCTGTTGTCTGTAATTTCTGTTGGGTCGTGCTGATTTAGAAAAGTTTTGAAGTCCTCAAATTTATCTTTAACACCAGCTTCCATATTTGATCCAATTTTATCACCTGTCTTAAAACTATCTTCATAATTTATATGTTGGAGATTGAATTTTTCACCTAAGTCCATAGTTTCAAACTGTTTTTTATATTTACCGTTTCCATGTTCTTTTGCAAATTTATCAGTAAAGTCAGTAATCCCCTCTCTCCAAACCGATACTGTTGCTTCCATTTTAGTGCCGAAAACCAGATCCAGAGCTTTCGCTAACTTTTGAATGAGTCCCAGAACCTGATCTGCAAAATCTGCAAATAGATGCACGGCTGCTCCAATTGGATCCCGGAACACATTTGCTATAAAATTTGCCATTATGATAAAGGGATTTAACATAAATTCAACTACTCCAAAAACCAGTTCAGCCATAGCCATCAGTATATTACCAATAGCTGCTAATGCCATGAAGAATACTCCAACAATGATTCCTGTTGCACTATAAGAAGTTCCGGCAAACTGATTAATTGCTGCTACTCCGGCATAAAACAGAGCGATTAACATAATGATCAGTATTATGATCCAAGTCAGAGGACAAGCTGCAAGAGCCGCATTTAAACCTTCCGTAGCAATTGTTTGTGCTGTAGTAGCTGCTACTTGCGCCCAACTGCAAACCGTATTCCAGGCAGTTGCAGCCGCACTCCCAATCATCGTCAGCCAACCAACTCCCAAAACTGCATTGTAAACAACCAACGCTGCAATAATTCCCAGGATAACAGGCTGTAAAACGGACCAGGATTCAGCAATGAAATTTCCAATCTCACCTGCAACCAAACCAATTACACCAAATATACCACTGATATTTTCCACATCTCCCTGTAATCCTGATGTAAAATCATGAATACTTTTTGTTACAAAATCTACCACTCCGCCAATTGGTCCCGCTAATCCAACATTTATTGTTTTTGCAAGCGAACTGAGAGCACTTGCTGCATCATCATACTTTGTCCTGTTTAACTCCTCCAGATGGCTTTTTGTCAACTCTACGGAACCACTTAAATCAGTAAGTGCCGTCACTCCATCGCTTCCAATATTCCCCCATGCCTCTCCAAACAATTGTACTCCGGCCAGATTCCTGTTAACCGGATCTTCCATGTTGTTTAAGGCGTTCATTGTCTGCGTAAATGCCTGCTTTGCTGTCTCTCCCCCACCTCTGAATGCTTCCGTCATCTTGTTTGCGTCTAGTCCCAGAGCAGAGAATCCCTGACTGGAATCTTTACCTCCGCTGACTGCCCGCTTTGAGAATTCACTGACTGCATCTCCAAGTGAAGCCACTGATATTCCTCCATTTTCAGCACCATTAATCATAGCCTGAAACATTTCATCACCGCCAAGACCAAGACTTTTAAATCTGTCTGAATACTGATTAATTGTCTCCAGCAAATCTCCGTTCTTATTAAGCCCCGCCTGAGTTCCCTGAATAATCAGATCGAACGCTTCCGCACCGGATATTCCAAACTGCTGCTCTAACATTCCAGCAGATTTTATACTGTCTGTCAGACCATAACCAAACGTATCCTGCATCAGCAGTCCTGCACGGGTGATCTGCTCTAATCCACTTCCCGTCTGCCCTGTAAGCTGATTAACTGCAGACAGACTTTGTGCAGCAGAGTCCAGACTGGGGCTTAAATTATCAATGTAGAGATTAGATGAACTTTTTTCTGCTTCTTTAAGTTCTGGTCCCTGTAATCCAGTTCTGGTCTGAATAACATTACCAGCAGCTTTCTTATCATTTGCCTGGTTAAAAATCTCCATTGCACTAGTGTTGATTCCCATACTCTTTGCACCAGATACCACTTTCCCCCAGGCATTTTTTAGCTTCTCCAATTTTTTTGTGTTCTCACTTGCGCTCTCTGTTAACTGATCTTGTTGATTCTTCACCTTATACACAGATTCTTCTACCCGGTCATACTGGATACGAATCCCCGTCAGAGAAGATACCCACATCTGCATTCCCGGCAATACCAGCGCATTTGATGAAGCCATTTGTAAGCTGCGCATCAGGCCTGCGGTAATCTTTATGGAATTGCTGACTCTCTGAAGTACAGGAGTCGCTCCATCCATAATCTGTATCGAGCTTTCTGCTGTTGCCACACCACTACCTCCTTCCCTTTATTATTGGGAAAACGTCCGTTAAGACGTCCTCCCTTTTTCTATCTTTGCTTAGACTTTGCTTTTTGAGCCTGTTTTTTATCATTTTCCAATTTAAGATTGACCGCAGCTATGATAAACGCCTTCTCATACCTGTCAAGACTTAAAAATTCATGGGGCCACTTATGAAGCTTATGGAGGCAATAGTAGGCAATATTCGCTTCCATATCGCCTCCTTCTATCAGTTTTTTGCTTCTTCTACCTGCTCTTCCAGAGTAGTATCAAATCCATTTACCTGCTGGATCCGTTCTAAATACCCCGCATATTCACCTGCAGTGAGCATTGCCTTTAACAGTGCATCCGCTCCCATCACATGATAGGAATCCTGAAGGCTTTTATCGTTTAAATTTGGGTATACAGTACATTCCGCAGCCAATTTCCCAAGATAGAGATTGTAATCTGTCTCCTGAGTATACTGACCCTTTTTACCAATCACCTGTACCCGTTTCGTACACTCTTTTCTCAGTGCCTCGTCTTCTTTTGAAGTAATGGCTTTTATTTCCCATTCCACCGGCTTATTCTTTTGACCAACAAATCGTTTCGATGCTATAAATTTTTCATTCTCTGCTTTCACAGCATTCTGACTTAAAAAGCAACTTAAATCTCCCATAATTAATCTCCTTTTTTCTTACTGCATTCCAGCAATTGATCCAAAGCGTTCCGGCATCTCCCAGCTTTCAAATGTAAATTCAAATTCATCCTCTAAATATTCTCCCGATGCATCGAATTTGGTAATAATACCGCCATTAATGTTACAATTCTTTAAAATAACCGTTTGCCTTCCCACGCTGGAAGCAGGATCTTCATTTGTAACCTGGATATCAAAGTAAATATCTCTTCCGGTCTGCTGGTATCGGTATAAAATGTCGCGAAAAATACTGGTGTTATAGTGGAATTTTGCGGATCCGGTCCCTTTCATGCCAACGGTCTTATTCCCCTTCATGGCACGTCCAAGAATAGGGATCTCAGATTTCACCTTCTCAATTTTAGCTTCCAGATTCAAAGCCTGCATAAAATTGTACCGCTCATTTTCAATTGTTATAAAGCACTCCGCCTTTGTTGCGCTGACTGCATCCCATGCATTCATAGTTATATTACTCATAATTCATTACTCCTTTCTCATGAAACAACGACTGTCA
Source organism: Clostridium boliviensis (assembly GCF_033342255.1). NCBI lineage: Bacteria > Bacillati > Bacillota > Clostridia > Eubacteriales > Clostridiaceae > Clostridium > Clostridium boliviensis. The sequence goes on from NZ_JAWONS010000252.1 coordinate 129,467, forward strand.
TGTATAAAATACTCATACAGTTAACTGGCTGAACTGGAAAATTAACTAAGACAGATCGTTTTCCATCCCCCTTATCCACAGTAACCGCCTCTGTGTCAAAATCATCAATTGCTCTTAAAACTACCAGCTGCTTTCCATAAGTAACAATATCATTCCAAAGACTGATACGCCCTCCATTATCATTTGGCATCTTTCCAAGATAACGGGAAGAAAAAAGTTCGGCAATGTCATTACCAATCTGGTCCAGAACACGGACAGTCTGATTATTAGAGAAATCTTCTCCCTTTTCATCTGTATAGGTAACAAATGTATTAATATCTGTAAGAACACGGATTTCACTTCCAACTTTATGGAAAAGAAATTTTCCGGCCTTCATTGCATCTGCCAGCTGAGCCTGAGTATAAGGAATCTTAACGGTATATTCCCCGTTATACTTTCTGTTTTCTATGGTTTTGTTAATCTCACATGCAGCTTCCGCACCCGCAACCCAGTAAACAAGACCTGCTGCACTTTCCTCTGCTTCATTTTCCACCGAAATGATTCCCTCATGGTCCGCTTTTGTGTACTGATGTAAAACTGTCTGGAATTTTACTCCAACTTCATCTCTCATTCTTTTTGTAAACGCTGCGAACAAAGCCTTTACGCTTTCTTCCTGGGAAGGGCAGCAAAGAATCTGAAAGGAACCGCTTTCTACAGCACTGAGAAACTCTGAATAATCTTCACCAGTTATGTCACTGCCATCTGTGCCGCCTGTAAACGTAAGACCAGCATTTTCTGCAAGTGTTCCATCCTTTTTAAACAATACGTAACGGTTGTCCTTCAATTCGGATGCTTCGGAAACTGTCTGAGCATCCACTTCTCTGCCATCAAACAGGACTCGCACATCGTACTTAAAATTTTCATCAACATTCTTAGATATAACAAGCATTAAACTATTTCCACGTTCGCCTGAAAATCTTGCAGTACCATAATCACAGGAGGCCTGCACACCAGAATTTAACCGGTAAAAAATTCCCTTCTTTAAATTTTGAAATAATTCTCTGACGGGAAGCATTTCCTCTGCATCATATGAGTACCCAAATAGTTCTTTACTGTTATTCTGAAATTCTTCAGCTGTAACTTCAAAAGTTTGTTTTTCAGGACCCCAGCTTAATCTTAAGGGGATTGCTGCTGTTCCTCTGTCTCCCATAGCTGCCCCAGACGCTGTACGATTAATAAAATTTATGTACGCACCAGGAAACACCTTATTTTGAATCTTAAAATTACCTCCACCTAACATACTTTTACCTTTCCTTTCTTAAATCGAATCATTATTTCATCCGCTTCTGCAAATGTATAAGTCTTCCCATTTTCCAGTAATGCACAAAGTAAGTCGCTTTGATTGCAATACCTTTCAGAACAGATTAACTGTTTTTTTGTATAACGTGATGAATAAGCTGCGCTATCTCTTTTTTTACCATTCTCTGTCATTAAACTACCTCTTTACTTTAACTTCATGTCCTCCATGGACATGTCCTCCCCCTTATTTTTCAAGAAAAACATCTGATATTCTACCTCAAATATCATTTTTTCATTTTCAAATTTCCCATTTCTGCTGACACTGCCCAGAGACACCCCATTCTCAGTAGAAACAAATTCCAAATGCTCCATTAACAATTCCAAAACATGATACTGATCTTGATAGGACTCTTCTGTATCTGGGTGGTAATTAACAAATAGTCCTATGGAACAGCAATATCGGTTTCCATTGACACATTTTTCTGACACCTGTGAGATACCGGCTGCAAGGCATGATTCCTTTTCCTCTTCTTTTATCGGACCTGACACAATACTCTTTTCAGGGAAAATAACCTTCAGTTTTTCGATTACGGAATCCACAATCTGGCTATACATTTTCAACCATTACCCCCTTTTTAGTTATGTAGTCTTTTTGTCTACTTTGTCATTAAAAAAAATATCACACATTTCCTCCAACGACACAATCCCAAGCAATTCACACAGCAGTTTGATCTCCCCCGCCTTAAACTGGCTCTTATTCCATAACTTTCTCCGAAACCCATAGCAGGATAAGTGAAGCTTTTCTGCAATCCACCCCTTTTTCAGCCCGGATTTTCTGATCAACTCATTTAACCGAACCGTATTTGTCATCTCCTCCTCCTTTCTTGTAGTCTTTTTGTCTACACCATCATCATACTCTGTTGTTTCTATTTTGTCAACACTTTTCCAAATATTTGTTGAATATAGTTCTACCACATGGTATAATGCTCTTAAGGAGGTGATCCTATGGACATCGGTCAGATCATAAAACAAAGAAGGGAAGAACTGGGAATGTCCCAGGAAGAACTTGCGCAAAAGGCGGGTTACAAATCCCGTTCTTCCATTAACAAGATAGAGGTAGACGGCAGAGGGCTTCCCCAGTCTAAGATTACTGCCATTGCAAAAGCACTCCGGACAACCCCTGCATCTTTAATGGGCTGGGATGAGACAGATAGCAGCAGCCTTGGGGAATCCGCAAAAGAAATGTTGAATGATTTCCAAAAGTTGAATGATTATGGACAGAAAGAAGCATTAAAAAGGGTCAGTGAAATGGTACACATCCCCCAGTATTCCAAAGCCGGCTCTGTTGTACAACCTTTAAAGCCAGATCCCCGGTCTTATTTACAGCCTGTTGCCGCTCATGAACGGACAGATATCGAAGTGACAGAGGAAATGAAGCAGTATGATGATGCCTTTTTCGATGAATAAAGAATAAACTCGTTGAGGTGATTTGTTTGAATTATGACATATTATTAGAAGAAGCAGAATCTGATGGAATTCTGATTAAGGAAAAACCGTTAGCCGCAAACGATGGACGGATCAGAGGAGATCAGATTCTGATCCGGCAGAATATGTCCGGATCCCAGAAAGCCTGCGTTCTGGCGGAAGAACTTGGACATTATTACACCACTGCCGGAGACATTCTGGATCAGTCCGATGTTTCAAACCAGAAACAGGAACGTACCGCCCGTCTTTGGGCATACAACAAGATGATTACATTGGAAAAGCTGGTTGCGGCAAAAGAAGCCGGATGCCGAAACAGCTATGAAATCGCAGAGCATTTAGATGTAACAGAAGAATTTTTGCTGGAAGCACTGGAATGCTATCATACAAAATACGGAAAAGGCTTGCAGAAAGACTGCTATTTAATCTTTTTTGAGCCATTTAATATCTATAAAATGATAGAATAGTATTTTTTATCGTATTATAAGCATAGTTATCATATATTATCCAGAGGTGATCTTACATGCAATCTTGTGAACTCGTAGCGCTTGTGTCATCCATCGCCTGCTGCCTGGCGAAAGACCGCTCTGCCACTGAAATTGCTCTGCTAAGTAGTATTTTCAACCAGCTTAGTGATACTCTGGAAACTATTGCTGCCCATCAGCTGCTCTGTAGTGGAGACAAGGATGTTGAAGATATCTTTTTTTTCCAAAGAGAACAAGAAAACCAGGAATGATAAGGAGCTGCTAATGCGTTCCTTATTCTCCTGGTTTTCTATCATACAACCCGTTTTTAATATGCTGCCGTAAGCAGAAGCTCCACTGCAAGACGGTCCGAAAGCCGCCCTGTCTTTACTGCCTCTTCTGCCTCCACACAGGAATTCACATAAGAGAGAATCTGCTCCTTTGAAAAAGTCCTGGCCTGGGGCATCAATTTTCCAGCTGCAAAAGGCGGGATTTTAAGCTTAGATGCGATACCGCTCTTGTCCATCCCCTTTCCCATCAGTTCCTTAACCTGCAGCAGCTGATTAAACTGTCTGGCAATGAGAAACAGGATTCTCATAGGCGGCTCTTTTAATGTAAGTAGATCTTCATAAAGCGCAAGAGCCTTTTTCGTCTGCCGGTTAACAATAGAATTGACCATTTCAAATATCTTATTGGCAGTCCGCTCCGTACAGATCGCCATCACATCTTCACTCGTTATCACTTCTCTTCCCAGAGTGAAGCTGATCAGCTTTTCTAATTCCATCCGGATGTTTTCCATGTCGTCTCCTGTCATACTCAGAAACAGTTCCATGGTCTGCCCGGTCACCTTCTTTCCTTCTCTGGAAAGGAGTGTTCCCGCCCATCTGGTAAGCTGGCCCATATCCTGACGCTCCAAATCTGCCGCATAGCCCAGTTCCTTTATCTTTTTAAACATTCGGCTTCTTTTATCCACTTCTGATTCCACAAACACCATGCAGGTTGTATCCGGCATCTGGGGAAGGTAAGAAACCAGCTCCTCTGCCGAGGATTTGAAAAATCCACTGTCTTCCACCAATATCATTCGTTTCTCAGAAAAAAAAGGCATAGTATCAGCTAAGCTGATCAGTTCCTTTACATCAATGGACTTTCCGCCAAACTGATTGAAATTCATGGTATCTCCCTGGGTTATGGCCGATTTGAGCTGATTTTTATAACTGTTTTTTAAAAAGGCTTCCTCTCCGTATAAAAGATAAACCGACTTAAAACTACGATCTTTAATATCCTGATTCAGAGTCTGCATGACATGTATCTCTCCTTTTCCTATCTTTTATTATACCCAGCCTTCCGATTTCCGTCAACGAAAGTTGAAAATCCAATCCTGGTTCCATCTGTTACCAGTCTTACCGCTCCGCTCTCTCCCGTCTGAAAAACCGTTACTTTCCGCCTGCGCAAGCGGTTTAATACTTCTTTATGAGGGTGTCCGTATGAATTACCCTGTCCATAAGAAATAACAGCCCAATCGGGAGATACTGAATCAAGAAATGGTTCACTGGACGAATACTTAGACCCGTGATGGGCAATTTTTAGAACATTTACTTCCCCCAGGTAATTCCCTTCTTTTTTTCCAAGAAGGCTCTGTTCCTCTGTCTCCCCCATATCTCCGGTAAACAGCATATGGCAATTTACGTAATCCATTTTAAGCACCTGGGATTCTCCGTTGATATCTGCCGGGGTTTCCTCTTTGCCGGGATAAAGGCAGGAAATGGAGAGCGCACCCATTCTCATATAATCTCCTCCTGTTATATACCGCACACTGGTTCCCCGCTTTCGTGCCAGAACTTCCAGAGACTGAATCGACTCATCCTTTCTCCCATGATAAGGCAGAAACAGATTGCCGATCCGTATGTCCTCATTATTTTCCAGAAGGTATTTTACTCCGCTTAAATGATCCAGATCCCCATGACTGACAAATGCGTAATCAATTACAGAAATACCAAGAGATTTTAAACAGGGAGCAAGTGTGTACTCTCCCAGAGACTTCTTTGACGAGCTGCCGCCATCAACCAGTATACATACGCCTTCTGTCCTCAGTAAAATCCCATCTCCCTGCCCCACATCAAGAAACCACGCCTCCAGTCCCTTTACGGGACGAGGCAGAAAAATCAGTATAGACAGAAGATAAATTCCCATTAAGAAAAGAAGCTTTCCCCAATATGGAATTAACCATTTTTCTGCTTTCTTTTTTAATAATCCGATGAAAATCATACTGCCCGTAAGAAATACCGCGTAAACTGCAAGCACCATTATGCCAGGTCTTCCCAAAATCAGATTGTTCCCTGGCATTTTACCTGCCGCTTTTAAAAGGATCTCATACAGAGACAGTATATAATGACCGGTTCCTGCAGCCGCAGTCCCACAAACAGGGCTTAAGGTGCCAAAAGCAATTACACCAAGACCGGAACAGAGAACCCCTCCCATGAGGGGAATCACCAAAAGGTTGAGTACCAGTCCGTATGGGGGCATCTGATAAAAATGAAAGGCCGTTACAGGCAGAATAATCATCTGGACAGCAAAGCAGGCAGAAAAACCCCTGGCAAGCACACCTTCCTTTCCCAGCCAGCTGCTAAGAAGAGGACCCACTCCTCCAATTGCGAAAACAGCGCCAAAAGACAGCTGCACACCACCTTGCATAATCAGATTTGGGGAATGAAGACCAAGAAGAAACAGAGCCAGCGAAGCTGCAGACAGCAAATCGTATGTTCTGCCAAGACAGGCAGCATAGAATCCGGCACACATCATTATTCCTGCTCTTATAACAGAAGGGCTGGCACCGGTTAACAAACCGTATAAAATCAGAAGAACTGTACTAAAAAGACCAGCCTCCCAAAAACCAGTTCCTGCCTTTCTCACCAATTTGTAGAAGGACAGACCTATGAGTGACATGTGAAGACCACTGATGGCAAGAAGATGTGCAATGCCGTTTTTCTGATACAGCTCCTTAATCTCATCTGAAATCCCCATTTTGTCTCCCAGTACCGCAGCCGCGAAAATCCCTGCATCTTCTTTTGAAGCATCCCGATAGAGAATCTCCTTACTGCGCATCTTTAATCCTCTCAGACACTCCAATAGCAGTGATCTGGAAGGATCCGTAACCTCAATCTCCTCTGCAGACAGGCGGAAATCCAGGCCGCGGGATTTATAATAATTTTTAAAGTTAAACTCTCCGGGATTTCTTGCCTGGGAAAAAAGCTGTATCTCTCCACGTACTGCTACAGTCTGCCCAATCGCCAATCGCTTCCAGGAAGGACCGCTTTCTTTTTTCAGGGAAACCATCAGCCCGGAAGCTTCATACGGAACTTCCTTCCATCTCCCGGACCGAAATATTCTCAACCGGTTATGCTTTAAAACAAGCTGTGTTTCTCCCTCATCTTCCTCAATGGAAGAAATTCTCCCCTGAACTTCTGTGTAACAAGATGAGATTTCATCAAGCGTCTTATCCCGCTCTCTCCATTTCTCGTTTTCCGCGTCTGCACGAGCCGCTCCCAGATAGAAAAAAATCAGAGGCAGAAAGACCCAAAGCGGGGTTCTGCCTCTTCTGCAACCATAAAAAATCATCCCGGCGGCAATCAGCGCCGGAAGATAAAGCCAAGATGTCAGTGCCAGCAGTACGGCAGTCTCTCCAAGTACAAATCCCCCTGCGATCAGACATAATGGACGCTTTATTGATTTGTTCCTCCTGTTTCTTGTGTATTTTCTGTTTCTTCTGCAGATTCCTCATTCTCTTCATTATAATCCAGATTCCGCTCAAACAGCTGGTTCAAGGAAATGGAGTCCCGAAACATCACTTCCTGGGAACCATTGACTGTGATCTGAACCTTATTGACAGATGATACCGCAGCAAGAGAATTCACGATGGAATAGATGGGAATGTATTCCTTCACATCGAGAGCATTATTTAAGAATGAAGAGTCAAAATTGATATAACAAACATTTTCATTCACAGATACATTTAACAGTTTGGTGTCCTTTGGCAGTGTCGGGTTTAATCCCGGTCTGCTGGGACCTGCTATCAGCTGTTCAATAACCAGCTTTTCCAGAGAAGTATTGATGTTATGAACCACTTCTCGTGTCTCGCGTACCAGCTTTTCCCCATTTTCATCCGAAAAATATAAAGACAGTTCCGTTTTTTCAAAAGAATTAACATTACTGATATTATCGACAAAATCCGTACTCTGCATGGGCCCGATGGGATTTCCTGCATTATCCAAAAGTGGCTGCTCTGCTGTATAGATCGTCACGTATGCGATACCGTCAATCTGCGTTAAGGTTCTGACAAGAGCCGCTCTGCACAGAATCTCCCTGGTGCTGTTCATCATGGCGTAATTATTATCAAAATACAGGTATAAAACTGTATCCTCCAGCTTATACTTCTCAAATCCCACCTTGTCCGGTACTGCTGCCTGCCGGTCCAGCTCCTTTGGTACATTGCGAAGCTGCATCATAAGATTTTTAATCTTCCAGTCCGTCTCCGTTCCCGGATCATCTGAAGGCTTCTCAGGCATAGTATATGGCTGAGGCTCCATTTTGGTCATAGCCGAATTCAAATAGTAGATCTGATAAGGCTTTCCGTTCTCTGTTTGTTCTTCAGGCGCCCTTCCTGCACAGCCGGATAAGCATATCATAGTCAGCAGGAAGATTACCATACCAGTTAATCGCTTCATCTAGTTCCCCCTGTTCCTAAGAAATGTATGTGAGGGGAATACGTACGGTAAAAGTAGTACCCTCTCCCTCTTTGCTCTGAAGCTTAATGGCACCCTGATGCATCAGGACTATCTTTTTCGTTATAGACAGCCCAAGCCCAGTGCCGCCGGTTTCTCTGGATCTGGCTTTGTCCACCCGGTAAAAGCGGTCAAATACACGTTCCTGGAATTCTTCCGAGATACCGATTCCCGAATCTGCCACCTTTATGTAGAAGAATTTATGGTCTGCATCCAGAGTCACCCGGACCCATCCACCTTCCACATTGTATTTAATAGCATTTTCCACAAGATTGCTAAGCGCAAGGGAAAGCTTCATCTCATCCACATCCGCTGTCACTTCCCGCATACTCTCAAAAGTCAGTTCGATGTTGCGCTTTCCTGCAATCGGGCGCAGACGCTTTAAAATCAGTTCCAGCAGACCGTTAATTTTGACCTGTGCTATGTTTAAGTTGGCCCCTGCGGTCTTATCCATACGCACCAGAGCAAGCAGATCATCAATAATTTTGTTCTCTCTTTCTATCTCTTCGGATATATCACTTAAAAACTCCCGATATAATTCCACCGGAGCATCCTCCATGCTCATCAGCGAATCGGCAAGAACCCGAATGGATGTAATGGGAGTTTTTAGTTCATGAGATACATTGGAAACGAACTCTTCCCTTGACTTGTCTACCGCTTTCAGCTTCTTTAAAGTGGTGTTGATGGAATCGGAAATCTGTCTGGTTTCCTTATAAATCCTGGAGCTGATATCCTCTTCCAGATTCCCCTCCGCAGCACGGTTCAGCAGCCGCTGAAGCTCACGAAAAGGCTTCATAAGAAGCTTTACAATTAACACTGCCACAATTGCAAGTATGGAAACTATCAATAGCTGCAAAAATGAGCCTTTATCCGATACTGCCACTATCCGGTTCAAAAGATCTTCCGAGGATGCCGTCACAATCATGACACCATCGATCTCCTTATCCTGACTGTTGGAATAGATAGGAATTGTCAGAGAGAAATATTTTTTTTCCTGATTATAATAGCTGCTGATTTCACCGTTGAAACAGCGGATCACCTCTTCCGACACGTTGGTTTTTCCTGCAGAAAGGGAAAAGGTATCGCTGATAATGCGGAAGCTCTTGTTAATAATTACAATTCTTCCATTAAACATATCCGCTTTTACAGACATCTCATTATCCAGAAGAGGATCTCTGGGGTCCATTGTTAAGAATCCAATCCTGGTCATCTTATTGCTTAAAATCCAGCACTGGTTCTGTATTTCCTTCATCCTGGAATCAATCAGGTTCTGCCGGAATGCGCCTAACAGAACTGCACTCCCTATGGAAACAGTCATGCTTCCAATCAGGATAAAAACAAGAATCAGGGTAACCTGCAGGCTTATGGTTGGTTTTCGTTTGAATCGTTTCTCCTCAAACATGGTCATGCCTCTCTAATCTGCTGCTTATCATAGCTCTGTTTTTTTTGTACATGTAACTGCCAGAGCACCAGGGCCGATGTGGCAGGATACGCTGAGGGAAAGGTGATCCACATAGATTTCCCCTGTTTTTGGAAACAGCTCCTGTAATTCCTGTCTAAATTCCAAAGCAGCCTCCACACTGTCTGAATGAACGACTGACATATGGGAATTGACCCCTTCCGGGTCTTGAAAGCGCTCTTCCATATCTTTTCTTACAGCAGCCACCATCATGGACTTTGCCTGCTTCATAGTTCTTGCTTTCGCGAAGGCATCAAGCTTTTCTCCCTGTATGGTAAGTACTGGTTTGATTCGAAGGAAGCTTCCCAGCAATGCTGCAGCTGGCGTGATTCTGCCGCCTCTTTTAAGATATTCCAGAGTATCCAGTGTGATATAAATAGTGGAGTCCATCTTTGTCTCCTCCAGCTTCTCCTTAATCTTCTCCGGACATATCCCTCGGTCTGCCATATCTTTAGCATCTAAAACAGACTGTCTTTGAGTCACTGAGATCCTCTGGTTGTTAACTACCAATACCTTTCCATCAAATTCCTCTGCCAGCACGGTTGCTGTCTGGCATGAGCTGCTTAATCCACTGGACATGGGGATGTGCACAATGGCATCATAATCTTTTAACAGTTCAGTCCATAAATCCATTAATTCACCGGGAGACGGCTGAGAAGTGGATATATCTGCACCGCTTTTCAGCTTTTCATAAAACTCCTGCTGGCTTAAGCTGATATCCTCATAATACATCGCTCCATCCATCATAAATGGCATGGGAATGACATAAATTCCAGCTTCCTTCCCCTGTTTCTGGGTAATTCCACTGTTGCTGTCTGTAACAATCGCTACTTTCATTCCGGCTCTCCTCTATTTCTCCAATTCAGTATTCTTCTCTGCTTCGCTCACAGATGTATAAAGCTGGTAATACATGCCCTTATTTAAAAGCAGTTCTTCGTGGCTTCCTTCTTCCAAAATCCGGTTATCTGACAAAACCAAAATCCGGTCAGCATTCTGTATCGTCGTCAGACGATGTGCAATTGTCACAGTTGTCCTTCCCTGGGAAAGCCGCTCTAATGACTGGGAAACCAGCTGTTCGCTCTCATTATCAAGTGCGGATGTAGCCTCATCCAGAATCAGAACCGGCGGATTCTTCAGGAAAACTCTTGCAATGCTGATCCGCTGCTTCTGTCCTCCGGAAAGCTTTACCCCCCGCTCTCCTACATATGTATTATATCCGTCCTTTAATCCGGCAATAAATTCATGGGCTCCTGCCATTTTAGCTGCTGCTGTCACATCGTCCATAGAAGCGCCCGGACGGCCGTATTCGATGTTTTCAAATACAGTTCCTGAGAATAAATAAACGTCCTGCTGCACCACACCTACCGTGCTTCTTAAACTCTTAAGGGTAACTTCACGGATATCCTGGCCATCAATGGAAATTCTTCCCTCTGTGGGATCATAAAACCGGGGAACAAGACTGCAAAGAGTTGTCTTTCCTCCACCGGAAGGTCCTACCAAAGCTACTTTTTCTCCCGGCCTGATTGTTAAATTGATATGAGACAGGACAGGATTGCGATCGTCAGGATATTCAAAAGAGACATTTTCAAAGGAGATCTCCCCTTTCGTATCCGCAAGAGGTTTTGCACCTTCTTCATCAAATATGTCTATATTGGCATCCATCAGCTCCATGAAACGGTCAATTCCTGTTATCCCCCTCTGAAACTGCTCCGCAAATTCAATGATTCTTCGTATGGTAGCCAGCAGCGTGCTGACATAAAGAGTATAAGCCACAAGATCACCCGGCTCAATAAAACCCTTAATCATAAAAATACCGCCTGCAACGATCACTACCACATACATCAGGCCATCAAACATCCGGATGGTATTCTGGAAAGCAGCCATATATTTATAAGTTTTTCTTTTGATCTCTAAAAATTTCTGGTTATCACGATTGAATTTTTCTATCTCAATCCTTTCATTTGCAAACGCTCTTACCACCCTGTTACCCAGCAGGCTGTCCTCAATCCTGGCATTCAGTTCACCAATGTGATTTCTCTGGTGTTTGAATGCTTTTCTTACTTGTATGTTAAAATAAGTACAGGATATTGCCATAACCGGAATCAGCAGGAAAATAATCAGAGTCAGCCATAAGTTGATCCCAGACAGAATTATAAACGAAACTACGGTTTTTAAAAATGCAATAAAAAATTCTTCCGGACAGTGATGGGCAAATTCAGTCACGTCAAATAAATCGCTGGTAATCCGTGACATAATCTGCCCGATCTTGGTGTTATTAAAATAATTATCTGAGAGCTTCTGCAGATGCCCGAACGCATCTTCTCTCATATCCGTCTCTATGGCAGCGCCCATCACATGTCCTGTATATGCCATGTAAAAGCTGGCCATACCATCTATAATCCTCAGTCCGAAATAGAGTGCCCCGATACTGACAATGGTACGAATAGTCAGTGCCGATAAATCCCTAAGCCCCTGATTAGTAATGTAGCGCAGGATCAGGGGCAAAACCATCTCACAAATGGTGGTCAGGGATGCACAGAATAAATCCATTAACATAATATTTGTATATTTTTTATAATAAGGCACAAAGCGCTTCAGTAATACGCTTGTTTTCATCTCTTTTTGATTCATACATTCCTCTACTCTGTAATACGAATATTTTTAATCAGTTCCAAAGCCCAGTCTCTCTCCCCCGGTTTTCTGCTAACAATATTTATATTCATACGCTGGTCTTTATAAAGTACCTGGGCAGATACTCCATATCTGGTTTCTCCCGGCTTCACCTCCGGTTCATAAAACGCAACCCTGACCCTCGCTTTATTCAGTTCAAAATCCAGTATCTTCTCCGCCTTCCCCTGTTCAAACCACTGGGGTTTAAATTCCGCCTGACGTCCAGCAAAAACTGCGGCATAGATATAGTAATCATGACCGCCGTAGTCCCTTCCGTCATAATAATGATCAATTGCGCTGCTGTCTTCCTCGTCATACAAAAAATTTCCCGGAATTGCAAAACTCATATTGCCAATTTTTCTATAAACCAGATGCTTTCTGCAGCCAATGGAATCGTCAATATCCATTAGATTCACTGGATCCATCTCCATGGGGGTGTGATCATCAAGATTGCAGATATTAAGATAGGTTTTTTGCGGAAACGGAATATCCGGATCCAGAATATACGCCTTTTCAAGAAGCTCTATAATTCTTTGATTTACATAAAAATCCTGGGTGCTCCGCTGGGAGGGCATAAAATAGCAGGACTGGTTTAACAGTACCAGTGCACTGTTCCTGTAATATCTCGCGTCCTTTACCGGCTCATTCCATATAAAAAAATCCTTTGCAAATGCAACGCTCATTCCAGAATGAACCATCCCGGATATCTCTTTTAAGGAAAAAGAACGGATATGAGTAATCAGCTTTCCTTCCTGTCTGGATGGAATGTAGTAAATGGCAGGCCAGCAAAACATGTATTCCCCTTTTTCATCCCAACCGGATACCAGATCCATCAAATCAGAAAACCATTGATAGAAATACTTCTGTCTCATGGCAAGAAAATCTCTTTTTAAGAAATAACCGGTCCGGTCTTCTACCTTCAGCTTTAGCTTCTTTTCCAGGGCAGCGCACTCCAAAAACTCTACCACTGCAGCATGAAACCCAGGCCCCGCAATGTTTGTCTGGCTCTCTCCCTGAAGCTTACGTTTATTCCAGTTAAACCAGATATATCCTTCCGGACATAGTTGGACAAGCAGCATTCCTTCAACGCGAAAACACTGATATCCCATTTTCTTTGCCAGCTCCTTCACCATAAGCTCCGCAGACTGACAGTTCCAGGCAAAACCGGAAAATATTCTTTTCTTGGGCTCCAAAGAAAATCTGATTCTTACACTCATCTGAAATCCTTCCTAACATACCTTTCTATATTCTATCGTATTTTTGTTAGAAATGGAAGCACAAAACGCATAAGGACAAAGTTATTTTCATTCTTTTGAAAAAAAGAAGGCCACCCGGTGCGTAAACCGGGAAGCCCTCTTATTATACATACATTACCGGACGAGCAAGGATTTGCCTGTCATCTCTTTCGGCTGCTCCATACCCATCAGTTCAATTAAAGTCGGTGCAATATCTGCAAGACACCCACCCTCTCTTAACTTGAGGGCCGGATCCGCATTAACAAGAATGAAAGGTACCGGATTGGTTGTATGGGCTGTAAACGGTTCTCCCGTCTCATAATCCAGAAGCTGTTCTGCATTACCATGATCTGCACAGATAAAGAGAACACCGTTAATCTCCTTTACTGCATCCACGGTTCTTCCCACGCATGCATCAACCGTTTCGATGGCTTTAATTGCCGCATCTTCAATACCGGTATGTCCTACCATGTCAGGATTAGCAAAATTAACAATAATTACGTCGTATTTGCTGGAGGTTATAGCCTCTGCCAGCTTGTCGCAGACAACTGGTGCACTCATCTCAGGCTGTAAATCATAGGTTGCAACCTTGGGTGAAGGAACCAAAATGCGGTCTTCTCCCTTATTAGGTTCTTCCACACCGCCATTAAAGAAAAAGGTTACATGGGCATATTTCTCTGTTTCAGCAATTCTGGCCTGAGTCATGCTGTGGTCGGCAAGGAACTCTCCAAATGTATTAACAATGGATTCCTTTTTAAACGCAACCAGCTTATTTTTAATTGTATCATCATAATCAGTGAAGCATACATAGGTCAGATTGAGACGTTTCTCTCTCTCAAAACCGCTAAATTCATCATCGCAGAACGCTCTTGTTAGTTCCCTTGCACGGTCAGGACGGAAGTTGAAGAAGATAACGGAATCACCATCTTTAACTAATGCAACTGGTGCTCCATTCTCTGTCACTACAAAAGGTTCCACAAATTCATCATTCTTGCCTGCATCATAGGAAGCCTGGATTCCAGCAGCGGCTGACTCAGCATGGTTTCCTTCGCCCTTTGTCAATGCATCAAAAGCCCGTTTCACACGATCCCAGCGGTTATCTCTGTCCATTGCATAGTAGCGGCCGGAAACAGATGCGACTTTGCCTACTCCAATTTCTTTCATTTTCGCTTCCAGCGCTTCTACGAAGCTCTTGCCTGAAGCCGGTGGTGTATCACGGCCATCCAGGAAGCAATGAACATACACTTTCTCAAGACCGTTTTTCTTAGCCAGTTCCAAAAGTCCATAGATATGGCTGATGTGGCTGTGAACTCCGCCGTCTGATACCAGACCCCACATATGAAGGGCTGAATTATTCTTTTTGCAATTCTCCACTGCCTTTAAAAATTCAGGTACATTAAAAAAGTCACCATCTGAGATGGACTTCGTAATTCTGGTCAGTTCCTGGTATACGATGCGTCCTGCACCCATATTTAAATGTCCAACCTCTGAATTTCCCATCTGTCCGTCCGGAAGACCAACTGCCAGACCGCTGGCATTGCCTTTTACGAACGGGCACTGGCTCATCAGCTGATCCATCACTGGAGTTTTGGCCTCGCAGACAGCATTATGGTCACAGTTGTCATTTAACCCGTAACCATCAAGTATCATTAATACAACCGGTTTTTTGCTCATAACTAGTTCTCCTTTTCCTAATGTTAATTCTGCCGCAAAAAGCTGCTTCCTGCCTGAAGGCAGACAGGAAGCAGCAGCTGTGTTATTTCTTATAATTAACAATATTGCCGAAATCCGGTTTTAAGGAAGCGCCTCCTACAAGACCGCCGTCAATATCCGGCTGTGCAAACAGCTCCGGTGCACTGCCGGCAGATACAGAACCGCCATACTGAATACGGATCGCTTCTGCAGTTGCCTCATCATAGATTTCAGCGATGCAGGAACGGATAGACTGGCATACTTCCTGGGCCTGCTCAGTCGTTGCAACCTTTCCTGTACCGATCGCCCAGATAGGCTCATATGCGATCACTGCCTCAGCAGCGTCCTTAGCCGGAATATTTAAGAATGCAATCTTTATCTGCTGACGGATCCAGTCAATGGTGATCCCCTGTTCTCTCTGGGTAAGAGATTCGCCGCAGCAGATAATCGGAGTGATGCCGTACTCAAATGCCTTGAGAGCCTTTTTGTTCACAGTTTCATCTGTCTCTGCAAAATACTCTCTTCTTTCTGAGTGTCCGATCACCACGTACTTTACACCTGCATCTTTTAACATAGCCGGTGAAATCTCTCCGGTATAAGCGCCCTTATCTTCATAATACATGTTTTCAGCGCCGATGTTAATGTTGGAACCTTTTGCTGCCTCCATGGCAGGAATGATATCAATCGCCGGCACGCAAAATACAACATCTACCTCATCATTCACCACCAGTGGCTTCAATGTATTGACAAGCTCCACCGCTTCGGTGGGAGTCATGTTCATTTTCCAGTTGCCTGCAATAATTTTTTTTCTGGACATAAAATAACCTTACCTTCCGCTATTTGTTATCTGCTGCTGCAACACCTGGGAGTTCTTTTCCCTCCAGGAATTCTAAGGATGCTCCGCCTCCGGTAGAGATATGAGTCATCTTATCTGCAAATCCCAGTCTCTTCACCGCATTTACAGAATCACCGCCGCCAATAACAGTAGTAGCATCACTCAGTTCTGCAACTGCACGGCATACTTCCAAAGTACCCTCTGCGAAATTGGAAAATTCAAATACACCCATCGGTCCGTTCCATACAACAGTCTTAGCGCCTTTTAAAGCTTCCTTAAACAGTTCAATGGTCTTCGGTCCGATATCAAATCCTGACCAGCCTGCATCAATGGATTCTACCACTTTACGCTCTGTATCGTTGGAGAATTCCTTTCCTTCCACATTATCGACAGGAAGAAGCAGTTTCACACCTTTCTGCTCTGCTTTTTTGATCATCTCCAATGCGTAATCAACCTTATCTTCTTCACATAAAGAATTTCCGATTTCCTTACCCTGAGCCTTTTCAAAGGTATAAGCCATTCCGCCGCCGATAATTAAAGTATCAACCTTGTCAAGAAGGTTGTTGATTACATTGATCTTATCGGAAACCTTTGCACCGCCCAGGATAGCCACAAAAGGACGTACCGGAGTCTCAACTGCCTGTCCCAGGAACTTAATTTCTTTTTCCATCAAGTATCCGACTACATTCTCAGATGTATATTTGGTTACTCCCACGTTGGAGCAATGTGCTCTGTGAGCAGTACCAAATGCATCGTTAACAAAGATTCCATCACTCAGAGAAGCCAGTTCTTTTGCATATTCTTCTGCATTCTCATCTTTGCCGTATTTGGTCTCTTCTACTCTATAGCGGGTATTCTGAAGAAGAAGAACTTCTCCTTCCTTTAACTCAGCAGCAACCTTTAAGGTCTCAGGACCAGTTACCTTTGGATCATTAACAAATTTCACCTCTACGCCAAGACGCTCACTTAATGCAGGAGCAACTGGCTCCAGAGACATCTCAGGAAGCGGCTCACCCTTTGGTTTACCCAGATGAGAACATAAAATAACTTTCGCACCCTGGTCAAGAAGCTTCTTAATAGTAGGGATTGCACCATCGATACGGTTATAGTTCTGAATAACACCATCCTTTAACGGCACGTTAAAATCACATCTTACCAGTACCTTCTTACCCTTTAATCCGGTTAAATCATCAACTGTTTTCTTATTAAGCATCTTTTTATGCTCCTTTCAGACTCTGTTATTTTAACTTTCAAAAATACAAAAGGCCCGGTCCTTTCCGACCGGACCCTTCGTGGATCTTTTAGCCTAATTCAGCAAAGTACTTAATTGTACGAACCATCTGGCTTGTATAGGAATTCTCGTTGTCATACCAGGAAACAACCTGTACCTGATATAAATCATCACCGATCTTGGAAACCATAGTCTGAGTTGCATCGAATAAAGAACCAAATCTCATTCCGATTACATCAGAAGAAACGATCGGATCTGTGTTGTAACCGAAAGACTTGCTTGATGCTGCCTTCATAGCTGCATTGATTCCTTCTGCAGTTACATCAGAACCCTTAACAACTGCTACTAAGATGGTGGTAGAACCTGTAGGAACCGGAACACGCTGAGCGGAACCGATTAATTTGCCGTTTAATTCAGGAATAACAAGACCGATTGCCTTAGCAGCTCCGGTAGAGTTTGGTACGATGTTTGCTGCACCAGCTCTTGCTCTTCTTAAATCACCTTTTCTGTGTGGTCCGTCAAGGATCATCTGATCGCCTGTGTAAGCATGAATGGTGCTCATGATACCAGACTGAATCGGAGCATAGTCATTTAATGTCTTTGCCATAGGAGCAAGACAGTTTGTTGTACAGGAAGCAGCGGAGATGATCTTGTCATCTGCTGTTAATACGTTCTCGTTTACGCTGAATACTACAGTTGGCAGATCATTGCCGGCTGGAGCAGAGATAACTACTTTCTTAGCGCCTGCATTGATATGAGCCTGAGATTTTTCTTTGGAGCAATAGAAACCAGTACACTCAAGTACTACGTCTACGCCGATCTCACCCCAAGGAAGATTTGCAGCATCTTTCTCTGCGTAAATTTTGATGGTTTTTCCATCAACTGTAATAGAATCCTCAGAAGCCTCTACTGTATGAGCATTCTCACCATAATAACCAGCATATCCGCCCTGAGCTGTATCATATTTTAATAAATGTGCTAACATCTTTGGATCTGTTAAATCGTTAATAGCTACTACTTCATAACCCTCTGCGCCAAACATCTGTCTGAAAGCAAGACGGCCAATACGTCCGAAACCGTTAATCGCAACTTTTACTGCCATAATTCAATTCCTCCTAAGAATAAAATTAAAAAAGTGATCGTTAAATATTAATCAACTACCGTTTATTTTACCTAATATTCCAGTAAATAGCAAGTCCTTTTTTTATTTTTATCATTTCATCACATTAATCTTACATTTCGTTCTTGACATATCCGGCAAGATTATAAGCATGATCTGAAATGCGTTCCAGGTTGCTGATCAGGTCCAGAAATACGACTCCTGCGGAGCTGTTGCACTCCCCTGTGGAGAGACGTTCAATATGTTTTTCCCTTAATTCTTCCTCCAGTGCATCGACTTCATCTTCGTACTGGATCACCTTACGGACTTCATCCATATCACCTCTTCTCCTGGCATCTATGGAATGGGAAAACGACTGGGAAGCCGCCTGGCAGATTACCTTAAGATCCGATATTCCTGTCTCGGAAAATGTCACTTCATGCTCCGACATATACTGGGCCTGTTCTGCCAGGTTTTCTGCATGGTCACCGACACGCTCAATATCATTAATACTGTAAAACAGGTTGTTGACTATTATTTTCTGTTCCTCTGTCAAAGACAGATTGTTGATTTTGACCAGATATTCCGTCAGCATCTTTTCCATATTATTAATCGTCTTCTCTGTTTTATACACCTCCTTTGCTTTATTTACATTTTTTGTGAGAACCGCATCAGTGGCAAGTAATACATTTTCCATAGCAATCTGCCCCATATGAACCACTTCCATAGCTGCTGTTTCCACAGCAAATGCAGGTGTTTCAAAAATTCTTTCATCCAGATGCTTCATAGTTTCACTTTCCTGATCCCTGTCTTCCTCCAAATCCTCTTTCTCAGCCGGCACCACAATACCGGATAACTTCACCAGCTGATTGGCAAATGGAAACAGAATCAGGGTATTGGTTAAATTAAATATAGTGTGGAAAATAGAAATCTGTACTGCAGTAATGTTATGACCTGCTATCTGTGGCAATGCTATAAAAATAAAAAAGGAGATTATACCAAATAATGTTGAGCCAATGATATTAAACGAAAGATGAATTACTGCCGCCCGTTTTGCCGTTCTGGAACTGCCGATGCAGGAGATCAATGCAGTAACGCAGGATCCGATATTCTGTCCGAGAGTGATAAAAATAGCTGCATTGGTTGTAACCACTCCATTCATGGCAAGCGTCTGTAAGATACCAACAGAAGCGGATGAACTCTGTAAAAGAGCTGTCACCAGTGCTCCGATCATCATTCCGAGAAACGGATTATTTCCGAGAACACGAAATGCCTCTGAGAAAATAGGAGCATCTGTATAAGGTGAAATTGCACCTGACATAAAATCAAGTCCGATAAACAGCATGCCAAGTCCCACCAGTATCTCACCAATGGTTCTGGTCTTCTGTTTCTTCGCAAACAGAAGAAGAACCGCTCCGATACCGACGAGAAGCGGGGCTGAGAAGGAGGGCTGAAATATAGAAAATGCATCTCCCAGCTGATTCATGGAAACGATCCACGCTGTAATGGTGGTTCCTATGTTCGCACCCATAATTACGCCCACAGCCTGAGTCAGATTTAAAACTCCTGCACTTACGAAACCGACAACCATAACAGTTGTAGCTCCGCTGCTCTGGATAATGGCTGTAATCAGCGCGCCGAGAAGCACTGCCATAATCCGGTTGTTTGTAAGCATTCCTAGAAACTGGCTCATTCGGCTGCCTGCGCTTTTTTGCATACCGTCTGCCATGGTATTCATACCATACAGAAACAGTCCCAGCCCTCCGATAAATCCAAACAGACTCGCTATGTCATTGACCGACATTTGTTACCTCCTTGTAACCGCTATGTATTTTTTTCTGCAGATCCATGGTCTGATACAAACCTGCACCGTTTAAAATAATAACATAGAAGGATTTCTTTTTTCAACGCTTTTTATAATTTATGTAAAGTTTTGATGAATTTTAGGTAAAACCGTCGCATGGGATCATTGCATTTCTTTTATTGATTGTTTATAATGAACTTAATTTTTGGAAAGGAGAACCCAATGCTGCCAGATTATCACTTTCATTCAGATTTTTCAGGTGACTCCAATACTCCTATAAGAAGCCAGATTGAGCAGGCTTTATTACTTGGAATGAAATCCTTATGTGTAACGGACCATCATGATTATGATGTGGACTCACCCATTGACTTTACCTTAGATCTGGACTTATATTTTCATACTATGTCCCAATTGAGGGAAGAATATAAAAACCGTATTGATTTACGTATCGGTATCGAGCTTGGACTGCAGCCTCATTTATCCCGTTATTACAAAGAACTGCTTAATCGTTATGATTTTGATTATGTGATTGGATCCACCCACTTTATCAACCGAAAGGATGCCGCCTATCCGGAATTTTTTGAAGGAAAGCGGGAGGAAGAAGCATATCTTCAGTATTTTGAGGCGACACTGGATAATGTAAGAATTCCGGATGCCTATGATACTGCCGGACACATGGACTATATTGTCCGTTACGGACCGAATAAAGCTGCTTTTTACAGCTATCAGGCCTACCAGGAAATCATTGATCAGATATTAAAAACTGTCATTGAAATGGGTAAAGGTATCGAATTAAATACCGCAGGCTTTCGAAAAGGTCTCGGACAGCCTAACCCCTCCGGAGATATCTTAAAACGTTACCGGCAACTGGGGGGTGAGATTATTACAATTGGATCGGATGCTCACATACCGGAAGACCTAGGCGGTGATTTTCAGACTGGAACGGAGCTGTTAAGGCACTGTGGATTTACCTATTATACAGAATTCAAGAAAAGAAATCCGGAATTTAAACCACTCTGATGCAGTTAAGACAAAACGAATTGGAGAATTAACATGAATGTATTTGATATCTTGGGGCCCGTAATGATCGGCCCCTCCAGCTCCCATACAGCAGGCGCTGCGCGGATCGGTAAGACTGCTGCGCTTCTTCTTGGAGAGCCGGTAGTAAAAGCGGATATTCTGTTTCACGGTTCTTTTGCAAAGACCTTTAAAGGCCACGGCAGCGACAAAGCTATTGTTGGGGGAATTTTAAAGTATGATCCCTGGGACCCCGGGATCAGAACCAGCCTGGAAACCGCCGGCAAACTGGGGATAGTTATAGACATTCATACGGGTATCATTGAAAATGCCCATCCCAATACAGCACTGGTAACTCTGACCGGAGCAGACGGGAAAATTCTTTCTGTTCAGGGTTCTTCCATTGGAGGCGGCAATATTGAGATTACCAGAATTAATGATATGGAAGTATATTTTACGGGTCAGAAAACCACATTAATTGTGATGCATCAGGACGTTCCCGGTATTATTGCCAATGTCACAAACCTGGTTGCTGCAGGGTATGCCAATATCTGCAGTTTCCGGTTAAACCGACAAGAAAAAGGTGGAATTGCAATCATGATTATTGAAACAGATTCTGATATCGACCCTTCTCTGGTTTCACAAATCCGGGAGCTTTCCTATGTTTATAATACAATTCTTTTAAAACTGGGCTGAAAGAATCAGCAGGTAGGAGAGATAATGAAACTAAACTATCATTCTGTAGAAGAACTGGTTCATGCAGCTTCCACTTACAACAAAAAAATTTCTGAAATTATCCTGGAGCAGCAGGCCTTTGATATGGAAACATCTATGGAACAAGTCTATGCAACGATGGAAAGCAGCTTTGATGTGATGCGGCAGTCTGTGATCAGCGGACTGGATGAGACCCTTCGTTCCCCCAGCGGTTTATCCGGCGGCGCAGCTGCAAAATTAAAAAAGGCTGTAGACGAAGGAAAAAATCATTACGGTCATCTTCTGGGCAATGCCATAAGCATGGCACTGGCAGTAACTGAATACAACTCCTGCATGGGGAAAATTGTTGCAGCACCCACTGCCGGATCCTGCGGAGTAATCCCAGCAGCCCTGATTTCTGTTATGGAGGAATATAATCTCCCCAGCCATACAATTATCATGTCCTTGTTTACCGCCTCTGCCATCGGCATGGTAATAGCAAATCTTGCAAGCATTGCCGGAGCTGAGGGCGGCTGTCAGGCTGAAGTCGGCTCCGCTTCCGCCATGGCTGCTGCCGCACTGACTGAGATTTTTGACGGTACACCCCAGATGGTATCCGACAGTTGTGCAATTGCCCTTAAAAATACCATGGGTCTCGTCTGTGATCCGGTAGCCGGACTGGTGGAAGTTCCCTGCATCAAGCGAAACGCTATGGGGGTTGCCAATGCCTTCACTGCTTCCGAGCTTGCACTGGCAGGGATAAATAGCATCATTCCTGCAGATGAGGTAATTCTTGCCATGAAGCAGGTGGGAAATCAGATGTCCTCATCGTTAAAGGAAACAGCCGAAGGCGGCCTGGCTGCCACCCCAACAGGCTGCCGTTTATGCAGCCAGATCTTCGGTCCCAGGCTCTGAGATGTTTCATTTCTTAATCTTTAAAGTAAGAAATCTATAAAAATCATCTGTTTCTTCCTTTAATATGCGATTTGGCAGAACGAATCCATGAGTTGAATTTAAAAACACAAGAATCATGGAGGGCTTTCTGGCAATACGTTTGATTTGGTTCCAGCTTATTTCCTGTTTTCCCTCACCCTGTCTTACATGAATACCTGATTCATCAAACCGGATCCATGTTTCCTGACCGGCTGCTGCCTGCTTTCTGGCTTTTGTGTACACTGCCAGAGGCTGAATAACTGGAAAAAGGCAGCACGCAAAAATCAGGCAGACTCTGAACAACAGCCCGGCAGATTCCCATTTGACAAAGGTAAGCGATATAACTGCTGCGGTGAAAATCACGTTGCACACACCTACCATTGAGCCGTAGATATAGTACATGGACAGCTGCCAGATATCAGTTGCAGTGTTCCGGTAAGTGTACTCATATTTCATATTGCTTTCCTCCTATAACAGGAATCAGGCATTGAAAAATACAATGCCTGATTTCAAGAGTGCTCATCATTTTGCAAATAAGGACGGTAACCAAAGACTGGTTGCCGGTACAAATGTAATTAATAACAGGGTAACAACCATACACACATAGAATGGGAAAGCGGCTTTAACTACCTTTTCCATCGGGATCTTGGCTACTGCAGATCCGATAAACAGAACGGCCCCAACCGGCGGAGTTAAAAGTCCGATTCCACAGTTCAGTATCATAATAATTCCAAACTGAATCGGATCAATACCAATGGATGTTGCAATCGGCAGTAAAATAGGGGTTGCAATTAAAATAATTGGTGACATATCCATGATACAGCCAAGCACCAGAAGAATCAGATTCAGCAGCAGGGCCAGAATAATCGGATTGGAGGTAACTCCTGTAATTGCATGAGCTGCCATATCCGGGACATGGAGAGTGGTCAGACAATAGCCGAACACATTGGAAGTTGCGATGAGGATCAGAACAATTGCAAGTGTATTCACACAATCCTCCATCACTCTCCAGACACCTTTCCAGTTCAGTCCCCTGTAAATAAAGACGCTGACAAGAAGGCTGTATATAACAGCAACGGCTGCTGACTCTGTTGCAGTAAATGCACCGCCAACGACACCAAACACAACAATCAATACGGCTGCCAGTGCCCAGAAAGAGATTCCCAACTGCTTCACCAGATTTTTAATACTGAATCTTTCACCCTTGGGATAATTTCTTTTCACAGAAATTATATAGGAACCAATCATAAGGGAAAGTGCGAGAATTGCTCCGGGAACGTAACCGGCAAGGAATAAGCTTCCTACCGATATGCCTCCAGCTGTTGTCGCATAAATTACCATATTATGGCTTGGTGGTACAAGAAGTCCCTCACAGGATGAAGTAATTGTAACTGCAGTTGAAAAATCATCATCATATCCCTGATCCACCATCATAGGAATAAGAATTGATCCAAGAGATGCGGTATCAGCAGCTGCAGAACCGGAGATTCCTCCAAAGAAGTAAGATGCAACGATATTTACCATAGCCATACCGCCCCGCATCCAGCCCACACAGGCATTGGCAAGATCAATCAGTTTTTCAGAAATACCGCCTGATCCCATGAGAACACCCATGGTGATAAAGAACGGTACCGCCATCAGGCTGAAGGAGCTGATTCCTTTTACCATCTGCTGACAGATAACCGCAAGGGAACTGCCCTGTGCAAGCAGACACAATACAGCAGATAAGGCTACGGCATAAGCGATTGGAAACCGCAGGAAAACCATCAGAAAGAAACTTCCCAGTAAGACCAGGATTGCAATATTAGCGCTCATTAGAGATTTTCCTCCTTTACAAACAGTTTTTTCACATCATTGTACATAGCTTCCAGTTCAAATATAATCATTGCACCACCTGCTAAGGGAACAGGGAAATACATCCAAAATCTGGAAAGCGTTGGCATGCTGGTATAAAATCCCTTTGATCCGATCCCATGTGCATACTTCCAGCCTACCGTCAGCATGATCACTGCAAGAACAAGAATGGAGATATCTGCCAGAATATCAAGAACTATGATCAGTTTCTTTGGCAGATATCTGTCCAGTGCAGTCATACGGATATGAGACCCTTTCCGAATGGCAAGAGCAGCGGACAATACCGCCATATAACTCATAAAGGTTAAAACCACTTCTTCACTCCATGCCGGATCCGGAATAAATGGGGTATATCTTCCGGCCACAGCCATTGTGGTTATCAGAACATCCCCGATCAAAAGTATCTTACATACAAACAAAACAATCTTATACGCGATATCATAAGCCGGTTTTATTTTATCAATTGTTTTGAAAATTTCTGGCATATAGAACCCCTTTCTAATAACTGGGGCACAGAAAGCTTAATTTTCTGTGCCCCAACTGTTAACGCTGATTATTTCATATCAAGAATCTTCTGATATAATTCTGCATTATCCTTTGTGTTTTCAGCAATAACGTCCTTGCAGGCCTCCTGCCATGGTGTCATATCCTTTACTTCAACGACATTAACACCATCAGCCTTCAGACTATCCAGAACTTCATTTTCTGCATCCTGGGAAAGTTTCTGATTAAAGTCAGAAGCATACTTAGCAGCTTCTGTCATAGCTTTCTGCTGATTCTCGGTTAATTTATCCCAGGAAGCATCTGAAATAATAACCTGAATGGCACCCAGAGTATGTCCGTCAAGAATTAAGTTTCCTGCAACCTCCTGGAATGCATTGCCTTTGTAGTTGGCAATGGGCTGTTCAGCAACATCAACCACACCGGTCTGAAGAGCGGAATAAAGCTCGTTCATACTTACAACTGTCGGATTTGCGCCTAATGCACTTACCATGCCTGTCATTACAGGGTCACTGGATACACGGACTTTTAATCCTTTCATATCTTCAATGCTGTTAATCGGTTTTTTAGAGAAGAAATGGCGGAAACCTTCCTCACCATAGAATAAACCTCTCACTCCAAGTCCGATGTCATGCGGTTCCATTAAGAACTCAGGAGCCAGATCGCTCTTTACAAATTTCCAGTAATGATCACGGCCTGCAAATGTGTATGGGATAGATAACAGCTTGGACTTATTTGCACCATAGCTGGTAAGAGCAAATGCAGAGATACGTGACATATCAATAGTTCCGCCTCCGCCAAGCATGTTATCAAGAACATCATTTTCTGCGCCTAAAACACCGCTCGCCTGTAAATCAATTTTAATAGATCCACCGGACAGTTCTTCTACTTTTTCCTTAAATGCCTGATCGGTTTTACCTACAATAGTATCTAATGGATTTACTTCTGCGTAAACAAGTGTTACCTGTGGATCTGTAGAAGAAGCTTCTTTTGTTTCTCCTCCCTTAGTTGTCTCGCCTGCTGCTGCAGTCGTTGCTGCTGCAGTGGTTCCTTCCGCAGCGGTATCATTCTTAGCTGCACCGCCGCATGCTGTCAGTGACAATGCTGCAACTGCAGCAATCATTAACGCACTCAGTCCTCTTTTTTTCATGATATAACCCCTCCTTATAAATTTCATTGCCTGATAGAAACCTTTACTTACTTATGTTTCCCCAGCGAACTAATTCTAACACACAAAATTTAATAAAACTACGGTAAATAATTGCGAATCCTAGTATTATTTTAACATCTTCCTCTATTAGCATCCTGACTTTTATAGAAAACATGAACATTGTTTTTAATTTTTTATGGTTTTGTTTGACACATCCTTCAAAAAAAGGATCCGTACATACGAATCGGGGCTGCCTCATCATATACGGATCCTTTTATTTTTATTAATTCTACTCTTCTATTTTTCTTTTATAGATTTCTATTACCTTTTTCATCGCCTCCTGGCCGGGCGCTCCGATGGTCATCCTCTTTTCCACACAGGTCTTTAAGCTGATCGCGTCGTATATATCCTCCTCAAAAACAGGGCTGATTGCCTTGTATTCTTCCAGAGTCATATCATCTAACGCAATTCCTTTTTCAATGCAGAAAAGTACCAGCTGTCCCACTATTCCATGAGCATCCCGAAATGGAACTCCATGATTTACCAGATAATCAGCTGCATCGGTCGCATTGGTAAAACCGTTTTTCGCACTGGTCTCCATAACATCTTTTCGGAAGGACATGGAAGAAATCATGCCGGTAAACAAGGCTAGACATCCTTTCACTGTATCAATGGCATCAAATGTAAGCTCCTTATCCTCCTGCATATCTTTATTATAAGCAAGGGGAAGCCCCTTCATGGTGGTTAAAATAGAAATAAGAGCGCCGTATACCCGTCCTGTCTTCCCTCTGATCAGTTCCGCTATATCCGGATTCTTTTTCTGAGGCATAATACTGCTTCCGGTACTATAGGAATCATCAATTTCCACAAAACGGTACTCATTGGTATTCCAGATAATAATCTCCTCGCAGAATCTGCTTAAATGCATGGAGATGGTTGATAATGCACTTAAAAGTTCAATTAAATAATCTCTGTCAGCTACTGAATCCATACTGTTTAAGGTGGGTCCGTCAAATCCAAGCAGCTTTGCTGTATAATCCCGGTCCAGCGGATAGGTTGTCCCTGCCAGTGCGCCAGAACCCAGAGGACAGTAGTTCATACGCTTTCTGATATCCAGAAGGCGGGAATAGTCTCTGTCAAACATCTCAAAATAAGCACCTGCATGATGGGCCAGGGTAATTGGCTGAGCTTTTTGCAAATGGGTGAATCCTGGCATATAGGTATCCAGATTTTTCTCCATTAAAGCCAGCAGCTCTTTTAAAAGACCTTTTACCAGTGCTGACAGTTCATCAATCTCATCCCTGGTATACAGCTTCATATCCAGAGCGACCTGGTCATTTCTGCTTCTTCCTGTATGGAGACGTTTTCCCGCTTCTCCGATTCGTTCTGTTAAAACAGCTTCCACAAAGGAATGAATATCTTCATGCTCAGCAGTAATTTGAAGAACTCCGCTTTCTAAATCAGCACAGATTCCTTTCAGGCCTCCGATAATTTTATCCTGGTCCTCTTCGCTTAAAATTCCCTGCTTTGCAAGCATTGTGACATGAGCAATGCTTCCCTCAATATCCTGATGGTAAAACTTCTGGTCAAAAGACAGGGATGCATTAAAATTGTGAACCAGCTGATTGGTTTCCTTTGTGAAGCGACCGCCCCATAATTTCATAATTGATTCTCCTCTTTCCTAGTTAATTGTATGAGAACGCATGGGTTTGCGTTTTTTGTTTTTTCCTGCTGACAGACCCGCAAACACCAGCAGTATGAATATGCTTGCGCCGGTTATGGCTCCGCCGGCTTTTAAGCCCTGAGGCATATATTCCAGAGAAATCTCATGATTTCCTGCCGTCATATGAACGCTTAAAAAAGTATCAAATATTTTATATGGCTCTGCATCTTTGCCATCAATCTTGACTGACCAGCCTTTATCAAAGGGTATGCTAAGATACAAAAGTCCCGCTTTATCAGCATTAACCGTTCCTTTCACCTGCGTATCCGTCCATTTGGTAAGCTTCAGCGAATTTTTATTCAATACCTGATAAACAGATTCCAGTCCTTTTGGAAGGAAACGGTAAGCACTGGCGATTAAGTCCTGCTCATTATCATCATTTCGAAGTGTTACCTCTTCTCCTGATTTTAAATATCCCAGTTCCAGTAAATATCCCCGGCTTACATTATCAAAGTTTTCTGTACTCTCTCCCAGAATAGCAGTGACCTTCTCCACTTTTTTGTTGCTGACGAAAACGTAGTAATCACCGTCTGTATCAGGCGTAAATGTAAAGCTTTTCCCTTTCACTTCACTGGGGACTTCTGAAAGCACAGGACTTGCACCTAATACCACCGATAAATCATTCTGGACTTCTGCTGGATTCGTCAGCTCCAGCTGCCAGTTATTTTCCAGATCATAAGGTACCATGAAGCCCAGGGAAAGAGCATACGTATTCTCCTTAAGCTGCATCTCATCCTGAACAGAAACAAGGGAAGAGATATCATTCTCTTCGTCTTCTTCTGAAAACAGCGCGTATTTTACACCAAAAAGAGCATCCACAAGAGGGGTGCTTCCCGTTATACTGTAGGCATTGGTAGAACTTTCGCAGCCAAGCTTTTTGAAAAATTTAGACAAGTCCGCATTGGCCGTGGATGAGAACAGGGATACTGATGGAAAATTCATCCATGCGCCGTCATTTTTGGTCTTTCTGGATACCTTTTCCACCCGGTAAAAGGACGGATTGGGCATCAGACTTTCCGTTAAGTCTATGGACGCCCTGTTATCTTTTACATAGCTTGTTCGGCTGGTGGTTGTCACACTGGTAACCGTAGTATTAACTGCAGCCTCCAGAGATACTACACCAAGAGCCATTAAAACAAGCAGATTCCGGCTGGTTCCTTTCTGGTAAAGACCGATTAAGCCCGCATAAACTGCCAGAAAAATAATAGCAACATAAAAGACTGAAAAATGGAAGGCATCATCTGTCACAAGCTTCTGAGCCATGAGCACAAAAATCACAGAGGCAAAGAAAGCGGTAACAACATGTTTCCACGGAATATCGTGGAGATAAATATATGCATGATATCCGGCTGTCAGCATAAGAAAAATATAAATAAAGGATTGCCTGCAGGGAAGGCTGTTGGGATAATGAAATCCATGCCAGATAAAATTCAGTACATTAATGGAAAAGCTGGCGTAAAAAAACAATAGGAGGGAACACATCACAACCTTATCCCGCTGCCGTATCTTGCTGCACAAAAGATACAAAAGGAAAAATATAAGGACAGCCACACCACAGTAAATATTGGGCCAGTGATCCAGTCCGATCTCCGTTTCCACTGCCGGCAGATGTCTTGCAATCATATCAAAAATAGAGAAATAGGAATTGAAAGTCTGCGGGAAGTTTATATCTCCTGAGGCAGTCATCTTCATGGCATAAATCTCAGGCAGCAACACAACCGCAGCCAGTCCTCCTGCCAAAAGAGAATATAATGCAAAATGAGCACCATTGACCAGTATCTCTTTCCATGATCTTCTCCCTTCCATAATCAGCAGAGCTGCAAAGTAGAATACCATAAAAATGCATATCATAATTGATATATAATAATTTGATAAAATTGATAACCCCAGAGTAATACAATAAAGGAAACACTTTTTTTCCTGAACCAGTTTCTCCAGGCCAAGCATAATAAGAGGAAACAATAAAATACAATCCAGCCACATAATATTCCAGCTGTAAGCTGCCATATACCCGGACAATGCATAAAAGATCCCAAAAAAAGCTATACCAAAATCCGCTGTCTTAAAATGCCTGCGCAGATACCAGGAAAAAGTAAGACCGCTTAAACCGATCTTTAAGACAATCATATAAGTCATAAACTCAATGATATACTTCTTCGGGCAGAGGACAATCAGCCAGTTTAAGGGACTAGCCAGATAATAAGAATACAGAGCCGCAAAATTGACCCCCATACCGATATCCCAGCTGTATAAAAGACTTCCGCCATGTTTTAATTTATACTGAAATTCAGAGAAAAACGGTGCATACTGATGATACATATCCGTTCTTAAAAAACTTTCTTCCCCAAAAGGGAAGATCCCCCTCTGGGCAAATATAATAATCATTATCACAACAGGCACAAAAAATGCCGCCATAAGACCATCCGTCTTTTTCACAAGACTTGCATTTTTATGTCCTTTCTTTCTATAAGTGGGAGGCACTTCTTTATAAATCAGCTCCTGATCAGTGTTCTCCTCTTCTTCCTCTGTGATCATAAATTCATCATCAGAATAAAAATCACATTCTTCTTCCGGATCGTCATTTTCATAGAGTTCTTCCATTCCTTCTACCGGAACATCCAACCGTATCACAGGCATGGCTTCATAATCCAGATCCTCTTCTCCATAATCTTTAACAGTCTCTGTTTCCTGTTTGCCAGGATTTTGATCATCCCTGACTTCCTGTGTTCTGTCTTTTTTTTCATCTGATGTCATTTTAAGAATATCCTCTAATTCCTTTGAAATCTTTTCAATATCGTCATCGCGTTCCATAACTTTACCTCTCCTTAAAAGGGGGAACCTCACTCTTTCGGAATATGAAAAGCTTGCTGAATACATAGTTTACAATTACAACAACGATGGATACCAGTATCTTGCTTACATATTCATCCATATTGAGCCAGGAAACCATTATCACCATAAGAACCATTTCCATGACGCCTGAAGCAGCCCTGCATGCCGTAAAAGAGAGCATCTCCTTTATCACAAATCCCGGGCGCATCTCATAGCTCTGAAATACAAAGATTTTATTTACACCAAATGCAAACAGCACAGAAACCAGCCAGGCTGCTGCCGTACTGATCCGGTAGTCGACTCCGGCTTTCACCATTCCAACATACACGATCCAGTTCACCACTGTGGTAAGGACACCAAAAACCAGATAGGATATGACTTCACGGTTCATAAACTTGTCCCATAATTTTTTTATCATAATTGCTTTTCTCCTGTAAAACGCATTTCCTCTATTGTATTATAGGCACTGGAAATTGTAAAGAGAATCTAAGGGGACGTAACAAGAAAGTCCCTGGCTCCGTCTGTATAGTGTACCTTATCATCATTGGTGATGAAAACTCCATAAACATCATCCATGGAATTTAACAGTTC
Organism: Clostridium boliviensis; assembly: GCF_033342255.1. NCBI lineage: Bacteria > Bacillati > Bacillota > Clostridia > Eubacteriales > Clostridiaceae > Clostridium > Clostridium boliviensis. The sequence goes on from NZ_JAWONS010000252.1 coordinate 160,788, forward strand.
CATTCCTTTTTCCAGCCCCATGGAAAAGCAGGTTGTGGACAATGCATCTCCATCAACGGACAGCTTGGATAAAATCGTAACAGAAACCAGGCCATTTTCATAAGGATAACCGTCTCTGGGATTTAAAATATGATGATAGTTAACACCGTCCTTTACAAAATGACGCTCATAAACCCCTGAGGATACAACGGACATATCTTCTATATTTAAAGTTTCAATAGTCTCATTTCTGTCTGCATAAGGTTTCTGAAGTCCTATCTTAAAAGGAGTGCCATCTGGTTTCTTTCCAATGCAGAGCACATTTCCGCCCAGGTTAATTATTGCACTTTTAACCCCCTGCTTCATAAGATATTCCTTCATCCGGTCCGCGATATAACCTTTTGCAATGGCGCCAAAGTCAACTGTGGTATCCGGTGATAAAAAGGTCAGGGTATCATCATCCAGTTCTAAGTTCTGATAACCCACTTTTTTTACTGCCGCGCTGATTTCGTCTGCCGGCGGAACATCGGGATTTGGAGCCGTAAAATCCCATAAGGAGGTTAAAGGTTCCACTGTAACATCAAAATCTCCGCTGGAGATTCTGGAATAATACAGTCCCTTGGATAGGAGTGCTGCGGTATCCGGCGACAATTTCACAGAGGTTTCCTGTGCAGGCCTGTGATTGATCTTATAAACTTCACTTCCTTCAATAGTCTTACTGAAAACATTCTCATATGAGCGGCACAGCTCCAGACTCTCATTTAAAATCCTGGGATCATCCTTATCATAGAGAGTGACAGTAACAAATGTATTTAATAAGAAACCGGACTTGCTGATCGGTTCTACTTTTCTGTGGCATCCGGTAAGAAAACCAGCCGCCAGACAGATGGCAAAAACCGCTGCTATTCCTTTTTTCATTCATGATCCTCCATTTTCTTACCGGCAGCTAAGGAATGTTCCACAAACATACTGCGCACACCTTCTATTTCCCCCATTCCCTTTAGACGGCAGGTGACATGATAACCGGCTGCTTCCAGCCGGCTTTTCCACGAATCACTGTCTGTACCTGCCATATCATTATGGGCATGATCTCCACAGACAATCATCATGGGCTGTAAAACGATATGTTTTCCCTCACTCTCGTCTAATTCAGTTATCACATCATCAAAGGAGGGTTCTGCTTCTACCGTTCCCACATGGTATCTGGTGTATCCCTTTTTGCTTAAAATTTGTGCCAGAGTGTAATACGCTGCATTGGCCTCATGTTCCGACCCATGACCCATAAATACAATCTCTGTTCCATCTGCGTCATATTCCCTGGTATCCTCCGTCAATATAGAAACAAGCGTCAAATAATCATCTTCGGAAGAAAGGAGCGGCGCACCAATCACCAGACATTCAAAAGAATCCTTGTGTTTCTTTGCGGCATCCACTATGCAGTCATATTCTTCTCCGCCCATGACAAGTGTGGGCTGAATAATTACCCGTTTAAAACCTTCTGCTGCCAGTTTTATCAACGCTTCTTCTACTCCGTCTATGCATATATTATCCCGCTTCTTTAAAATATCTATTATAATCCGGCTGGTAAAAGCCCGTCTGAATTCATAGGAAGGAAATTGATCTGCCACCGCCCGTTCAATGGGTTCTATGGTTTTCCTTCTGCTTTCATTATAGCTTGTACCAAAACTCACTACTAATAATGCCTGTTTCATCTTAAGTCCACACTTTCTATCATTTTCCTGACTACCATATCACAGAAGATTTTCGCTGTCAAATTCCTTTTCATGCACTTTAGGCGCAGAACCAGAAGGTTCTGCGCCTAAAGCACACATTGCATACATTTTATTGGAGATTATCTTAAAAATCTACCTCTTTATCATAGTAACAACAGGTTAACAGCTTCTCCATCTCTGCCGGCGTAATCGCCCTTGGATTGGAGCCGGTGCATGCATCACCAACTGCTAACTCAGCTACTGCCGCTAATTTATCATTGAACTCTGCTTCATCAATGATTCCGCCTTCGTATTCCTTAATACAGGTTGGAATATCCAGCTTTCTGTTCATGGAACGGATCTCAGCAATCAATGCATCAACCAGTTCTTCATCACTGCTGCCCTCTAAACCAATGAAACGGGCAATCTCTCCATAACGCTTTGCTGCCTGCGCATCTTTGGCGTTAAATTTGATTACTATAGGAAGATACATTGCATTGGCACAACCATGCACAATGTGTCCGCCAGAATAAGCAGCTCCTGTTTTATGAGCCATGGAATGAACGATTCCAAGGAGTGCATTGGAAAATGCCATACCTGCAAGACACTGGGCATTATGCATACGGTCACGTGCTGCCATATCTCCGTTATAAGAATCAATCAAATCATTATGTATCATCTTGATCGCATGAAGCGCAAGAGGATCGGTATAATCACAGTGAAGGGTAGAAACATATGCCTCTATCGCATGGGTAATTGCATCCATACCTGTATGGGCTGTCAGTTTCTTAGGCATTGTCTCAGCCAGATCCGGATCAACAATTGCCACATCAGGTGTTATATTAAAGTCAGCAAGGGGATACTTAATTCCCTTGTTATAATCGGTAATAACGCTGAATGCCGTAACTTCAGTAGCAGTACCGGAAGTAGACGGAATCGCGCAGAACTGTGCTTTTGATCTTAAAGTCGGAAAATTAAAGGGGATACATAAATCTTCAAAGGTTGTATCTGGATATTCATAAAATGTCCACATTGCCTTTGCCGCATCAATTGGTGATCCGCCGCCGATTGCAACGATCCAGTCCGGTTCAAACTCCCGCATCATCTGAGCACCCTTCATCACGGTCTCAACACTGGGATCCGGTTCTACGCCTTCAAACAGCTTTACTTCCAGACCTGCTTCTTTTAAATAAGCCACAACTCTGTCAAGAAAGCCAAATCGCTTCATGGAACCGCCGCCAACAACAACAATTGCTTTCTTTCCCTTTAAGTTTTTTATTTCTTCCAGGGAGCCTTTTCCATGATATAAGTCTCTCGGTAATGTAAATCTAGCCATTGTAAAACCCTCCTTGTAAAATTCCTGTCGTTTCTATGCAATAATTGTAGTTCAAACACGATAGAATTACAAAGGTAAAAAAATATATATCAGTATATAAATACTGATATATATTTAACATTCTTATTTTTCCAATTCCTCTTTTACTCCGTTTAACTTCTCTAAAAATTTCTTATCCCATTCAGATAACGTATATCCCTTTCTGCAGATCAACGCATCCCGGTAATTTTTCTTTTTTACACAGTGCCTTACCACCAGCTGATACCGTTTTAGCAGCTGCTCCGGCATGGGAGACACCCACATATAGGTCATAGGATTGTCGCACAAAAGCTGAAACTGGCTGCCCCTTTCATATACATAAACCCGTTTTGAGGATTTGGGATAACTCTTTCCCTTCCCAAACTCATCGCTCCTGCCGGGGCCACCGTCACCATGTACAATTTCTATATAATCTGAGAGATCCTCCGCTTCTATAATTCTTTTACCTGCCAGAGGATTCGCATTTGACAAGAGAATATTCAGGGAATACTCTAAAACCGATTCCATTAACAGGCCTTTTGCCGCAATTTCCCTGGCATAATATTTTTCTGAATTAACCGGATAACGGATAATACCAATGTTATATTCCCCTGTTTCCACATCTCTTATGGTATCTGCGGAATTGGTTTCACGAAGCCATACATTCATGGTAGCTCCCTCTCCGGTTTCCTCGATAAATTTGGAAAATGCGGCACTGATATAACTGGCTCTGGGCATAGATAAGGAAAACTCCACGCCGCTTACCTCTCCTGTCTTATAAAGATGCTCCATTTCATCGATCTGAACGAGAACATTTCTGGCATGCTCCAAAAATATACGTCCCCTGGCAGTTGGAATAACTCCTTTGGGAGTCCGCTTAAAAATTGGTGCTCCAAGTCCTTCCTCCAGTGTCTTGATCGCCTTGCTCAAGTTCGGCTGATCCATGTATAGATTGGCTGCTGCCTGTGTGATGGAGCCTGTCTTCTCCACTTCCACGGCATACTGCAATAACACGGTATTCAATCCTCTTCCTCCTTTGTATCCTGCCACCCGTTCTTCTCTACTTCATAGAGATATTTTGACAGAGCTGCCAGAGATACTGCCATATTCTCATTCTGAACCAGGATATGGGACGGAACAGACAGATGAACCGGTGCGAAATTCCAGATCGCTTTCACCCCGCCGGCTACCAGTCTGTCGCATACTCCCTGGGCATACTCGGCAGGGACAGTAATAATTCCAATGTGTATATTCATTCTCTGACAGAGGTTTTCCAGTTTATCCATGGAAAGGACCATCTTTTCTCCAATCCTGGTGTTCACCTTTCTTCCATCAGAATCGAAAGCTATAACAATTTCAACTCCATACTGCTCAAACCCTTTATAGGAGAGCAGTGCTTTCCCCAGATATCCCACACCTACAAGTGCTGCCTGATTGGTATTATGATATCCAAGGAACTCCTCCATATCGGCAATTAATTCCTTAATTACATACCCCATCTTAGGTTTTCCTGCTGTTTTAGCAACTAGTGCCAGATCCTTTCGGACCTGAACTTCATTTAACTGAAGATCTGAAGCAATGGCAGGAGCAGAAATGGTTTCCAGACCTTCATTGCATTTTCTTTCCAGATAATGATGGTAAATGGGAAGGCGTTCCAGTGATTTTCTGGATATTCCTCCGACCATATGTTTTTTTTCTTCCATAATGACCTCCCCCAGTCTCTTTTCGTAACAATCAGTTTTTACGGTCTGTCAGAAACATAGCATCGCCAAAACTGAAGAAACGGTATTTTTCCCGAACTGCTTCCTCATATGCATGAAGTACGTGATCTCTCCCCGCCAATGCAGATACCAGCATAATTAAGGTGGACTCCGGCAAATGGAAATTGGTAATCAGACAATCCAGTATTTTAAAACGATAACCTGGATAAATAAATATCTCAGTCCAGCCGCTTCCTGCTTTTAATATACCGTCATCCGTTGACGCGGATTCCACAGTTCTGCAGCTTGTGGTTCCAACGCAGACAATCCTGCCCCCACTTCGTTTGGCATCATTTACCTTTTTAGCTTCCTCTTCTTCTACTATATAGAATTCGGAATGCATATGATGAGCTTCTATCTCATCGACCTTAACCGGGCGGAATGTACCAAGTCCCACATGAAGTGTGACATGTGCGATCTCCACTCCTTTCTCCTGTATCTCCTTTAATAAATCTTTTGTAAAATGCAGACCTGCAGTCGGTGCCGCAGCAGATCCTTCGTTCTTGGCATAAACAGTCTGATACCGGTTTTTGTCCTGAAGCTGGTGCGTAATATAAGGAGGAAGAGGCATCTGTCCAAGCTGATCCAGAATCTCTTCAAAAATTCCTTCATAGGAAAACTGGATCAGGCGGTTTCCTTCTTCCACCACATCAATAACGGTTCCTTTTAAAAGCCCGTCACCAAATGAAATGACGGTTCCCACTTTTGCTTTCTTTCCCGGTTTAACAAGAGTTTCCCAGATATCATTCTCTCTTCTCTTTAATAGAAGAATCTCAATCTTTGCCTGGGTCCCTTCCTTGACTCCAAACAGTCTGGCTGGAATCACCTTGGTATCATTAATAACCAGGCAGTCTCCCTTTTTTAAGTAATCCAGTATATCCCTGAAATGTCTGTGCTCCATCTCTCCTGTATGCTTGTCCAGAACCAGCAGCCTGGAAGCAGAACGGTCCTCTAAGGGATCCTGGGCAATCAGCTCCTGGGGTAAATCAAAATAAAAATCTCTGACGTTCATAGTACTACTCTCCTTTATCAAAAATGCTCCTCTGCACGGTGCAACGCAGAGAAGCATCTGTTTACATATTGTTCGATTCGCTGGCAGATTCACCGGTCGGCTCACTGGCAGATTCACCAGTTGTTTCTGCAGCAGCTTCCGGCGCTTCCTCCCCATTCTTCAGGGCATTATAAACAGCCAGAAGATTTTCATCGGACTTTAAAGCCTTCTCAAGACCTTCGTTTACCTCTTTCGCCAACTTTTGTACTTCCTCAGACTGGTTTACTTCTTTCATAAATTCAGATTCTTCCACGCTGTTATCCGCAACCAGGTAGCAGCTCCCATCCGGTGCTGTCTTTGCATAGCAGACAATCAGACTAGGCGACATCGTCTCTGCCTGACGAAATTTAATATCAAATCTGGCATAAACCACATAGTCTCCATCTGCAATTCCAGGTGTGGTGAAGCACTCCAGATTTTCAAAACTCTGATAAAACTTTACTTCTTCTTCCATTCTGGAAAGCAGCTGATCTAAACTTTCTTCTCCCGTATTACCGCCGTACACCTGGGATAGTGCGTCTTTGTCACAGCTCTTTCTGGCATTAAAGTATGACTTCAACAAATCATTTACTTCCGGCACTGCATCCTTTTGCAGCGCAACTTTAACCTTCTGCGGCTGACCCGAAGTACTTTCTGACGCTGAACTCTCTGCCTTGGCAGAGACCGTTTCAGGCTTTTTTCCGGTCTGTCCGGCTTTGTCCAAAACTACCACCGTCATGATCAGTATTACTGCAACCAATGGTATGGCAAGAAATTTCAAAAACCGTCTGGTTTCCTCTTTCAGCCCTTTCCATTTTCCTAATAAGTCCTTCATATAGGCCTGACCTCCTGGAGAAACAATCTCGTCTTTATTCTATCAAAAAAACCGCCAAAAATCAACAAATAACTCTTGCGCTTTAAAACAAACTATAGTAGAATGTAAAAGATGCATCTGTAGCTCAGTGGATAGAGCAGTGGCCTCCGGAGCCGCGTGCGTAGGTTCGATTCCTATCAGATGCACTATTTTTTTGCCCGGAAATAATTCTCTGAAACCTTGATTTTATGGGGTTTACTCTAGCTTATCTGATTTTACTATTGTTACCAGATTTCCAGTTTTTACTATTTTTTGTGATTTAACTGAAATATATTGGAAAGTTAATGGGTCAAAATATCATTTACTTTTAATGTTTTAATCTTAAAGTCAATATCACTCCATTCTAATGAAAAGCTGGCTCTAATATTAGATTACTGTTCTTATATGGCTTCCACTTATACAGTATATTTAACCCTGTTCGCATTATATTCCTTAATTTTTACCCTTAATTCTCAATCAGTTTGGATATACTCTAATAGTAATAAGAAATGGCGTTTCAAAACATGCAAGATTGAAATACAAAAAGGAGGCGAAATTACGCCTCTTTTTGTATTTAAGATCCCTTTATGTTTTAACTATGTTTTTTTTAATAATCCTTCTTGCTGTGCTAATTGTTCAAGTAATTGTAATACTTCATCTGGTGCATTAATAACAGCAATTGAAAATTCTCCTTTAATACTAATTAGAAAGTGGAACTCAGGAAAAAAAATTTTCATGGTTACTGGAACTATTTATGTGTACTTGTTGACCTCTTTAATAGAGAAATAATTGGTTACAGTGCCGGTCGTAACAAAACAGCAGACCTTGTAAAAAAGGCATTTCAGTCCGTAAAAGGGAATCTGAATGATATCCAGATATTTCATACGGTTCGTGGGAACAAGTTTAAGAATCATACGATTGATGAAACTCTAAAAGCATTTGAAATTCAACGTTCCCTAAGCCATAAAGGGTGTCCTTATGATAATGCTGTTGCAGAAGCAACATTTAAAATAATCAAAACGGAGTTTGTCAAGAACCAGACCTTCAGCAGTTTGTATCATCTTCAGATTGAATTGGCTGATTATGTAAACTGGTTCAATAACCACAGGATTCATTCTTCACTGGGATACTTAACACCGGTGAAGTATAGAATGATTACCTTTAAAAAAATTGTCTAGAAAACTGTTGACAATCCAATTCGGGACTCGCACCCGTCGGAACGTTTATCCACTGAGCGCACACTAAAAGGGGGATACCAAAAAAGTGGTCTCCCCCATTAAAATTAATGGTTGTATTATATCAATTTATAAATATACACAGCAATTAGTATATTCCTTCACTTTAATTATAATATTATAAATTTTAATTGCTCTTAATTTTTTGTTTTATTATACACAAAAATTTGAATATAATGTATAAAATCAATAAATCCAACAAAAAATATAATACATTAAAAGATGTCCGACTAAAGATAGGTTGCATACTATCATATACTTTTAAAAATACAAGTGGATATCCAATTGAAAGTAAGCTCTGATTCATTAATGATAAAATAAACCTAATTAAACTTATAATTATAAAAAAAACAAAAAATTTTATGCTGGTACTAAAGTTAATTTTACGGTCCATGTACCTTTCCTCGTAGCTCCTATATTATAGTCTCCAATTGCGATGCCTAAAGTATAAACACCTTTTACTACCGTTTTTACAGAGTCATTTGTATGATTATCTGTATAAAAATTTCGAGAGTATGAGGTTTGAGACCATGATGTTGTATGAATACCAGTCAAATATGAAGTAACAGAATCAATGGATGAATACTGCTCGCATAATTCCACGTGGCACTTTTACAACTTCTTTATATTCGCTGTTTTCAGCACCTTGCAGTTCTTTAAGATAATCTTCAAGTTCATTTGCAGAAGAAAATTTTTTTGTCTCTTGTTCGGGCGTAATAGATGATACTTCATATCCATATTTATTAAGGATATTTTTAATTTGATCACTTGTAATACTATCTTTACTTGTCTGAGCCAATGATGTCATGCAACTTAATGCCACTAAGACAATGGATAAAATCATCGAATATAATCTTTTCACAGTAAACCTCCTTATGAAAACATAAGCCACCGAGTTACTTTATTTAACACCATTGGAATCACCTTCTTTCTATACTAGCTATTGTATATATATTATACTATAAGTTATCTCTCGCAAATGTTTTTGCAATTGCATTTTTTATCCTAAGCGTAACTAGCATTATATCTAAACAAAATAACAATTAAAAGAATTCTAGGTGTCAGGGGAATATATACCCATTACTTCACTAAACATAAAGTTATTATAATATGTCAATCCATAATCCGGACTATAACATTACCTCAGTCAATTCTTCGTTAACAAACTAAGACTTATCGTTTGAAAATACTAATAAAAACACTGCCTCCACTGTTATGTAACACCCCTCCCTCAATGACAAATAACCCATTCCTGCTTCTCATTACGGAAAAATACTCTTTTTCATTTACAGGCAGCCCATATACGATCTGGACCGTTTTCCAGTTGTTCCTGTAAATATTTCCCACCTTAACGATTTCAGGCATCCGTTCTGTTCTGCTGACCTCCACCATATTTTTATTATGTATCATATCAACATAATTGTATCTGGTTATGGTTATTGACAGAATCAGCCCCATGATTAAAAAACCAGACAGACCAATAAACATCAGCCAGTTTTTACCAAGAAAGAACAGAATGAAAAGCAAAATCATCGCCAACAGATATAAAACTCCATAAACTGTAATCCCAACAAGATTTGTCATATGTTTTTCCCCAGGATTATATTTATAATCATTCTACGAATCACTAAATATCTAATTGGATTATAACTCTATTTTTTTAATAATAACAGATATATATTGATTTTTTCTTTATTTATCTATTATATTTACAGGAACATTTTTATGTTCCCTTATAAATATATAACTAGATAACCATATATATCTCTCTCAGCTAAAAAATAAGCAGGTGAAGACCGAACAAACATGTCTTCACCTGCCAAATAATTTCCTTAACCAAAAATCCCTGTAATCGAATTCCAAATCTTAGAAAATACATTCTTCACTCTCTGCCATACTCCCACATCCACTGCAGCCGGTTCAATATCCACTGCATTGGTATTTACATCATCCTCTGATATCTCCTCTGATCTTAAAACAATCTGAATGCTGGAAGGAGCCGGGTTCTTATCCGATGTGAAGGATACCATACTGGCATCTAAATTCATTTCCAAAAGGTTATTGTCATCTGCAATCTTATCCAGCTTCTCGTCGATACTGTCTCTGATACTCTCATTCGCTCCCTTTAGTTTACTTGTCGTGGCTGAGGTATCCGCTGCCTTTTCCAAAATATCAATTAAACCATTTAAAGTATCTTTTGTGCCGCCTTCTACCGCATCCCGGTTGGTTTTAATGGTATTTTGGACACTTCGAAACAATGAAATCACCTGATTGGTAGCAGAACTGATTTCTTCCACCGAAGCCGCCGTATCATTAAGCATTAAATCAAAGGCCGGCTTATTATCATTCTTTGTTTTATTTAAACTGACCAAATCACCAATTGTCGTATCAATATCATATGTAATGGAAGCAAGCTTGCTTACAACTGCCTTGCTGTCCTTTACGCCGCCCTGTACATCAATCCCTGAGACAGTATAACGAACACTGGATAAAATTTTATTCATGGAGTCTAATATCTTTGATAAAACAGCTGCTGTCTGTAACAGCGCAGAAGCATTGGGATTACTCGTTCCAGTTTCAGCAACCTGCTGAAGCTGGGCACGCATCTTGGATACCGCATCTGCACCCAGAGCAAATTCCAAGTCATTTAAAACCTCATCCATATCACTCATCAGTGCCTGCATACTCTCAGCCTGATTTTTTAAATCTTCCTCACTTAACGCCTCGGAAGGGGAAGCAGTGGAACTAAGTTTATTTAAAACACCCTGAATCCCATCAAGCTGCTGTTCAATATCCGCAATTTCACTTGTGATCTGATCTGCATCAGATTCCTCCAGTCCATTCTGCAAATCGCCCAGGGAATCTTTTAAATCCCTTAAAGATGAGGATAAGTTGTAGAAATCTTCACCGGAATCCTGAAGCGTTTCTACAAGAGTATTTACTTTATTATTTACCTCGTCGAGTCCCTGTTTATTTGCATTGATATCCGGTGCAAGCTGGCTGATCTTCTGATTCGCCGCCTCCAGACCGTCTATGCTGGCATCTGCACTTGAGATAATCTGGTCTTTTGATGCATCGAAGTTTTCCCTGGCTCCCTGAAGCTGGTTCAGTCCCTTCTTGGCAACCTTCATGCCGTCACTGATGCTGTGCAATGTGTCCAGCATTTCATTCATACCATCCAATAACTCATCCGTGGAATCCTTAAACGTATCCTTTGCTTCCTTTACATCGGCAATATCACTGATCTGATCCAGGGTTCCAGGTACCATCATCATTATAATTCCATTGGATTCAAAATCATGGGAGCTGATTTCTATATGAAATATCTTCTGCTCGCCTGGTACTGCTGCAAAAAGAACCGCCTTATATGTACCCATTGACTGGATCTGCGCTCCAGGCGCTTCAACAGAATTCACATCCTCCATATCTACTATTGTTCCAACCTGTAATAGCATATTGTTCTGATAATACAGGTTGGCATTCTTATTGGGGATGCAATGAACATCAATTTCCACCAGACCGTCCGCATGTAACAGATCCTGTGCTTCCTTTGGTATCCCGTTTAATTTATATGAAATATCAAAATCCCAGGGAAGAACTACTTCTCCATTATTTAACTGACACTCATAATAGAAGCGGTCCTTGGCATCTTCCGGAAGTTCCCAGGTTACAGTGTTTCCGTCAACCACCGGCTGCGCATAATTTGACATATTGGTGATGTCTTTATAGGTTCCATAATCAGAAAAGGTCCGCTGTCCATTCAGTGTTACACCCTTTACAACGCTGCTGTCCGTCTCTTTTCCGTAATAATCCAGATTAACATATAATGTTTCATCCGTTGATACGGTTGGCGGACTGGCGTAACTGTTTCCTGCCATAGTAATACTGATCATTGAAGTGATTAACGCTGCTGCCGTCAGCCGATATGCTGTGCTCCATTTACTCTTCATTGGTTTTCACTTCCTCCTTATCCTGCTTCTTATCTTCTGTCGTTTTATTCTGAGCGCCTTTTTGATCAACGGCACTTTCCTTTCTTTTTTCCAGCCGTTCTTTCTTTTTTTCCATTACAGCCGTCTTAAATGCTTTTTTCTTCTCAACCATAGCCAGATGGGCAGCAGCGATCTTCTGCCGTTTCCCTTCCTCCCACATTAACACAGGATCTGCAAGTGTCAGAAGAACCGGCAGCAAAAACAGTACCATGATTACACTGATAAAAGCACCTCGCCCGATTAAATGCCCGAGACCGGCAATCGCAGATACTGAAGATACAAAATACAAGCCGTATCCGACAATAGTCAGGATGGTACCTGATGTCAGGATGGAAAGTGCACTCTTTGAAACAGTATGCTTAATAGCTCTGGCTTTTTCCGGATACTTTTTTTTCATATCAATATAGTTATTTGTCATCAGAATAGAATAATCAACCGTTGCTCCCAGCTGAAGACAGCTGACAATAATATACCCCAGATACAGTATCTTCTCTCCTGTGAAATAAGGAATTGCAAAATTGAAAAATACAGCCACCTCAATAGGAATTAATACAACGACAGGTATAATCACTGAGCGGAAGGTTAACATAACCACCAGACCAACGCCCAGTATGGAAAGAATATTTACAAAGTTATAATCCTGTGTAATAATCGTCTGGATATTCTGAGTAGAAGGTATTACACCTGTTATATAAGCTCCCTCCGGATAGTACTGATTTACCAGGGCACTGATCTCATCGGAACACTGATATGCAAAATCACTTTCATCCGAGGACTTTACATAGATCATAATTCTGCTGTAATCTTTTGTATGCATCAGGCTTGTCAGGCTTTTGGGCAGAATCTTTTCCGGAATCCCCTCCGGCAGTGTACCGGCCAGAGATGTCACAGATCTTACGTAATTAAGATCCTTAAGTGAATCCGTTAAATTCTTTTCCGTTACCATATTTGTATTGGGTACAACTGCAAGAATCAGATTACTCTTTCCAAAACGGCTGTTAATCTGCTGTTCGTCGTTATATACTCTGGTACCCGGACTGGAACCAAGTGCGCTGTTTCCAAACGTAAATGCATTCATGCTCTGTGCCACGAAAGCCGGTATAATGAGAACTGCAATTCCAGTCAGAACGCCATAACGCACTTTATGTACAAGGATACCAAGCCCATGGAACGACGGCATAAACGAACGGTGCTCTGTTTTCTTGATTCTGTCTCCCCACCGAAGTAAAAGAGATGGCATTAAAAACAGCACAGTAACAAGGCTGATCACAATACCCTTTGCCAGAACAAATCCCAGGTCCCGTCCAATTGAGAAACGCATCAGCATCAAAACAAGGAAACCAATAATTGTTGTTGCTCCGCTGGCCAGAATAGAAGGAAGGGCCTTGTGAAGAGCATTGGTAATGGCAGTTACCGGATCATCCCCCTTTTCCCGTTCCTTCGTAAAACTGTCCAGAAGGAAAACCGAGTAATCCATGGCTACTGCCAGCTGCAATATGGAAGCCACACTGAACGTAATAAATGAAATCGTACCTATGGCTAAATTGGATCCCATATTTATGATAATTGCAATTCCCATGATCATTAAAAAGAGAAACGGCTCGAACCATGAGGTTGTGGTTATACAGAGAACCAGTGCAATCATTACAACTCCCATTGCCATGGCAATACTGATCTCTCTGGTAAGAGTTTCGTTTAATGATTTATTCTGAACTGCCGATCCCATGAAGAATCCTTTGTCACCGGTTAACTTCTGCATCTGGTTGATTGCTGACTTTGTCAGGCTGCTGGAATCACCCTCTTTAAATATAATATCCATAACTGCATAATTGTCTTTATAATAATCCTGGATATCATCATAGTTAATAAAAATATTGGCTTTATAAACATCGGTGGTGGTATCTGCCCACATCACCATATCCACTCCGTCGATATCAGCAATCCGGTCTTTATAGGCCTTTGCTTCATAAAGCGTAACCGGTCCAACCATAACCCTTGCCGTGCCTGGATATCCAAACTGCTCTTCCATTACATTCAGACCTTTTTTGGCAGGAGCCCAGTCAGGAAGGTATTCGCTTAAATCATAATTGACATGTACAAAACATGTACAGATAGCGGAGATAACCACTACCAATGCGAAAATCTTTTCGATACGTCTGCCGTTCTTAACAATCAGTTCAATGAGTCCTGAATGTCTTTTTTTCGGCATGCTTCCATGATGTTGTTTCATTTTTTCTTTTGTTTTCACTGTCCTCATCCTCTTCTAGTCTTTTCAGTGTATACCATAATACCAATTTTCCTTTTTGTAATTATACAATCTTTTTAAGTTGAATGATTTTTCGACAAAATTCGAAATATGTCTAAACATATTGTCATTTTTTATCAATTACGATATAATGGATTTGGTTTGTCACATCTAAATCTCATTTCTAATTGCTGTATCTCGCATCCTGCGATTTACATAGATCATATCTAAGGAGGTATACATATGGTATACGAACAATTTCAAAAAGCAGTAAAGGAATCACTGAAAGAGCGCCTTGGCTCCGGCTACAGCCTGACGCTGCAGAGCGTCACAAAGAATAACGGACTGATTCTGAACGGCATCTGTATCAGCAAAGCAAACGAGAACACCGCTCCGGCTATTTATCTTCAGAACTTTTATGAGATCTACAAAAAAGGGACGCCTTTTTCCCAGGTTCTTGATGAGATTCTGGATTTATACCAGTCTCAGCATCTACCGGAGGAATGTTTTTTGGAAGAGCTTCACTCACTAAACCCTTTGACCGACCGGATCATGTTCCGTCTCATCAATGAATCCGCCAATGAATCTCTATTATCCGATCTCCCTCATTTATCTTATCCCGAACTTGATCTGGCATTAATTTTCTGCCTGTCTCTGAGCAAAAGTGAAGATCATCTTTTTTCAGCTCTTATCCACAAATCTCATCAGAAATTATGGAACTTATCCACCGAAGATTTATTTAACGCTGCCAATTCCAACACACCTCGTCTGTTTCCAGCCCGGATTCAATCTCTTATGGATGTAATAAAAGAAATCGCTGGGAAAGCCTCTGACGGAGAAATAAAAGAAGAGGACTGGGACGGATTCTTCGAACCCTCTCCCTTATCCCCTCCCATGTACGTCTTAACCAATTCCCATGGAGCTCATGGATCCGCCTGCATGTTCTATGAAGGCATATTAAAAGACTTCGCAGAACGCACAGGAGGCGATTTAATCATTCTGCCTTCCAGCATTCACGAAGTCTTACTGATTCCATACAGCAATCATATATCTTATGAAGAGCTGGCCAAAACCGTCTTTTCCATCAACCAGGAAGAGGTTGCCAAAGAAGACCGTCTGTCCAATCATATCTATCTCTATTCCAAATCACAGGAACAACTGTCCATCGCTTTTACTTCTTCTTTCCCAATCGGAACAATGAATCCATGATAAAAATCGCCATGGCAATGGCACCAGAAATCTGAAGTGTCTCCACCAGATAATGGCTGGAAAGCTCCGGATTGTTGCTGATTACACAGGATACACTTCGGTAAATAGAAGCTCCTGGAACCGAAGGCAGGATTCCTGCAACCAAAAACACCGTAACTGGAGCTTTATAGATTCTGGCAGCAATGTGGCTGGAAAGTGCTACCAGCAGACTGGATAAGAAAGCCGCAGCTATCACCGAACCGGCTGCGGCTTGCACAAGAAGATATACCAGCCAGCCGGCTGCTCCAATTCCACCAGATAAAACAAAATATTTTTTAGGAATCTCCAGTAATAAAGAAAAGCTGATCACTGCAAGAAACGCTCCTGCTGTCTGAATCACCATAGAAAACTCCCTCCAGTCAGCCACTGATATAGTCCCATTCCTGCTCCCACTCCAGCTGCAACTGCCAAAGCAATCACTACAGCTTCCATCATTCTGGATGTGCCGGACGCATAATCACCGTTTAGCGTATCCCGGATAGCTGTGGTAAAGATCACTCCCGGCACCAGCGGCATAATGGCACCGATGATGATAATATCACTTTTTATTCCCGGCCAGATCCATCGTTCCAGAAACAGAGTGGTAAAAGCAATTAAAAATGCACAAAAAGCATTAGAGCAGAAATCATTCAAACGAATCCTGACAGAGAGCTTTGCCGCACCAGCTAATACAGCTCCGGTTACTGCAGCTGCCAGACAGTCTTTTGCGCTTCCACCAAGAAGGAGGGTGAAAAACACCGCCACTCCCACGTATCCCATATCCTTCAGACTTTTACGAAACTGTACCATTCCCCGAATCTCTTTCAGCTCCTGATACGCCTCTTCTACTGTAATAAGATCTGCACAAAGCTTTCTGGATACATTATTAACCAGATATACCCGGTTTAGATTGGTATTTCTGACCGTCACCCTGCGGGCCACAGTAATTGCTTCTATGGACGGATCATTGAGGGACGCAAAAATGCCTGTGGAAAAGACAATGGATTCTGCCGTATCCCGGCCTGCTTTTCTTAAAATGTGGTCAATGGTATCCTCCACCCGGAAGATTTCCGCGCCACTTATCAACATAATCTCACCTGCCAGAACCGCAGTTTCCACAAGCAGTTTATCATTCATCGCCTTATCCTCTATCTGATTAAAAAATCAAACTTCCAATCTGGTATACCAGAACTGCAAATCCCCAGGCAATCACCAGCTGAAATAAAACCATACCAAGCGTCCATCTCAGGGAGCCGGTTTCTTTCTTAATAGTAGCCACCGCCGCAATGCACGGGGTATACAAAAGGCAGAATATCATCAGTGCATAAGCATTGACACCGCCAAAGCCTATATGTCCAAGCAGTCCGGACAATTCTCCCATTCCTGCTGCCGAATTAATATTGCTGATTCCAAATAATACAGAGAAGCTGGAAACAACCACTTCTTTTGCAGAAAGTCCGGAGATGAGCGCAACTGCAATTCTCCAGTCACCAAGTCCCGCAGGAGTTAAAATAGGAATTAAAACTCTGCCGATCATGGCTGCAAAGCTCTGTGATACATCTGTGACAAATCCGGTAAATCCGGTATTCATCACGAACCAGAGAACGATTGATGCAAGAAATATGGTAGTACCTGCTTTTCCAAGGTAATCCTTCACCTTATCCCAGACATAGATGGTAACAGTTCTTGCATTAGGAGTCTTATACTCCGGCAGCTCAATTAAAAGTGTATCCTCTTCCTCTGATTTTATCATCTTATGGCTCACATGTGCAATCGCAATTGCAACCAGAAGCCCAATCAAATACAGGGAGTAGGCTGCAGCCAGCGCATGTTTTGGAAAAAACATCTCCGAGAATAAAACATAAATAGGAAGTCTGGCTGAGCAGGACATAAAAGGTGTGATGAGTATGGTCCTACGCCTGTCCCTTTCACTGGGCAGCGCCCTGGCCGCCATCACCGCAGGCACCGTACAGCCAAACCCCAGAAGCATGGGGAGAAATGCTTTTCCGGAAAGACCCACTCTTCCCATAATTTCATTCATAACATAAGCAACTCTGGCCATATAACCGCTGTCTTCCAAAAAGGCCAGTGCGAGAAACAAGATAAAAATATTAGGAAGAAAGGTAAGGATACCGCCTACACCGGCAACAATCCCATCCACTACCAGTGAAATAATCCAGTCAGCTGCATGAATGCCTGCCATCAATTGATACATTGACGATGACAGATGATCCAGGGCTACCTCAAAATATCCTTTTAATAAATCTCCCACTGTAAAGGTCAGAAAAAACACCAGTGCCATAATGCCAAGAAACAGGGGAACGCCCCAGAACGGGTGGGTGAGATAATCATCAATCTTATCCGTCATTGCTGCCTTCTGTTCTTTGTTTACCAGGCATTCATGGATGATTCCCTCTATATAATCATATTTTTCATTAATAATCTCTTTTTCATAATTATGATCGATTATATTGCTAAGATCAATGGGATGATCGTTTGCGACTTCTTCATCATATTCCAGAAACTTAATGGCATGCCACCTTAAGTTCTTCAATTTCCCATAATGGGCCTTCAGAACTGTCCCGACTTTGGATATTTTATTTTCAATCCTTGGAGTATATGTGACCACCACCCCCTGTGGACCCTCTTCATAATGATGAACAACTGCATGCAAAAGCACATCCAGACCGGTCCGCTTTCTTGCAGAAACCGGAACAACAGGAATATTCCCCAGCATCTCCGGCAGGCGGTGAAGATCAATCTCCATACCCCTGTCCTCCACGATATCCATCATATTAAGTGCCAGAATTACAGGTTTCCTCAGTTCCAGAAGCTGGAGTGTCAGATAAAGATTACGCTCCAGTGAGGAAGCATCCACTACGTTAATGATAACATCAACATCTTCATCCTCCAGACACTTTCTTGTAACAATCTCTTCAATGGTATAGCTGGTCAGGCTGTAGATTCCTGGTGTGTCTATCACCCGGATGGCCTGGCCCTTGTAGCTGGTCTCCCCCTCTACACGCTCTACCGTAACTCCAGGCCAGTTTGCCACTTTTAATCTGGCACCGGTAAAGGCATTAAACAGGGTTGTCTTTCCGCAGTTCGGGTTACCCACAAATGCGACACGGATCATTCTGCTGTCTTCACTCATGAGCGGCCTCCTCCTTTATTTCAATTCCCTCTGAGATCTTTCTTCCCAGAGCCAGACGAGTCCCCCGGACCTTGATGATCACGGTGCCGCTCCCCTTCTTATTTAACAGGGTAACCGGCGTCATCTCATTGACGCCCAAGGCTTCCAGCCTTCTTGTAATGGAATCTTTTACCATTACGCTGTATACCGTGTAGGTCTTTCCGATATCTCCTTCGTGAAGCTTCATAATAATCTCCTCTGAATGCAGCCCGTCAACAAACCGGCGCACCAGGGTTCTCTCCCTGGATTGCATCCATAGAGATTTTACACTTTTTGAGAATCATTGTCAATACCAACTGCATGTCTGAAACATAATTTTTACTGGTTGATTTCCTGCAGCATCTTTTTCACCTGAACCATTCTGTCACGCAGCTTTGCAGCCTCTTCGAAATTTAACTCTGCAGCTGCCTGATGCATCTTTTTCGTCAGTTCCTTTGAGAGCTTTTCCAGTTCCTTCGCATCCATGGATTCGGGATCCTTTTTAAATTCCTTATCATTTGCTGCTGCAGCCTTGGAAATCGCAATTAAATCACGTACCGCCTTTTTAATCGTAGTGGGAGTAATCCCATGTTCTTCATTATACCGTTCCTGAATCCCTCTTCTCCGGTTGGTTTCCTCAATCGCCACTCTCATGGAATCTGTCATGTTATCCGCATACATGATAACATGGCCCTCCGAGTTTCTGGCCGCTCTTCCTATGGTCTGTATAAGTGAAGTCTCTGAACGGAGGAAACCTTCCTTATCCGCATCCAGAATCGCCACCAGGGTAATCTCAGGAATATCCAGACCTTCCCTCAACAGGTTAATTCCTACCAGAACATCAAAAACATCAAGACGCATATCCCGGATGATTTCCGAACGTTCCAGAGTATCAATATCGGAGTGGAGGTATTTTACCCGGATTCCAACCTCTCTCATGTAATCCGTCAAATCTTCTGCCATACGTTTAGTCAAAGTGGTTATTAATATCTTATTCTTCTTGTCCACTTCTTTATTGACCTCAGAAATCAGATCATCAATCTGTCCTTCCACAGGACGCACCTCAATCTCAGGATCAAGAAGTCCGGTTGGCCGGATAATCTGTTCCACTCTTAAAAGCTCATGCTGTGATTCGTAGACGGAAGGAGTGGCGGAAACAAACATCATCTGATTAATCTTGGATTCGAATTCTTCAAAATTCAAAGGACGGTTATCAAGCGCCGAGGGAAGACGGAATCCAAAATTTACAAGTGTAGATTTTCTTGAACGGTCTCCGGCATACATTCCTCTTACCTGCGGAAGAGTGATGTGGGACTCGTCCACGATGATTAAGAAATCATCCGGGAAATAATCAATTAAAGTGTAAGGAGGCTCTCCCGGTTTCCCCCCCGTCAAATGTCTGGAATAGTTTTCGATTCCAGAACAGAAGCCGGTCTCCTTCATCATCTCCACATCAAAATTAGTCCGTTCAGAGATTCTCTGGGCCTCTAACAGCTTATCCTCACTTTTAAAATACTCTACCTGTTCCTTTAACTCAGCCAGTATTGTCTGGGCTGCATGCTCCATCTTGTCTTTGGATACAACATAATGAGATGCCGGAAATACTGCAATATGCCCCAGTTCCGCCCTTATCTCTCCTGTCAGCGTATCAATCTCCGTAATCCTGTCCACTTCATCACCAAAGAATTCCACACGGTAAGCCTCGCTGCCGGAGTAGGAAGGAAATATCTCAACCACATCACCCCTGACACGGAAGGTACCTCTCTTAAAATCCATATCATTCCGGTCATATTGGATATCGATCAGCTTATGAATCACTTCATCCCGGTCCTTTATCATGCCGGGTCTTAAAGAAATCACCATCTCCTGATAATCGATGGGACTTCCCAGTCCGTAAATGCAGGAAACCGAAGCAACGATAATCACATCTTTGCGCTCTGATAATGCCGCAGTGGCAGAATGGCGCAGCTTATCGATCTCATCATTGATGGAAGAATCCTTCTCAATGTAAGTATCGGTAGATGGTACGTATGCTTCGGGTTGGTAATAATCGTAATAGGAAACAAAATACTCCACTGCATTCTCCGGAAAAAATTCCTTGAATTCCCCGTAAAGCTGTGCAGCAAGGGTTTTGTTATGTGCAATAATAAGGGTTGGTCTCTGTAATTCCTGTATGACATTTGCCATAGTAAAGGTCTTTCCAGATCCGGTAACTCCCAGTAAAGTCTGAAACTGATTGCCTTCCTTAAATCCCTTCACAAGCTGGTCTATGGCCTTGGGCTGATCGCCGGTCGGGGCAAACTCTGAATGCAATTGAAATTCCATACGTTCTTTTTACCTCCTTGGTGACAATATCGTACCAAGATTATAACATAGGGAAGATAAAAAGTATAGGCAGGGGAGGAACATTTGTTCTGATTTTATTTAAAAAATGAATTATCCAAACTTATAATCCGGCCGGTTACAGCACAGGCTGCTGCCATTTTAGGAGACGCCAGGTATATTTCTACCTTTGAAGTTCCCATTCTTCCCAGAAAATTCCGGTTATTGGTAGCCACTACCCGTTCGCCGTCACTTAGAATTCCTCCAGTTCTGCCACAGCATAATCCACACCCCGGATGAGTGATGATGGCACCTGCCTCCGACAGGATCTCCATAATCCCCTGTTCCATGGCTTCCTGATAAACCTTCCGGCTGGCAGGTGTGACAATAAGCTTTACATAATCTGCTACTTTTCTGCCCTTTAAAACCTCAGCTGCTGCTGCTAAATCCTCCAGACGGCCATTTGTACAGGAACCGATAAATACCTGATCAATAAGAATGCCCTCCAGTTCACTGACCGGTTTAATTCTGTCCACCTGGGAAGGACATGCCATAACAGGAACAAAATCTTCCGCTTTATACCGGATCACTCTTTTGTATACCGCATCGTCATCACCTGTCAGGCTCTTTTGGAAATCACTTAGCTGTATCTGGCAATACTCAGCAGTTTTCTCATCAGGAGTAAATAAAGCACATTTTGCTCCCGCTTCAACAGCCATATTAGCGATGGTCATGCGGCTTGCCACAGACATCTCCTTCACAGTACTTCCAGTGAATTCAAGTGCCAGATAAGTCGCACCATCCGCACCTAAGTCCCCGATTAACCGCAGGATAATATCCTTTGACATCACATGATCCGGCAGTTTGCCGTCAATCACCACTTTGATTGTCTCCGGAACCTTGATCCACATAGTTCCTGTCCCCAGGATGCTTGCCATCTCCGTATAACCGATTCCAGAGGAAAATGCTCCTACACAGCCGTATGTGGTCGTATGGCTGTCTGTACCAAATACCACATCACCCGGCTTTACGTAACCCGCTTCCGTCATCAGCTGATGACAGATCCCATCACTTCTGTGCACATGCGTCATCCCGTATTTTGCTGCAAATGCATCTCCGATCCGAAAATGTCTGGTATCATCTAACTGACTGGCCGGCACCAGATGATCATAGATCAAGACCGCTTTATCCGGATCCCAGAGCTTTTTAAACCCCATCTCCTCAAATTTATCTGCGACAAAAGGAATAAAAATGTCATGAATCATCACCCGGTCAGCTTTTACGGTAACAATGTCACCCGGCTTTACATTGTCCGCACCTGTATTATGCCTGATTATTTTCTCAATGATTGTGCTTCCCATTGCCCCTCCTTAATCCAGTCCGTTCTGTTTTCTCATGGCTTTCACCAGTCCGCCTGCACTTATAATGTCCACCAGATTCTGTGGCAGAGACGCAATATGGTAAAATCTGCCCTGATATTCCACATGCTCGTTTACTGTAACGCTGATCGTATCACCTTCTGTTATATCGTGATATAAATCCGGCTGTTCGATAAGAAGCAGCCCGTTATTGATGGAATTGCGGAAAAATATTCTTGCAAAAGATTTGGCAATGACACATTTAATCCCGAGAGCCTTGATGATCTCAGGAGCCTGCTCTCTGGATGAGCCGCATCCAAAATTTTTTCCTGCCACAATCATATCCCCTTTACTGATCTGTGCGGCCAGTTCGGGACGGAGAGGGCTAAAACAGTATTGCTTCATTTCTTCTATGGTTTTCAGTGCCAGATATTCCGTAGGGATAATAATATCCGTATCAATATCATCTCCCAGTACCCAGACCTTTCCTGTAAATGTCTCCATGTTCATATCCCCTTCTGTTATGCAAGTGTTATCTCTCCGGCAATTGCTGATGCCGTCACGGTAGCAGCAGAGCCTAAATATACTTTAGAGCTTGGATGGCCTGCCCTGCCTTTGAAATTGCGGGTTCCTGTACTGATCAGAACCTCATTTTCCCCTATTACTCCCTGACAGCTTCCCCAGCATACACTGCAGTTTGGATTCATTACGATGGCACCGGCTTCCATGAATATATCAATCAGACCTTCCTTTAATGCCTGCTTATATACCTCAAGACTCGCGGGAACAACTAAGAACCGGACGCTGTCTGCCACCTTTTTTCCCTTAATTATCCCGGCACCCACTCTCATTTCTTCTATCCGTCCATTGTTGCAGGAGCCCAAAAATGCTTCATCTATTTTTACGCCGCATACCTCTTTTGCAGGAACCACATCATCCACAAAATCCGGGCGGGCAACAACAGGCTCTATAGCAGTCAGATCAATGGTATATTCCCTTGCATAGACTGCATCCGGATCACTTTTATATACTGCTTTCGGTTTTCTTCCCCGTTCTTCCAGATACGCCAGCGCAATTTCATCTGCTTCAAAAATACCTGTTTTGGCTCCTGCCTCAACGGATAAATTACACAAAACCATGCGGTCATTGACACTCAGCGTTTTTGCCCCTTCACCGCTAAATTCCATCACCTGGTAGTTGCATCCATTCGCTCCGATTTGTCCAATTATTGTAAGCATTAAATCTCTGGGATAGACTCCGTCAGGCAGTTTTCCTACCAGATTGAATTTCACTGATTCCGGAACCAGCACCCAGGATGTGCCTGTTACCATGCCGTAAAGAAAATCCGTACAGCCCACTCCTGTTCCGAAAGCGCCTAAGGCACCATACGTACAGGTATGGCTGTCTGCTCCAAAAATAAGCTCTCCTGGGCAGACGTAATTTTCCATCATAATCTGATGACATACACCCTTTCCTTCCCAAAAGTCAATCTTATGCTCTCTGGCAAAATTGCGCATCTTCTTCTGTGCTGCAGCAGTCTTTGGATTGTCAGCAGGCACATTATGGTCCACAATAAAGACCAGTTTTTCGGGATCTGCTATGCGGGGATTTGTCAGCTTATTATGATACATATCAACCGTTAAGTGAGTGGTTCCGTCATTGCTCATCAGGCGGTCTAAATGAACTGTATGAATATCTCCCGGTTTTACATGATCCACACCGGCAGCAGCCGCTATCACTTTCTCTGCAATTGTCATTCCCATGCCTTAATCCTCCTTATTCAAAGATGCAATCAGACCACCCTGATTTAAAATATTCTGCATATATTCAGGAAGCTTTGTGCAGGAATACTCTTTATTGTTAGCCCTGACAATTCCCTCTGATAAGAAAAGCTCCATCCTGTCCCCTGTATTTACTTCATCGGGAAGTTCTTTACATACAATAACCGGAAGTCCGATATTGATTGCATTTCGAAAGAATATTCTGGCAAATGATTTTGCAATCACCGCTTTTACACCCAGAGCTTTTAAAACACCCGGAGCCTGCTCTCTCGATGAACCGCAGCCAAAATTCTCCCCTCCTACCACATAATCTCCTTCTTTTACCTTCTTCGGAAACTCCGGATCCAGAGATTCAAATGTATGTACTTTCATTTCTTCAAGATCAGGCAATAAAAGATACTGGGATCCAATAATCTGATCGGTATCGAGATCATTATGAAATTTAAAAATCGCTCCTGACGGCATAAGGCTTCCTCCTGTTCCTAAGTAAATACCTATTCTTTTGTTTATTTTACCACAGCCCCTAATATAATAATAATACATGATAAGAATATTTACTATAACATAAGATTATACTATTTCTGATTCATACACATTGTAAATCCGGCCCATTTAGTATATCATATTTTTTATACCATTAACGATCAGGAGGATATTATATGTACAGCTTTAATAACGATTACAGCGAAGGCGCTCACCCAAAGATCCTGGAAGCAATGACACGGACCAATCTGGTTCAGAATGGCGGATACGGGCTGGACGAGCACTGTACCCGTGCCAGGGAGATAATCCGTCAGGAGACCGGGAGCAAGGACGCTGATGTTCATTTTATTGTGGGCGGAACCCAGACCAATCTGATCACCATAGCAACTGCGCTGCGGCCGTGGCAGGCTGTGATCTGTGTTGCTCAGGGACATATTAACGTACATGAGACTGGTGCCATTGAAGCCACCGGCCATAAAGTTCTGGCTATGCCGGGAAAAGAAGGAAAGCTGACTCCTGATGAAATTATCCAGGCGTTTGAATATCATACCGATGAGCACATGGTTCAGCCGAAGATGGTTTATATCTCCAACTCAACTGAAATCGGAACCCAGTATTCCAAAGCGGAACTGGAAGCACTTCACCGTCTGTGCCGGGAGAAAGAGCTGTATCTCTTTTTAGACGGTGCCCGCCTCGGCTCAGCGCTGACCAGTACGGTGAATGATTTATCCGTGAAAGATATCGCTGCACTTACTGATGTTTTCTACATCGGCGGTACTAAGGCCGGAGCACTCTTTGGAGAAGCACTGGTTATCACCCATCCGGATTTAAAACCGGATTTCCGCTTCATGATGAAGCAGCGGGGTGCTCTGCTGGCAAAAGGCTGGCTCCTTGGCATTCAGTTTGAGGAACTGTTTACAGATGGTCTCTACTATGAACTGGCCTCCCATGCCAATGATATGGCTGATATTTTAAGAGAAGGAATTAGAAACATGGGTTACACCTTTTTCTCCCCCTCTTTTACAAACCAGCTGTTTCCCATATTCCCTGAGTCTGTAATCAATACGCTTCAGAAGGAATTTATATTTTCTATACAGGAAAAAGAAGAGGACCGCTCTGTCATTCGTCTGGTCACCTCCTGGGCCACCAGGCAAGAGGAATGCGAACATTTTCTAAGTGTACTGAAAACCTGTTCCATGTAATGAAACAGCCCTTAAGAAACAGACAGTTCTGCCGTCTCTTAAGGGCTGTTAATTTTTAATTAAAAGCTTTAATTGCTTCTGTCAGCTGATTATCTTCCTCATGCTCAATCTTTATCTTAGACTTCAACTCTTCTTTTAACTCTACCGGGACATCGGGTTGAAGTCCCTTTCCATGGAGGTCAAAGCCGCTTGGTGTATAATAGTGGGCAACCGTCATCTTAATTGCGGTTCCTTTATCTAACGGGAATAAGGTCTGAACAATTCCCTTTCCAAATGTTTTCGTTCCAACCAGCTTTGCTCTGTCATATGCTTTCAGAGCGCCGGAGAAAACTTCGGAAGCACTTGCAGACTGGCCATTCACCAGAACTGCCATTGGAAGATCTACCTCATGACCGTCCGAAGCATAATATTGGTCACCTTTTCCGTTCTTATCCGCCATATATACAAGAAGTGTCTTATTTTTCTTGGTTCTGACAAGATCAGGATCTCCTTCAATAACCAGGTCATCAGGAAGAATGTAATCCAGCATGGAAACCACTGCATCCACAACCCCTCCTGGGTTATTCCTTAAATCAACCACCAGCTTCTTCATTCCCTTTTTTTCCAGATCATCAATAGCACCTTTAAACTGCTCTGAGGTCACTGTATCAAACTGGCTTACTGAGATATATCCGATATTGTCAGCCAGCATTTCATATTCCACAGTGGGTACTGTAATCTGGCGGCGTTCCATTGTCATGTCGATATAATCACCCGCATCCTTACGAAGAACGGTGATTGTAACAGGCGTTCCTTCTTCCCCTTTAATGAAGTCTTTTACTACCAGCTCTAAATCCACTCCGGTCACTTCTTTGCTTCCAACCTTATACAGGATATCGCCGGGAAGAATTCCCGCTTCAGCCCCAGGAGTTCCTTCAAATACCTTGCTCACAGTAATCACTCCGGTTGAGGCATTCTGACTCACCATCACGCCTATTCCGCAATATTCCCCTGACGTATCTTCCATCAGCTTTTCATACTCATCTGCAGTATAATAAACGGTATATGGATCATCAAGGCCATAGAGCATTCCTTTATAAATCCAGTCTTCCACTTTGCTGTTATCTTCATCAAAGAGATAATACTTATCAATGACACTCTGAATCGTCTGGATTTTCGCTACAATCCGGTTCAAATCCAGATTGCCATCCTGATTCTCTGTCTGAACAGATTCTGCTGTCTGTCCTTTTCCATCAATCGCAGTTCTTCCAATTAAAAAAATACCTAATGACATGCCAACTATTATAAGGCCTGCCAACGTGGTAAGAAGCGCCCCGACCAGGGCACCTTTCCAAAATTTATTCTTATTTTCCACTGTCATTCTCCTATCTAGCTCATTATGGGCTTACGTATTTCACTGGATTTACATAACTTCCATTCACTCTGATCCCAAAGTGGAGATGCGGTCCCGTGGAATATCCGGTAGAACCCACTTTCCCAATTAACTGTCCCTGTGATACTTCCTGCCCCGCTGAAACCAGGAGTTGGGAACAGTGCATATAAACAGTATAAACTCCTCCGCCGTGATGAATCATAATATAATTGCCGGCAGAATAACTGTATGTAGAGATCGTTACTGTCCCGGAAGCAGCAGCTAAAACATCGTTACCAGAGGAAGCCCCGATGTCAATGCCCTGATGATTGGAAGAGGCTCCTTCGGTTGGAGAATCCCTGTCCCCAAAGGAAGAGGTGATTCTTGCAGAAGAAGGACAGGGCCATATAAACTTAATATTCCCGATTGCCACCGTATTATACGTTTTCCCGGCCTTCTGCGCCGCTTTGCGCGCTTCTTCCTCCTGTTTGCGTATCAGAGCTTCCATTTCTATGATCCGCTGTTCCTGCGCCGCCAAATCCTTTTCCAGTTCAGATAAATTTTCCTGATTCTTAGCTATCTGGTTCTGATAAGAAGCAAGTTCCTGGTTCTTAGCCTGTAAAAGTTCCTCAGCATCCTTCTTTTTTTCTCTGGCAGCAGTCTGAAATCCCAGCAGCTTTTCATATTCTGCATTTAGAAGCACTTCCCTTTGACTGATTTCTTCTTTGGTTCTTTTATAGTCCTCCAGCATTCTTCTATCATATGCAGTTATACTTCTAATGTATTCCGCCCGGTTAAAAAGCTGGGTGAGATCGGCGGACCTAAACAGCAAGTCCAGATAGCTCGTCTCACCCTTCTCATACATATACTGAATTCTCAGTTTCATATTCCGGTACTGATGTTCCTGCGCTTCTCTGGCAGCTTCTAAGTCGGCTTTTGCTGCTTTGATCTGCTCTTCTTTGGCTGAGATCTGAGCTGTCAGCGCTGTCAGCTGCTTATCATAATCAGCCAGCTTGTCATCCATACCTTTGACATAAGCGGAAGCGTCTGATTTTAAACCTTCCAGCTCTTTTAAGGCACTTTCCACTTCCTTTTTTTCATCTTCTAAAGAACTGGCTTTTTTCTTTGCATCATTTACCTCATTCTTTGTACCATAGGAGGGAAATATACATGATACGGTCATAAAAAGACCGATCCCCACAGCAAGCAGTCTTTTTCCATGCTTCATGGACTTCTCCCCTTACACCTTTAAATGTTTGCGGATTGTAAAGAAACTGACAAAAAATCCGATTCCAAGTCCCAGCGACATAGCCGTTGCCGCCATATAAGGAAATATGGCATCAACAGGAAGAAACTGAAACAACCCGGATAATATGCTGAATTTTGTCACGACATATTCTACAGCAGAACGATACAGAAAATAAATAGCAAGCAGGGGAATGGAGGCCCCTACCAGACCGATGATCACTCCCTCCACTACAAAAGGAGCTCTTATCATATAATTGGTGGCACCAATCAGCTTCATGATCTGGTTCTCATTCTTCCGGAATGCGGCTGCTACGGATATCGTATTGCTGATTAAGAATATGGCAACTGCCAGGAGTACACCGATGATGAGCATGGAAAGGATTCCTATCACCTTGTTTAAGCTGTTCATTCCTTCTGCAGCCGTTTTGGAATAGTTGACTTTTCTTACTCCTTCTATTCCATTTAACCAGGTAACAATTTCATCCTGTTTGGTTAAATCATTTAAAAATATCGTATAGGAGGAAGAGTTGGCCAGAGGGTTGTCCTCTTCAAACCCTTCTGCCAGATCCTGCATATCACCGAAGTATTCTTTCTTTGCTTCCGCCCATGCGTCTTCAGCAGAAGTGAATTTCACTTCCTTTATTTCTTTTCTTGACTTGATTTCATTTCCAATCTGGGTGATTTTGTTTTTATCAAGCCCCTCGTCAAAAAATACGGTGATTCCAACTGTGCTCTCTGTATTTTTTACTACATACTGAACATTAACCACAATGGAAAAGAACAGACAGAAAAGAAAAATGCATGCGGATACGGTTGCGATCGATGCCAGTGAAAATAATATATTTTTGCAGATGTTTATTACACCTTGTTTCAGACAATACCAAAATGTACTAATTCTCATATGTATAACCGCCTTTTTTCTCATCGCTTATGATGGTTCCGCGATCCATCATAATTACCCGCTTCTTCATACGGTCTACTATCTCCTGGCTGTGAGTAACAACAATCACAGTAGTACCCTGTTTGTTGACCTCCTCTAATAGCTTCATAATCTCCATAGAGTTGTGCCCGTCTAAGTTTCCTGTGGGCTCGTCAGCCAATAAGATCTCGGGTCTGTTAATGAGCGCTCTGGCTATGGCGACCCTCTGCTGCTCTCCGCCGGAAAGCTGCTGCGGGGAAAATTTATACTTTGAAGACAGCCCTACCATCTTTAACATAGCAGGTACTGACTCTTTTATGCTTCTTGTGGAGGCTCCGATGACCCGCTGGGCAAACGCCACATTTTCATATACATTCCGGTCTTTTAAAAGTCGGAAGTCCTGAAAAACCATGCCAAGCTTTCGGCGGTATCTGGGGATAAAGCGCCTTGGCATCTTGCCTAAATTTACATCATTTACAATTATCTTACCAGAGGTGGGCTCCACTTCTTTTAATAACATTTTCAGCAAAGTGGATTTTCCGGATCCGCTTCTGCCGATGATGAAAACAAATTCACCATCCGCTACAGTCATGTTGATGTTACGCAGTGCCTTGTTTCCCGCCTCGTATGTTTTACTTACGTTCCATAATTCAATCATTTTAGTCCTCTGAGTAATTTAGCATAGCGTGTTTTTCTTTCCGCGACTCCGCAGTGT
>NZ_JAWONS010000253.1:0-381 GCF_033342255.1 Clostridium boliviensis
GATGAAGAACGCGATGGATTGCCAGCGCGACCATCAGCATGAAGCCGCGCGAGATCGGAGGGCTTTCGGCCGCGGCCCAAATGGGGATGGTCAGTCACGGGAATCTTTCCTTACCGCTCTGTGGACGATGCGGATCAGCTCGTCGCTGTAGGTGTCCAGATCCAACCGGCACGCCATCGCGTTGTCCAGCATGTATTCGCTGATCGCTCCCTGGATGAAATGGGCCATGGCGTCGGGATGAAAATCTCCGAACACCCCCTGTTGCTGTCCTTCGCGCAAAATGCTCCAGAGCAGCTGCAACGCGGGGTCTTCGTCCTCGTCGTCCATCCGGTAATAGGGGACGTCGTCGGGGGTCCTGCCATGAAAGATGATCTCGATGAG
>NZ_JAWONS010000254.1:0-536 GCF_033342255.1 Clostridium boliviensis
ACCGCCAAGCCGGAAACCACCGCAAAATCGTACCGACCCGATTGCAGCGCATCGATTCGGTGGGTCGAACCGCGCATGAAAGCCAGGTTGAAGGGAACGTTGATCTCCTGAAAGGCTTCCACCAGTCCGGTGGCCAACCCCTCGTATTTTCGGGAATAGGGAAGGGGCATCACCCCGACCACCTGGGACATCCCCGCGATTTTCCACAGGGCGTGATCGTCTTTACGGTTCAAGAACGTTCCCAAATGGCCCCTGGACTCCAGATGAATCGCGCCCATCTCCTCCAACAACCGCAGCGCTCCCTGTACCGTCCCCCTGCCCAGGGACAATTTACTGGCAAAATCGCTGATTCGCGGAATGCGCTCGCCGGGCTTGACGGACAATAGATGTCGAGCGATTTCCCTCGCGGCAAGTCCGTTCTTGGTATACAGTTTCTCCGATATGGTCATGGCTCACGTCCCAACACATTACAAAATACGGTTTTTTGTATTCAGTTTGAAAATACCATATTCTCCCCGGAGTTGCAAGAAAAAATC
>NZ_JAWONS010000255.1:0-598 GCF_033342255.1 Clostridium boliviensis
GTTTCAGGATCTCCTGCTTCTCTTCGGGCACCACCACGTCGGTGACGGACATGGTGATTCCCGCCTTGGTGGAGTAGGAGTAACCCAGCTCTTTGACCTTATCCAGAATGATGGTCGTCTGGGTGGTTCCGAACCGGCGGAAACACTCGGCGATAATTGTGCCGAGGAAGCCCTTCTTCACCGCATCGGCCTCCGGAAGGCTGCTGATCTTCTCCCGGATGTTGACGCCCTTTTCAAAGATGAAGTATTGATCCGGCGTGCCTTCCATCAGGTTTTGTTTGGTCGGCTCGTTGATATAGGGGAATGCTTCAGGGAAAATCTCGTTGAAGATCAGCTTGCCGACCGTGGTGATCAAAAGCGCGTTCTTCTGCTTTTCGGTGAAGGACGTCCGGTTCAGTCGGCGGGCCGGAATGGCGATCCGCGCATGCAGGGTGACCAGACCCTGCTGATAGGCGTTAATCGCTTCACCCGGTGTGGCGAAGATGCGTCCCTCGCCGCGGTCCCCCGCCTTCTCCAGGGTCAGGTAGTAGCATCCCAGCACCATGTCCTGGGAAGGGGTGACCACTGGCTTGCCATCCTTGGGGTTGAGGATGTTGTG
>NZ_JAWONS010000256.1:0-672 GCF_033342255.1 Clostridium boliviensis
TTGCCGGTGGTTTCGAGGAACCCTTTGATCTCTCCTTCCTGCGGGACCCTTCCCTCTATTCCTTCATCTGGAAAGTGAAGGTGCAGGGAAATCTGGTCAATGCCTTCGAAAACCTGCTGGACGGGACCCACACCCACTTCGTTCATGCCGGACTCATCCGGACCGATTCCAACCGGCAGCAGGTCAGCGCCAAACTGACCGCCCACCGCGATCACGTGGAGATCGAATACAGCGGGGAGTCGAAGCAGGCCGGCCTGATTTCCCAGTTGATGGAGCGGGACCGTCAGACGAGCTACGGCCGCTTTTATATGCCGGGGATCGCCCAGATCGAATACCGGTCCCGCAAGGGGTTGAGCATGCTCATCACGGCGGTGGCCCGTCCCGTCTCCGAAGCCGTCCAGGATGTGTATGCCATCATCACCGTCAAGCGGGGGATCGTACCCAATTGCATCAAGAGGTTGGTCATCGCTCCCTTTTTCAAAATGGCCCTGAAACAGGATCTCCGCATTGTCGAATTGCAGCAGAACTGGATCGAACGATGCGGCGAAGGAAGGTTTGTATCCACCGAAGCGGACCTGATGCGCCCCTTTATCGAACAGCTGACCAAGGGCCGCTACTACGACAAACCCCTGCAGCGGAAGGTGCAGCTTCTGCTGTGATGGGTCCGGGAGC
>NZ_JAWONS010000257.1:0-365 GCF_033342255.1 Clostridium boliviensis
AACTAAGGTGGTATTGGAGGAGGGGCTGTCCGTAGGTGGAAAAAAACTTCGAGAGATTTATGAGGTCATCAATCATAACAAAGCCTATCAGCATGTAAAAGATTGCATCTCAGAAAAGAAGTCTTTGGACGAGCATATCATTAAGGACTTACATGCTATTTTAATGGAGAATATTATGATTGGAGGAATATATCGGAACGTAGATGTTTATATTTCTGGTGCCTCCCATACTCCACCGAGCCCTAACGAAATGTATCGTCAGGTAAAAGCATTTTATATGGATTTGCAGGATAGAGCTATAGAAAATGTAATTGAACTTGCGGCCTGGACCCATGCTGAGTTTGTGAGAATTCATCCGTTTGCAG
>NZ_JAWONS010000258.1:0-343 GCF_033342255.1 Clostridium boliviensis
AGTCGCCATCGCCTTCGCCAAAGAGGATCCGGACGGCAACGGAAAGGACGACACCTACGGCCTGGTGTTCGGGGAGAAGGTCTGGCCCAACTACCACTTCGGCAGTTACTGGGATGCGGATGCCTGGTACCACAAAAACGAGAAGGGTCAGTACATCCCGGGAATCATCAGCGATGCGCGGAAAGACTGGATCAAGACGATGGCCGAACTGTACAAGGAAGGAGCGATCCAAAAGGATTTCGTCCTCCTCAATCCCAACGAGGCCAACACCCGGGTGTTTTATTCGGGAAAAGCCGGGATTATGGTCGGAGCGCCCCGGGGGATGTCGGATGATTATATGAAG
>NZ_JAWONS010000259.1:0-407 GCF_033342255.1 Clostridium boliviensis
GCAGGATGGTTTCCGCCTTGGCTTCTTTGGCGGAATGGGGTGGACTGGAGCCGGTGGGACTGGAACCGGCGCCGTTGGGATTGGCCCGTTGGCTGTCCTATGCCCTGCCGGAGGTTTTTTCAAATCGGATGACGGTGCAAGTTTCGCCAAGGTCAGTGGAGGTGAGCTTTTTTGAAGGGGAGATCTGGTTGGAAACCCGTTCCATATCCCTGTCGATGGAGCCCTTTGTGGAAGGGGAGCGCTTACGGGATCCGCCCGGCGCGCCCCTCTTGAAGGAGGAAGAAGAGGTGAGGCGGTATGGAGAGGCTCTATCGGTCGCCCTTCGGGAGGTCCTGGCAAGCTTTAGGGAAAGGGCCGGATGGTTGCCGAAGGAATGGGTGCTGACGGGAGAAGGGGTGGATTTCACC
>NZ_JAWONS010000260.1:0-361 GCF_033342255.1 Clostridium boliviensis
ATTATTTCATTGGGAGTTTAGGAGAAAAGGAGTGGAATCCATGAACAAGTCCGAACTGATTGAACGGGTAGCTGCCGCCACCGGGAAAACCAAGAAGGAAGCGGGTCAGGTGGTGGATGCCGTACTCGAGACCATCTCTGAAGCCCTCAAGCGGGGAGAGAAGGTTTCGCTGGTCGGTTTCGGGAACTTTGAAGTGCGGGAGCGGTCGGCCCGTACCGGTCGGAATCCCCAGACCGGGGAGACGATCCAGATCGAAGCCAGCCGCGTTCCTGCCTTCAAACCCGGTAAGCAGCTGAAGGAAGCGGTCAACTGAGAAGGACCGGTTCAGGGAATCCCTGCCATCCCGAAAGGATCGGGAGGC
>NZ_JAWONS010000261.1:0-618 GCF_033342255.1 Clostridium boliviensis
AACCAGATCCAGTTCCGGGTCTTCCTCCGCCAGCTCCTCCATCAACCTCTTCAAACCCGCATAGGGAGCGATCCCGATCGCCTTGATCCTCATGGCCATCCCTCGCTGTTGCAAAATCAAACACCTATATACTTACCACAACTTCCGAATCCGGACAAGGGGAATGCCAGGACTTCAGCTCAATAACCGCTTTACTCTGCGGACATGGGACGGCGTCCCGGTGATGATCAGACGATCGCCCACCTGCACCTCCGTATCTCCCTGCGGGAAAATCACTTCTCCGTTGCGATACACCCGGATGACCAAGGTATCTCCCGGGAAGGGAAGATCCCGGATCCGCCGGCTGTGAAAGCGGTGGTTGTACAAGGGAACCTCCCGCAAATAGGCCTCCTTTTCGGAAGCGAGCCGAACCAACGACGGATACTCGATCAGGGAGCGAAGGAGCGTCTTATTGGCAAAAAAGGTGGAAATGAGCTGAATGCGGGTTCCCTCGGGAAGGTTTACTTCCCTCTTGTTTTCCACCCGGGCGATGATCCGTTCCACCCCCCGTTGATCCGCCTCCTTGGCCAGCTGAAAGTTTTTCCGGTCGTCCGCCGTAAACAGGACAACGATGTCGCT
>NZ_JAWONS010000262.1:0-532 GCF_033342255.1 Clostridium boliviensis
CACGGATCATATTCTTCTTGGCTTCCTCAATCCCCTTCCGGATCGCTTCCGGCACCTCCGCGGCCTTGCCGATTCCGGCACCGACCATTCCCTTTCCATCACCGACGACGACCAAGGCGCTGAAGCTGAACCTCCGTCCGCCTTTGACCACCTTGGCCACCCGATTGATGTTCACCACTTTCTCAATCAGTTCAGGAGCTTCCTGCTTCATCGCTTTGTTTTCCTTGTTCAAAAGTCGAGCCCTCCTTCCCGGGCACCTTCAGCCAAGGCCTTTACCCGTCCGTGGTAAAGATAACCTCCGCGGTCGAACACCACACGCTTCAGACCTTTCTCCAACGCCCGCTTGGCGATCAGCTGACCGACTTTGCGCGCCGCTTCCACATTGCCGCCGTTTTCGATTTCGCCCTTCAGCTCCGGATCCAGGGTGGATGCGGAAACGAGGGTGTGGCCGGCCAGGTCGTCGATCAGTTGGGCGTAGATGTTTTTGGAGGAGCGGAACACGTTCAGGCGGGGACGCTCCGGCGTGCCGAAA
>NZ_JAWONS010000263.1:0-307 GCF_033342255.1 Clostridium boliviensis
GATGGAACAGGTGGTTCACCGGGAGAAGTTCGGGGAATAAGGCGCCCGGATGTCGCAGAATTGATTTGCCGACCCGGTTGCTTCATCGATCCGACGGAAAAAAGAAATTGCCACCGGGCGGAAGTTCGACCGGTGGCAAAAAGCGGATGGGATCCGCCCCGCTTGGCAGGGGCGGCTGTTTTGGTTAAAAGAAACCCAATTGCCTTTTTGCCTCCTCCGACATCTTATCGGGCGACCACGGGGGATCCCAGACGATATCCACCTTGACGGATCGAATCCCCGGCTGCCCATCCAGTATTCGTTCGAC
>NZ_JAWONS010000264.1:0-368 GCF_033342255.1 Clostridium boliviensis
AGTAAGACTTGATGGTGTGGGCGGTAAGACCACGGAGAGAAATCATTTGTCTGTAAGTATCTAAATATTTTTGCATAGAAAAATCCTCCTAAAATGTAGTGTTGGAATGGAATGGAAACAAAAACACTTCATTGGAGGTGCACGAATTTGAAATATATAATTGTTGAGTTTGAAACCGCGTAGTATAATAGGCATGATAGTAGTGGTGGTTTAAATCATGTTTATAGTTAAGTTAGGGGTAACTCAACAATAAAACATATATTTAACAACCGCTACTATTTTTTTCAAAAGAAGAGAAAAACTTTGGATTAGAGAAAATGTAGGGGAAACAAAGTACCTAGGCTAGCCATCGCGCCAGCGATTTGGTA
>NZ_JAWONS010000265.1:0-315 GCF_033342255.1 Clostridium boliviensis
AGTATGGCCCGGGGGATCCTTAAGTCGTGTCCTTCTCCTACGATCTTGTGAACGATGGATATTTTCTTTCTAAACTTTAAACAAACAGTGGAGAGATGTTGTTGTGTGTGGAACGACGCTTAGCCTACCGAGGAAGATCCAGACTACAATAGAATATGTGGCCAAAACTCTCCGCAACTTCAGCAGCAAAAAGGATATTATTGACATAACCTCCTCACAAAAAGTACACAAATGGCTAAATAACAGAGCCCCTCTTTTTACTAGGGAAATGGTGGATGTGGACTTTAGAATTTAAGATAATAAAGCTCTTGATCC
>NZ_JAWONS010000266.1:0-434 GCF_033342255.1 Clostridium boliviensis
AAAAAGCGAAAGTTCCAAAGGTGTTGCTCAAGGATGACATCGCCTTTGCCAGATCCAGGAGCGGCAGCCTGCTTTCCATGATTCGCGGCGACAAAGAGGAGGCAAAGGATTCGCTTTCCACTCCTCTAATGGTTGTCGGTAAGCAGGGCTCTGGGAAGTCCACCCTGTTCGTCAATCTCGCCTTGGAGTTTTTTGGAGTGAGGGCCCGGACCCGTGAAGAGTGGGAAAAGATCGCCCGATCCGTCTTTTTGTTCGATGTAGCGGACGGTGCTATGGTGTCGGAGTCATTGAAGCATGTCCCGGATTGGCTCCGGGATAGAGTTGTCATCTTGAATCATGCCGACATGAAGCGTATCGTTCCGCTCGGTTGGCATGATTTGATGCGGCTTTATGAGGGCGATGACAGCATTGCGGCGGAAGTGGCGGCCATCGAG
>NZ_JAWONS010000267.1:0-303 GCF_033342255.1 Clostridium boliviensis
GTGAAAAATGTATAAAAAATCAGTATATTTAGATGATACAACACTTCTAATTAATTGTCAAATATTAGTATAATATGTAGAATTATGTATATTCAATAAATAGAATTAAGTTTTTTTAATTTGTAAGGTCTAATTTACATAAATAATCGTAATTAGCCGTCAAAATATGCGTCACTAAAAATCCAAAGATAGTATATTCCGTATATGTTATAACCTGTTTTATGCAAAGTTATAAATTAAAAGACCGTCATTTCCAGCGTCAGTTTTAATAAAGAACATGGAAATGGCGGTATTTTTTCCTTA
>NZ_JAWONS010000268.1:0-490 GCF_033342255.1 Clostridium boliviensis
GGGATGTGGCTCCCGACAGCGGCATCCATTATATCCGGCAGCTGCTGGACAAGATGGAGGAACTGGGGACCGGGCGGCTCGCCACGGTTCAGGGGCGGTACTACGCCATGGATCGGGATCGCCGTTGGGAGCGGACGGAAAAGTCCTACCGGGCGATGGTCTACGGGGAGGGGCCCCGATACCGGGATCCCGTGCAGGCGGTTAAGAAATCCTATGAAAAGAGCGTCTACGACGAATTTGTCATGCCGACGGTGTTGGTGGATGAGAAGGAGCAACCGGTGGGGCTGATCGAGGACGACGACGCCGTCATCTTTTACAATTTCCGCCCCGACCGGGCGATCCAGATCTCCCTCGCCTTTACCAACGAGGATTTCCGCGGCTTCGACCGGGGGCCCAAAAGGCCGAAAAACCTGTTTTATGTCTGTCTCACCCATTTCAGCGAGACGGTGCAGGGATATGTGGCTTACCGGCCGACGGATTTGGACAACAC
>NZ_JAWONS010000269.1:0-286 GCF_033342255.1 Clostridium boliviensis
CGTTTTCATCCGAAGCGGTACGTGGATGTACAGATTCTGGGGATCAACGACTTTCACGGCCAGCTGAATGTGACACAGCAGGTAGAGGGAAAGCCCGTGGGACGGGCGGATTATTTGGCGGCACACCTGAAGCGCCGTGCGGCGGAGAATAAGAATACGTTGATCGTTCATGCCGGAGATATGGTGGGAGCCAGTGCGCCGATATCGGCTCTGCTTCAGGACGAGCCAACGATCGAGTTTTTGAACCGAATCGGAGTGGATGTGGGGACCGTGGGAAATCACGAGT
>NZ_JAWONS010000270.1:0-517 GCF_033342255.1 Clostridium boliviensis
GACGGAGCGGTCGGGGTCTTCTGTGCCAAGGGTGGTGTGGAACCCCAATCCGAAACCGTCTGGCGGCAGGCGGACAAGTACCACGTCCCGCGGATCGCTTACATTAACAAAATGGATATCGTCGGAGCCGATTTCTACGGCGCCGTCGAGCAGATCCGCGAGCGCCTCGGGGCCAACGCGGTGCCTATCCAACTGCCGATCGGAGCCGAGGACACCTTTGAAGGGATCATCGACCTGATCAAAAACTGCGCTTACTTCTACGAGGACGATCTCGGTACGCGCAGTAGGGAGCAGGAAATTCCCGACGAATACAAGGAGAAGGCGGAAGAATACCGGATGCAGCTGCTGGAAAAGGTGGCTGATCTGGACGACGATTTGATGATGAAATATCTGGAAGGGGAAGAGCTGACCGAGGAGGAGATCAAGGCGGCGCTCCGGAAAGGGACCCTCAATGTGGAGATTGTGCCCGTCCTGTGCGGCTCCTCCTACAAGAACAAGGGGGTTCAGCTCCTCCTGG
>NZ_JAWONS010000271.1:0-247 GCF_033342255.1 Clostridium boliviensis
ATCATCGGGAAGACGGACGCCGACGTTTATCTGAAGTTGGAATTTTTCAACCCGGGCGGAAGCGTGAAAGATCGGATCGCCCTCAGCATGATTGAAGAGGCGGAAAAGGAGGGGCGGCTGAAGCCCGGCGACACCATCGTGGAGCCGACCAGCGGTAACACGGGAATCGGGTTGGCCATGGTGGCGGCGGCCAAGGGGTACCGCACCCTCCTGGTGATGCCGGATACGATGAGCATGGAGCGCCGCA
>NZ_JAWONS010000272.1:0-354 GCF_033342255.1 Clostridium boliviensis
CTCCGCCCGAAACTCCGCCAGCAGGTCCACCATCCCCCGCACGGTTCCCCCCGCTTTCATGAAATCATCGACGATCAGGACGCGGGAGCCCTCCTTCAGACTGCGTCGCGCCAGGGAAAAGGTCCGGATGAGCCGGCTGGAACCGGAAACGGCGTTGATGGTCACCACCGACCCCTCGGTCACCCGGCTGTCCCGGCGAATGATCGCCACAGGGGTGTTCAGCTGGGTGGCCGTGGCATAGGCGAGCGGAATTCCCTTGGTTTCGACGGTCACCACCGCGTCGATCCGTTCCCCTGCGAACAGCGTCGCCCAGATCAGGCCGATCTCCCGGAGCAACACGGGATCGCCCAGGAT
>NZ_JAWONS010000273.1:0-640 GCF_033342255.1 Clostridium boliviensis
GGGCGTGTTTATCCAGCCGTTCCTCGACAGCCTCTCCCCGTTGAGTATGGCCATCGTGCTGGTGACCTCCAGCGTGGCCCCGGACGTGGCCGGCCCCTACAACACGACGGTGATTCTGCTGAGTGAACGCTTGGTCCTGTCGCCCTACCGGATTTCCCGGTGGAATTGGGGTTTTTCCCTGGCGTTCGGGGGAGCGGGCGTCGGGTTGGGATACCTGTTGCTGTGAACTCGCTGCGAAAGCGGCGTGCATGCCATCAAAAATGCCGCCCATCCGGGCGGCGCCTTGGCGATGGCCTCGGAAGCGACCCCTTTGTACCGGGGGTCGATGGCCGAGCCGCTTCGGCCGGATGACGGCCCCTTCTCCGAACCCTTATTCGATTCCCACCTGGACCACCTGCTGGAAGGTGGGGCGGTTGACCCACTGCATGTCCGGGGCGGCGATCAGGCCGACGGGGGTCTGTTTGATGTGGTCCCGGGCGGCATCGTATTTCCAGTCGTCGGGATCGGGGGAGCCGTATTCCTCCGTCAGCTTGTCGGCCGCTTCTTTCAGGGCCTGCCACAGCCGGTCGCGACAGTCGCCGAGGTCCCCCTCCCCGCAATGGGTTTTGGGCCAGGGATCCCGGACCGGGTCGCCGAGCAC
>NZ_JAWONS010000274.1:0-456 GCF_033342255.1 Clostridium boliviensis
GATACATAAATCATTTGGGAGTGGAGAGGAGAGGCATGAGAAGACACGGGCTGCTGTTCCTGGCTTTGGTCGTCTTTTTCGCCGGTTGTGGAACGAGCCGGGAGGCTGGCATTGAAGCCCCTCGGCAGGGGGCGGATGAGGAGCGCATCGAACGTGCGTCAACGGACGAAACCTATCCGAATTCCAACCGGGTAGAGGAGCCCGAGGATGCGGAAGAGGTGGAGTTTGTAAGCCACGTCGATGGGGACACCGCCAAGATGAAGATCAACGGGAAAGTGGAGACGGTCCGCTTTCTGCTGATCGACACCCCCGAGACCAAGCATCCGAGGTTGGGATCTCAACCGAAGGGAGCCCAGGCCGCCGCGTTCACCAAAAAAATGTTGGAAGAGGCGGACCGGATTACGCTGCAGTACGATGTGGAGAAGCGGGACAAATACAATCGGGTGTTGGCCTACG
>NZ_JAWONS010000275.1:0-28459 GCF_033342255.1 Clostridium boliviensis
ACATTTAGTTTTGGCGCCATTTAATGACGCCAAATGCCATTTTGTTTTCGTTGAAAAAGATAAGATATCAGCCCTATAATTTAATAGAACACTAGCAGAGGAGGGGAATCACGTGTTTGGATACGGAAAAAAAAATAAAGACAAGAACGCAGAACTTCTGGAACTTAGAAATATCCGTTTGAATTGCAGACCTGGAGAAAAAGAGACAGTCATAAGAGAAGTGGGGAGAATGCTTTGCGAAAGTGGCTGCGTGGATGAGTCCTATATAGACGCAATGCTTAGACGGGAACTGACCTTTCCTACGAACATCGGCAATGGGATCGCACTTCCTCACGGTGTGGAGGAAGCTAAAAAAAGCATCAGACACTCCGGTATTGCAGTCATGGTTTTTCCTGACGGAACAGACTGGGGCGGAGAAAAGGTGAATCTGGTCATAGGGATCGCAGGAGTAGGTGAGGAGCATTTGGAGATACTTTCCGTCATTGCACAGTGCCTTGCAGACCCTGATGATGTGAACCGGATCACCAGTTGCAGTGCACAGGAAATCTATACCATGTTTACCGGGAAGGGGTGTTCTTAATGATCGTTACAGTAACTATGAATCCTGCCATTGATAAAACAGTGGATATTGGAAGATTTGAACGGGGAGATTTAAACAGAATAAAGCGGGTGGAAGTGGATGCCGGAGGAAAAGGCATTAACGTTTCCAAAACAATCAGGGAATTAGGAGGAGAAAGCATTGCCACAGGTTTCGTGGGAGGAACCAGTGGCACCATCATCAGACAGGTCCTTGCTGACCTTGGCCTTAAGACCGATTTCGTAGATGTAAAAGGGGAGACAAGAACGAATTTAAAGGTGGTGGAGGAAACGGGAGAGGTGACTGAGCTTAATGAGCCTGGACCGGAAGTATCAAAGGAACAGCTTGATGATCTGCTTAACAGGCTGGACGGCTATGCAAATCCGGATACCCTGTTTGTACTGGCAGGAAGTATACCAGCGGGAATACCAACGGATATATACCGCAGGATTACGGAGCAGGTTCATCAAAAAGGGGCAAAGGTTCTGCTGGATGCAGACGGAGAGTTGTTCTCTGAATCCTTAAAAGGAAAACCGGATATGTTAAAACCCAACCGTTCCGAACTGGAACGGCATTATCAGATGGATTACAGAGCTTCCGAACAGGAACTGGTAATCATGGGAGAAAAGCTCCTTAATCACGGAGCTTCCCTGGCAGCAATTTCCCTTGGACAGATGGGTGCCATATTTTTAACAAATGAAAAACGGTACCGTTGTCCGGGACTTCGGGTAAAGGCCCATTCCACCGTAGGAGCCGGAGATGCCCTGGTTGGGGCCATGGCATACAGCTGGGATAAAAAGCTTCCTCTTGAAACCTGCATTCGTTTATGCATGGGGGCTTCTGCAGGTGCAGTGACCAGCATTGGAACCAAGCCGCCTCACCGCAGTCTGGTGGATGAATTGGTTAAGCAGGTACAGCTGTTGGAACTTTAATATTTAAATTCATGAATAAGGTTGGAGGATGGAAATATGAAAACAAAAGCGGTAAGAATGTATGGTACGGATGATCTGAGACTGGAGGAGTTTGAACTTCCGCAGATTAAGGAAGATGAGATTCTTGTAAAAATCTTAAGTGACAGTATCTGTATGTCCACCTACAAGCTGGTAAAACAAGGGAAAAAGCATAAAAGGGCGCCCCAGAACATGGATACAAATCCGGTGATTGTCGGACATGAATGTTCAGGGCTGATCGTAGAAGTTGGAAACAAGTGGAAGGATCAGTTTCAGCCTGGTCAGAAGTTTTCTTTGCAGCCAGCGTTAAATTACATGGGAAAACTGGATTCACCGGGATATTCTTATGAATTCTGCGGAGGGGCCTGTACTTACTGCATCATGCCAAACGAGGTAATGGAGCTGGGGTGCCTTCTGGATTATACAGGGGAGAGCTTCTTTGAAGCATCTCTGGGAGAACCTATGAGCTGTATTATCGGTGGATTCCATGCAAATTATCATACCAACAAAAGAAATTACGATCATGCCATGGGAACCAAAGAAGGTGGAAACATCCTGATTATGGGTGGATGCGGACCCATGGGGCTGGGAGCAGTCAGCTATGGCCTGCAGTTTGTAAATAAACCAAAAAGGATTGTTGTTACAGATATCAGTGATGAGCGGATTGCCCGGGCAAAGGAAGTGATTTCCGAGGAGTCTGCTCTGGAGAGAGGAATTGAGCTTCTCTATGTTAATACAGCAAGTATGGGTGATCCTATTGCGGAACTAACGGCAATTACCGAAGGCCATGGATATGATGATGTATTTGTCTATGTTCCTGTAAGAGAAGTGGCGGAAATGGGAGATAAGCTCCTCGCCTTTGATGGCTGCATGAACTTTTTTGCCGGCCCTTCTGACAGCCAGTTTAAGGCGGAAATTAATCTTTACAACTGCCACTACACAAGTACGCATATTATGGGAACCACAGGCGGTAACACAGATGATCTGGTAGAGGCTAATCTGCTGTCTGCCAAAGGAGCCATTGAAGCTGCTGTTATGGTAACCCATGTAGGAGGTATTGACAGCATTGCAGAGGCGACTAAGAATCTGCCTTCCATACCTGGAGGGAAAAAGCTTACCTATACACAATTTGATATGCCTTTAACAGCCATTGACGATTTTGAAGAGCTGGGAAAGACCGATCCGCTGTTTAAAAAACTCAGTGAATCCTGTAAAGCCCATAAGGGATTATGGAACGGGGAAGCGGAAAAGATCCTTTTTGATCATTTTGGTATTGACCCAAAGGAATTATAAATAAACGCGGGAATGTTACAATTCAATCATGCTGCATCCTTTTATTTGCAAATGGATGCAGTATTTTTTTATGGAAAAAACCACCACTTTAAATTTTAGAATTGTTTTATAAATTTTGAGAGCTATGTGTGTTATAATACTTTACATATTAATTCATTATTTATTAAATATTATATTCAACGAAAACGTGGGAGAACGAAAAGGTGAAACTAAAATTAAGAACACGCCTGGTCGTAGCGTTTATAATCATAACGGTCATTCCTCTGACCATGATTTTTGCCGTGGTGACAGGTTTGAGAAGCTATCAGATGAGGGCTTTCCGCAAAGCCTATAATTTAACAGAACGTGTGGATCTTTTATCCGGCAATTCCCTGCAGATATTTAACCGTCTGACCAGAGAAGAGCAAAAGGAGATCAGTGGGATCTTACAAAGTGATCCTGACAGGTTTGACGATCAGGATTTTTTGCAGAAGCTGAATGAAAAGCTGGCCACCAAGTATGCGTATATGATTGTGCGCAAAGGAGATACTCTGACATATGACGGCAACAGCCATATTACCCAGGGACTTTATGAACAGCTGCCCAAGTATGAAGAGGTAGACAGCACTCTGGACGGAGCGATTTATCTGGACGGAGAGACACAGCATCTTGTAAAGCAGATGGATTTCCTTTATTCAGACCATGAAAAGGGAAGTGTATTTATTGTGTCCAATGTAGACGGGCTTCTACCTGAAATCAAGATTATGATGGCAGAGATGCTGTTCGCAGCCATTATGATTATATTATTTACTGATGCGATTTTAATGATGTGGGTATACCGTTCTGTAGTAAGCCCGTTAGGCAGGCTGCAGATCGCCACCAAAAAGATCAAGGATGGGAATCTGGATTTTAGTCTTGAAGTGGAGAATGATGACGAGATCGGTCAGCTCTGCCAGGATTTTGAAGAGATGAGAATCCGGTTAAAGGAATCCGCAGAGGAAAAGGTGGAGTACGATAAGGAGAACAAGGAACTGCTCAGCAATATTTCCCATGATTTAAAGACACCCATTACTGCTATCAAAGGTTATGTGGAAGGAATCATGGACGGTGTTGCTTCCTCTCCGGAGAAGCTGGACCGTTATATCAGAACAATCTATAATAAAGCCAATGATATGGATAAACTGATTGATGAGCTGACCTTTTATTCCAAAATTGATACCAATAAGATTCCCTATACATTTTCCAAAATCAATGTTTCCAATTATTTTGGTGACTGCATCGATGAGGTGGGGCTGGAGATGGAGGCGAGAAATATTGAGCTTGGTTATTTCAATTACGTTGATGAAGATGTGATTGTCATAGCGGACGCAGAACAGATGCGCAGGGTCATTAATAACATTGTCAGCAATTCCGTAAAATATATGGACAAAAAAAGCGGCATTATCAATATCCGGATTAAGGATGTGGGTGATTTTATACAGGTAGAGATTGAAGATAACGGAAGAGGAATTCAGGCAAAGGATCTGCCCAATATCTTTGACCGGTTCTACCGGACGGATTCCTCAAGAAATTCTTCCCAGGGAGGCAGCGGAATCGGTTTGTCCATTGTGAAGAAAATTATTGAAGATCACGGAGGAAGAATCTGGGCCACCAGCAAGGAAGGAATTGGAACTGAGATACACTTTGTTTTAAGAAAATACCAGGAGGTCATGCAGGAATGAGCAGAATATTGATTGTGGAAGACGAAGAGAGCATCGCGGAGCTGGAGAAGGATTATCTGGAATTAAGCGGATTTGAAGTTGAAATTGAGAATAACGGAGAAGAAGGGCTTAAGCTGGCACTCCATGAAGAGTTTGATCTGTTCATCCTGGATCTGATGCTGCCCGGAGTGGATGGATTTGAGATATGCAGGAAGGTCCGTGAAGTGAAGAACACTCCCATTATCATGGTATCTGCTAAAAAAGAAGATATTGATAAAATCAGGGGACTGGGTCTTGGTGCAGATGATTATATTACGAAGCCATTTTCTCCCAGTGAGATGGTTGCCAGGGTTAAGGCGCATCTTGCCCGTTATGAGCGGCTGATTGGCAGCGGTATGCCGGACAATGAGATAATTGAGATCCGTGGTCT
Source organism: Clostridium boliviensis (assembly GCF_033342255.1). Lineage (NCBI taxonomy): Bacteria > Bacillati > Bacillota > Clostridia > Eubacteriales > Clostridiaceae > Clostridium > Clostridium boliviensis. Next base: position 4,930 of record NZ_JAWONS010000275.1, read on the forward strand.
TAAGATTGATAAGACTGCCAGGCGCGTATGGGTGAATGGAGAGGAGAAAAACTTTACGACTAAGGAATTCGATCTTCTTACATTCCTTGCCCAGAACCCCAACCATGTTTATACCAAAGAAGAGCTGTTTAATAAAATCTGGGATATGGAATCCATTGGGGATATTGCCACAGTTACAGTTCATATTAAGAAGATTCGGGAAAAGATAGAATTTAATACGGCAAAACCCCAGTATATAGAGACAATCTGGGGAGTTGGTTACCGCTTTAAGGTGTAGAAATGAAGGAAAAATTATACGAGATACCCATGAATGATGCCATAGATGCCAATGACGAATGCCCTTTCTGCTATCTTGAACAGAAAGGGGAAGAAGAGCTGATGGATTTTGTGCTGGGATCCTGTGCTTCTTATATGGAGAGCGATACCAGAGAGAAGACAGACCGGGCCGGTTTCTGCAGGACTCATCAGAAACGGATGTTTGAATATGGCAATGCACTTGGGAATGGCTGGATATTAAAGACATATTATAAGAAACTGATCATAGAGATGCAGGAAGAGTTTAAGACGTTTTCCCCTGGGAAAAAATCATTGAAGGACCGGATTACCGGTAAGAAGGCAGAGGAAACTCCTCTCTCCCGGTGGATCGGGGAAAAAGAGAAAACCTGCTATATCTGTGACCGTTCCTTTGAGCTGCATGAACGATATATAGCAACGTTTTTTCATCTTTACAAAAAGGATGCCAGCTTCACAGAGAAGATAAAAAGCAGCAAAGGCTTTTGTCTCCACCATTTTGGAGATCTGATGAGAGGTGCAGACCGGTATTTAAACGACGAAGAGCGGGGGAAGCTCTATTCTGTGGTATTCCCCCTTATGCTTCAGAATATAGAGCGGGTTTCCGGCGATATTGACTGGTTTATCGAAAAGTATGATTATCTGAACCGGGACGCTGACTGGAAACAGTCAAAGGATGCCGTTCAGCGTGGGATGCAGAAGATCAGGGGTGGATACCCTGCAAATCCTCCCTATAAGCAAAGATAACCTGTTTTGTACTATTACGGATTGAGACGCTTAAATTGTCCCGGTGTACAGCCCGTTGTCTGGCGGAAGGTTCGGATAAAGTTGGAATAGTCATTAAATCCTGACAGATGGCAGGCTTCTGAGACTGTGTGTCCTTTAAGAAGCAGTTCCTTAGCCAGAGCCACTCGTTTTACCACAATATACTGGAAGACACTGCTTTCCGTCTCTGATTTGAATAAATGACTTAAGTAATATTTATCAAGTGAGAGGGCAAGTGAGATGGTATCTAAAGAGAGCGGTTCTGTTAAGTGGCCGTCAATATAATTCATGATTGCCTGGGCACGATGGGGCCTTGGCGCTGTTTTTACAGAGCCTGTACTCTGCCATGCCTGATTGATGAGTATTAAAATCTGTATCACAGTAGTTAATGCTGTTAAATCGCTGCCGTATAAGCAGCGGTTTTTTATTGCCTTTTCCAGATTGTGTGCCATAGAAATCAAAAGGTCATAATCTGCCTTAGACAGCAGGACCAGATTATTTTTCCCCGGATCTCTATGGAAACAGTTTAAGAGATTGGTCGATGGGGTACAATAAGGCCGTATATACGACGGATTTACGTGAATGACCAGTCTGGTAAAAGGTTCGCTTGAGGTGTTGATTGCCTTATGAATCTCCCGGTTAGAGAAAAGAATTAAATTGCCGGGACTCATATCGTAGCATGCATTCTCCACAAAATACTGGATATGACCATTTACCAGCAGATAAATCTCATGGCTGTTATGCATGTGAAAGTCTACATTTCCTGCCATGTTGCTGGTGGTAAAGTCACAGCTTATGGGATCGGTAAATTCGCTGTAATGATAGGGGCTTTCCTTTTTCATGGGACCTCCTTAAATAAACAATCTGCGCATGATTCTAGTCAATCCGCGCAAACAATTTGCGTTAAAATAAGTATATAATAAACTTGAAGAAGATACAAGGCATAGAAAAGAGGAGTGATTATGGTTCGGGTTGGAGTGATTGGCTGCGGAAACATTGGGAGGGTCCATTCCTTGATATTAAAGGAATTAAAAGAAGTCAGGATCTGTGCCATGGCCGATATCCGTATAGAAAGGGCAGAGGAATTCTGCCGCCAGTATACGGAAGGAAAAGGACATGCATATGAATCAATAGAAGAGATGCTTGAAAAGGAAGAACTTGATGGAGTACATATCTGTACGCCTCATTACTGTCATGTTCCCATGGCTGTAATGGCCTTAAAGATGGGGGTTCACGTATTTATGGAAAAACCTCCGGCTATCAGCAGGGATCAGTTTGAACAGTTAAAAGAAGCATCAATAAACAGCGGCGGAAGGCTTGGAATCTGTTTTCAGAACCGGTATAACGAGACGACCAGAAAAGTCTCTGAGCTGATTGAGGAGGGCAGAATCGGCGCTATAAGGGGAGGAAGGGCATTTGTTACCTGGCACAGGGATGCTCCCTATTACACAGAAAGTGGTTGGAGAGGCAGGCTTGATACAGAGGGCGGCGGAGCCCTCATGAACCAGTCCATTCATGCCCTTGACTTATTGCTTCACTGGCTGGGAAAACCAGTCAGGACAGAAGCTTCCATGAGAAACCATCACTTAAGCGGGATTGTGGAGGTAGAGGATACACTGGAAGCCTATATGGAGTTCACTAAGGGGAAAGAACCGGTGAGGGCCAGCTTTTATGCAACAACAGCCTATGTGAATGATGCACCTGTACTGATTGAAATTGCAGGGGAAATAGGATTTATCAGGCTGGAAGGGGATACGGTTACTTGTCAGGAAGCAGGAGATACAGAACCCTTTATCTGGCGTTCTCCCAAAGGCCGGGTACCTGGAAAAGCCTACTGGGGCAGCGGACATGAGGCCTGCATTCACGATTTTTATGACTGTGTTAATACAGGAAAGGTTTTTAGAAATGATCTGGAGTCGGTCGGGCTTACATTTGATACCATGATGGATATATATGAATCAGCAGAAAGCGGGGAAAAATAACAATGGAAAAAGTCAGATTGGGAATCATAGGAATTGGAAACATGGGGACGAACCATTTGAAGAGTATTCAGGAAGGGAAGGTTCCGGAGATTGTAGTGACAGCCGTGGCTGACCGGGAGGATGGGCGGATTGCCTGGGCGAAAGAACATATGCCGGCAGAGACTGCATTTTTTTCAGAAGGAACGGATTTAATTAATGCAGGAGTATGTGATGCTGTATTAATCGCAGTTCCCCACTATCAGCACCCGGAACTTACAATTTATGCCCTGGAACATGGACATCATGTCATGTGCGAAAAACCCGCAGGTGTTTATACGGCCCAGGTTAGAAAGATGAACGAAGCTGCCGAAAAGTCCGACCGTGTATTTGCCATGATGTTTAATCAGCGAACTAACTGCATATACAGGAAGATGCATGAGCTGGTAACCGGAGGGGAGTTAGGAGCAATTAAGCGCGTTAACTGGATTGTGACAGACTGGTACCGGACACAGTCCTACTACGATTCCGGAAGCTGGAGAGCCACCTGGGACGGTGAGGGCGGAGGTGTCCTCTTAAATCAGTGCCCTCACAATATGGATCTGCTTCAGTGGATCTGCGGAATGCCGGACAAAGTGCGCGCCTTCTGCCACAATGGAAAATGGCATGATATTGAAGTGGAAGACGATGTGACCGCTTATATGGAATATCCAAACGGAGCCACAGGCGTCTTTGTAACAACCACTGCAGATGCTCCTGGAACCAACCGGTTTGAAATTACCATGGAGATGGGAAAGCTGGTCTGTGAAAATGACCGTCTCATGCTCCACAAGCTGGCAGAGAATGAGCGTACCTTCTGTAAAACAGCTAAGGGCGGCTTTGATACTCCTGAATGTACCGTTACAGAAGTTGAGACAGACGGCATGAATGAGCAGCACGCAGGTATATTAAAGGCGTTTGCAGCAAGAATTCTTAAGGGAACTCCTTTGGTTGCAGAAGGTGTGGAAGGTATTAACGGGCTGACCTTATCCAATGCTATGCATTTATCCAGCTGGCTGGACCGGGAGATTGAGGTGCCGTTTGATGAAAATCTGTTTTTAGAGGAACTGAATAAACGCCGTGCTGCATCAAGAAAGAAAGAGGGAACCGGCGTGGTGTTCGATACAGAAGGAAGTTACTAAGAAAAGGAGAAAATTATTATGTGGGATAAGATTAAGCTGTCCGGCTTTGCCGATGAAATTGATACGAATTTAGATATTCAGATGAATGTGCTGAAAAAACTGGGGATGTCATACGTGGAAATGCGTGGGGTTGATGGAAAGGGACTGGTGGAACATACCATAAATGAGGCAAAGGAAATAAAAGCCCGCCTTACAGACAATGGAATTTTCTTATCTTCCGTGGGTTCTCCCATTGGTAAGATTAAAATTACGGATGAGTTTGCACCGCATATGGAATTATTCAAACACACCGTTGAAATTGCTCATGTAATGGATACACCCAATATCCGTATGTTCAGCTTTTTTATGCCGGAAAATGAAAGCTATGCGCCTTACAAGAATCAGGTCATGGATCAGTTGGGACAGTTTGTGGACTACGCTAAAGCAAACAAAGTCATTCTTCTTCATGAAAATGAAAAAGATATTTATGGGGATATGGCAGACCGGTGTCTGGAAATCATGAAGGAATTTTATGGTGATCATTTTCAGGCAGTGTTTGATTTCGCCAACTTTGTCCAGTGCAAACAGGACACCATGGAAGCGTATGAGATGTTAAAACCCTATATTTCCTATGTTCATATTAAGGATGCCCTCTGGTCAGATGCAAGCGTGGTTCCTGCAGGAATGGGAGACGGAAATGTGGAAAAGATCCTCAGAAAATTAAAAGACAGTGGATATCAGGGATTCTTATCTCTGGAACCTCATTTAAGTGATTTCGCAGGATTTTCTGCTTTGGAAAAGAATGGAGACCAAAAGAAAAAAATGAGCGGAGAAGAAGCATTTACAATGGCGCATGATGCTCTGGTGAAAATTCTGAATACAATCTCATAAAAATTACTAATGGAAGTGGCCCTGTCTGGAAGTTTATACCAGGCGGGGCTTTTGGGTTTAATCCCCGCGGCTAATCTGTTTAATATAAGCGCTTGGTGACATGCCCGTATTTTTCTTGAAAATCTGACTGAAATACTGAGGATTGTTTCCACAGCCCACCTTCTCTGCAATACACTGGATTTGTTCTGTACTTCCTTCCATTAACAACTGCTTTGCCTTCTGGATTCTCTGGGTTGTAAGGTAATTGGAGAATTTTTGCCTGGCTCCTCCTCCGATTACGGAGCCATGTTTGCAATGGCAACACTGTCCATCATGCCGGCAGTTCTGATTTTTATCAGTCTGCAGAAGTATCTGGTGGAAGGGATCAGTACATCTGGTTTAAAAGGTTAAAAAATGGCAGAGACAGTACAAAAAACAGCTTTTTTGTACGTCTCTGTCTTTATTTTATGGTTAGACCTTTCATTTGCCTGGTTAAATTGATATAATTGGGCAGCTTAATAGTACAATCTTGTTCGGATACAGGGAATGGAGGAAATTATGATTTACAATGTATTGGAATTCGGAGCAAAAGGCGATGGGACCGGAAATGATGCAGGGGCGATTCAGAAAGCGATTGATGAATGCACCGGCGCAGGCGGCGGACGGGTACTGCTTCCAGGCGGGCATATCTATAACAGCGGTTCGATTCTTTTGAAATCAAATGTGGAACTTCATCTGGAGATGGGAGCCGTTTTAAAAGCCAGCAGTGATTTAAACGATTATTACCCTCTGGCAAACGGCGGCAGAATTGTGGCTCATGAATCCGGTCTTCCTTCTTTTTTAAACAGCGAATATAACGGCAGACCGTTTCATGCATTTATCTACGGCTATGACCAGGAGAATGTGGCGATCACCGGCCTGGGAACCATAGATGCCAATGAATCAATTTTTTACGGGGATAATTCCGGCTATCACATTGAAGGTACTTACTACCCCAGAATTCCTCTGATGCTTTTAGAAAAATTCCGCCATCTTACCATCCGTGATGTAAGGCTGGTAAACTGTGCGTTCTGGACGGTTCATCTTGTGGGCTGTGATGATGTTTTAATTGAGGGAATCCGTCTTTTAAATAACTTACAGATGGCAAATTCTGATGGTATTGATCCGGATCACTGTACCAATGTACGGATTATCGGCTGCCACATTGAATGCGGCGACGATGCCATCGTATTAAAAAATTCTGGTGATTATAATCATTACGGGCCATGTGAGAATATCGTAATCTCTGACTGCACCTTAATTTCCACCAGTGCAGCCATTAAATTCGGAACAGAAGGAGAATGCGATTTCAGAAACGTGCTGGTAGAAAACTGTGCAATCAGCAAAAGCAATCGTGGTATATCCATACAGATTCGGGACGGGGGGAATGTAGAGAATGTGGTATTTTCTAATATTACCATCGAGACACGCAGGTTCTCCCATGAGTGGTGGGGAAGAGCAGAACCGGTCTGTATCACGGCTCATGACAGAAAACCTGGGGTAAAAGCCGGAAAAATAAGAAATGTGCGGTTTGAGAACATCAGCTGCAAAGGAGAGAACGGAATCTTTATCCGCGGAAGTGAAGACAACTATATTGAAGATGTGAGTTTTGAAAACATCCATCTCACTCTGGAGAAAAGCTCCCGCTGGGACATTGAGGGATATGATATCCGCCCCTGCCAGGGAGATGGACTGATTCGTACAAAAATATCCGGAATATATGCAGAGTATGCTAAAGATATCCGGTTTGAACATGTGAAGATCCATGTGGCAGAAAGCATGAGACCTTTTTACAAACAGGATGTCACCATATGCCGGGCGGAAGATATCATCATCTAACTTTCATGGGATGCTATGGAAATGGCGCAGTTTTGCTCTTTACAATAGGAGCAGAACGCGTCATCCGGCATTTTTTCGGTTAAAATGTAGTCGAACTGATTCATATCTCCATAGGTCATCAAAGATGCCCGTCCAAACTTTGAGGAATCTGCCAGAAGATAATGCTTCTGGCTTTTTTTTAATGCTGCTTTTTTAATATTATACTCATCGGTGGATGCGTTGCAGATGCCTGAAAGTACAGAAACCCCGGTACATGCCATAAAAGCACGCACAATATTATAATCTTCCAGATATTCCACACAGGAGCTGCCGGTGAGAGAGGCAGTATCCCTTTTTAACGTGCCAGGGAGCACAATTAAATCAATATTTGGATAATTCATGGATTTGTTAATGACCTGGATGCTGTTTGTTATGACTGTGACTGTATTTAAATGGGTAAGATAGTCCACAATATTCATGGTTGTAGTGCCGCTGTCAATGAATATGATATCCCGCTCCCTCACGAATGAGGCAGCCAGGGCGGCAATTCTCTGCTTGTTTAAAAAGTTACGGCTGGCCCTGTCCTGAAAGGTAACCAGATCCGGTATGGGTAAAATGTTTTCAGAAGCAATGACGCCTCCATATACTTTTTCTACATTCCCTCTGGATACAAGTACTTCCAGATCGCGCCGCAAGGTGTTTTTGGATATCTGAAATAACTCACACAGAGTGTCAATGGATGCGGACTTATGTTCGAGGATATATTGCTCTATTTGATCTATTCGGGAAATTCTCATACTCATACTCCTTTTGCTCTGGTTCCTTAAATCTGTTGCTGCCTTCCTATTATAGCAGATAGATTAAAAAATATCAAGAAATCACCAATAGATGACCAAATTTCAAAAAAAATTTCGTGGTACATCTTGACCTCAGTCGATTTCGGTGTTAGAATATAACCAACACATTACAATAAATAAATCAAAACATACTCATAAAAGGGAGGAAGCAGAGGGAACAAAACATGGGATTAGTAAAAATGAAAGAACTGCTGAAGCAGGCGTCAGAGCAGAACCGGGCGGCAGGAGCATTCAGTGTGGGGAATTTAGAGATGGTGAAGGGGGCTGTGAAGGCAGCAGAGGAAATGAATACTCCCATTATCTTACAGATTGCAGAAGTGCGTCTGCCCCATTCGCCCCTGTGTTTCATGGGACCTATGATGGTTGAGGCTGCCAGGAATGCGAAGGTGGATATTGCGGTTCATTTGGATCACGGCAAAACCTTGGCCGTGTTAAAACAGGCTCTGGACTACGGATTTACTTCAGTCATGATGGACGGCTCTACTCTTCCTTTTGAAGAGAATATAAAAAAGACATTAGAGGCTGTTTCTCTTGCCAGAGAATATGGAGCCACAGTAGAGGCGGAGCTTGGTCTGGTAGGCGGAAGTGAAGATGGTAGCACAGATGAAGGAATCCGCTGCACCAATCCCGGGGACGCGAAAGTATTTTGTGAAAAGACGGGTGTGGATGCACTGGCAGTAGCCATCGGCAACGCCCACGGCAACTATCCGGTAGCTCCGAGACTGGCTTTTGATGTTTTAAAAGCCATAGACGAAACGACAGATATCCCTCTGGTCCTTCACGGCGGAACGGGAATCACCCCGGAAGATTTTAGAAAAGCAGCTGGTCTGGGAATCCGTAAAATCAACATTGCAACAGCCAGTTTTGACAGCCTTACAAAGAAAGCGGAAGCGTATCTCAAATCAGAAGGGAAACATGATTACTTCGGACTGAATGAAGCCATGGTCCAGGGAGTCTATGAGAATGTGAAACGGCATATCAGGATCTTTAACTGTGCAGAGCCGCTGTCATTTTCTTAATATAAACAATGATGTTATTACTACCATAAAATAAAACTGCAGAGAAAGGAATGGATAGAAAGATGGGAGAAGTTAAAACATTAAAGTATTTTGTAAACGGTCAGTGGAAGGAGTCTGCAACAAATAAGTATACAGATGCCTACAATCCAAGTACCGGTGAAGTGATTGCAAAAGTACCATGCTGTACTCCGGATGAAGTGAAAGAGGCTGTAGCAGCAGCAAAAGCGGCATTTCCATCCTGGTCGGCAACCCCTGTTATTAAGAGAGTTCAGATCCTCTATAAGCTGAGAGATTTACTGATTGAACACATGGATGAACTGACCATGCTGGTAGCAACAGAAAATGGTAAAAACTGGGATGAGGCACAGGGCGATGTTCTGAAAGCAAAGGAAGGAACTGAGCAGGCCATCAGCGCTCCGTCACTGATGATGGGTGAGAGTTTAATGGACGCTTCCAGTGGATTTGATACTGTTTTATACCGTATGCCTCTGGGCGTATTTGCTGGAATTGTGCCATTTAATTTCCCTGCAATGATCCCCATGGGCTGGATGACTCCGATGTGTATTGCCTGCGGAAATACCATTGTCTTAAAAGCAGCTTCCTTCACACCTCAGTCCAGCATGCGTATTGCAGAGCTGTACAAAGAAGCAGGGCTTCCTGACGGTGTCATTAACATTGTTACATGCTCCAGAAACGAAGCAGAGATTCTTCTTACTCATGAAGATGTAAAAGGCATAACTTTTGTAGGTTCCACATCTGTAGGAAAGCATATTTATTCCACAGCTGCAGCGACTGGCAAGAGAGTTCAGGCTCTTTGTGAAGCAAAGAACCATGCTCTGGTCTTAAAAGATGCACCTGTTAAACGTGTAGCAGCTGGAATCATCAACTCCACTTTTGGCTGCGCCGGTGAAAGGTGTATGGCTCTGCCTGTTGTGGTAGTACAGGAAGAGATTGCAGATAAGCTTGTGGCAGAGATTGTGGCTCAGGCTAAGAAGTTAAAAGTAGGACCTGCTTACGACAAGACAACCAATCTGGGCCCGGTTATTAACAAGGCACACAAAGAATCAGTCGTAAAATGGATTGAAACAGGAATTGCAGAAGGAGCCAAGCTGGTACTGGATGGCCGCGACGTGGCAGTGGAAGGCTATGAGAACGGATTTTATTTAGGGCCTACCATTCTTGATCATGTAACTCCTGAAATGAGTGTAGGAGAAAAAGAAATCTTCGGACCGGTTCTGTGCATTAAGAGAGTAAAGACATTTGAAGAAGGACTGGAAGTGATGAATGCCAATCCATACGCTAACGGTTCCGTAATCTTTACCCAGAACGGCCGTTATGCAAGAGAGTTTGCAAGACATACAGACGGCGGTATGGTGGGTGTTAACGTAGGGATCCCGGTGCCGGTTGGTATGTTCCCGTTCAACGGAAACAAGCTGTCCTTTATCGGAGACCTTCACTGCTTAGGAAAAGATGGATACCGCTTCTATACAGAAAACAAAGTTGTTACAACCAGATGGTTTGACGAAGAAACAGGTGAATCCACAACTGTGAATACCTGGGATGGTACAATTTAATATATCTTTTTGTGAAAAATAGCACGCATATACTTGCGTGCTATTTTTATGTGTGATATGATTGGTAAAGTGAATTTCTAAAAGGAGAGAAAAGATGGCGGGAACGATTCGGGAAATAGCAGAACGAGCAGGTGTGTCCAGAGGAACGGTAGACCGCGCTTTAAATAACAGAGGACGGATCAGCAAAGAGGTGGCAGAGCGGATTTTCCAGATTGCAGATGAAATCGGCTATGTGCCGAAAAAGGATAAAAACGCAGTGAAAAGGGAGCCGGTTAAAATCGGCATCGTAACCCAGCTTTCTAAATCATCCTTCATGATTCCGATCAGAAAAGGCCTGGAGGACGCACAAAAGGAATTGAAAAAAAGAGAGATCGGATTTGTGACGGAGGAATGTGTTACGGTCAGCGAAGAGGAGCAGCTGGCGGCACTGGAACGGCTGGAAAAAAGCAAGGTTTCCGGCATTGCAATCATGCCGGTGGAATGTGATAAAATCAGGGATAAAATTAATGCTCTCATCGGGCAGGGCATATCGGTTGTCACCTTTAATACAGATATTGTGGGAACCAGACGCAGCTGCTTTGTGGGTCAGGATAATAAAAAGAGCGGCCGCACTGCAGCAGGTCTTATGGGGATGCTAACCGGCGGCCAGGGAAAGATTCTTGCGATTACAGGATATTTTGGGAACAGCGTGAACAGCATGCGTGTGGATGGGTTTGTGGAAGAAATAAAGAGAACATTTCCGGAGTTTGAGCTTGTGGGCGTGCAGAGCAGCTTTGATGAAAAGGAGGAGGTGGAGAAGATTCTGATTAATACCCTGACTGCCTATCCGGATCTGCAGGGTGCGGTGATATTCTCAGGAGGACAGGGGGGGATAAAAAAGGCGTTTGAAGAACTGAATCTGGAGAAAAAGCCTCATATTATCATCTATGATTTAACCACAGGGAATATCCGTGCTCTGGAAGAGGGAATCGCCGATTTTTTAATCGATCAGAACGGCTATACCCAGGGGTATCGTGCCCTGTTTATACTTGCAGATATTATGCAGTCAGGAAGCAGGAAAGAGCAGGAATATTTTTACACGGATATTGTTATTAAAACTAAATATAATATTTAAAATCAAGTGGAATCAGGAGTCTGTTTATCATAAAAAAACAGGTCCTGATTTTTTTAATTATTGAACAAAATTGCTTGCACGCGGACTGCGTGCGTGGTATAATATAGGCACATGAGACGAGGGAAAAAGCACGCAAAACAGATGGGAGAGGTGTAACGATGGAATATGTAAAATTTGACGAAGCCCGGGAGTTTGATTTAATCCTTCTTGGCAGGGTGGCAATTGATTTTAACCCTGCTTACAATGAGCAGGTGAAGGAAGAATTTAAGCCCTTAAAGAAGGTTCACATGTTTGAAAAGTTTGTAGGTGGTTCTCCGGCCAACATCGCCGTAGGCGTGACAAGGCATGGTATGAAAGCCGGATTTATCGGGAAAGTATCAGATGACCAGTTCGGTGAATTTGTAGTGGATTATTTCAATGAGCAGGGGATCGATACGTCACATATTACCCCATGTAAAAATGGTGAGAAACTGGGGCTGACGTTTACGGAGATGCTCTCCTCCAGCGAAAGCAGCATATTAATGTACCGCAATTGCATTGCTGATTTACAGCTGGATGTGGAAGATATCGATGAAGAATATATAAAAAAGACAAAGGCTGTTTTGATTTCCGGGACTGCACTTGCTCAGAGTCCTTCCAGGGAAGCCGCTCTTAAGACCGTGATGCTGGCGAAAAGAAACGATGTCAGAATTATTTTTGACATTGATTACAGGGCCTACAACTGGAAAAATACGGATGAAATCTCGATTTATTATTCTGCAGTTGCAAAAGAAGCTGATATTATTATGGGATCAAGAGAGGAATTTGATTTAACAGAAAAACTGATCAGATCTGGTATGACTGATGAAGAAAGTGCGGCACTGTGGCAGGGATATCATGCGAAAATCGTTGTAATTAAGCATGGTATGAAGGGGTCTACGGCTTACACATGCGACGGACAGTCATTTTCCATCAAACCGTTCCCGGTAGAGGCCAGAAAGGGCTTTGGCGGCGGAGATGGATATGGTTCCGGCTTCTTATATGGTCTGTATCAGGGCTGGGATATTATTGACTGCCTGGAATTTGGTTCAGCAGAGGCGTCCATGATGGTAAAGAGCAACAACTGCTCGGATTCTCTGCCAGCACCAGAGGAAGTGCATGCATTTATAAAAGATGAAAAGGAAAAATTCGGTGAGATGATCGCCCGTGTATAATAAATAAAAAGGAGAGCGGAACATGTCAAAAACAATAAGGATGACAACAGCACAGGCACTGGTAAAGTTCCTGGATAACCAGTATGTTTCAGTGGATGGAACAGAAATAAAGTTTGTTGAAGGTTTTTTTACAATTTTCGGTCATGGAATTGCAGTCGGCCTGGGAGAAGCTCTGGATACAGATCCGGGCCAGCTTCGGGTGCTTCAGGGCAGAAATGAGCAGGGCATGTGCCACACAGCCATCGCATTTGCCAAACAAAATCAGCGCAGAAGAATCATCCCCTGTGCCTCATCAGTCGGACCTGGCGCTGCCAATATGGTGACTGCCTGCGCCACTGCAACTGTTAACAATATCCCGCTTCTGGTATTTCCGGCGGATACCTTTGCATCCAGACAGCCTGATCCGGTACTTCAGCAGTTAGAGCAGAGCAGCAGCCTTGCTACTACCACCAACGATGCATTTAAACCGGTATGCAAGTACTGGGACCGGATCACCAGACCAGAGATGATTATGAGTGCCTTAATCAATGCCATGCGTGTGCTCACCGATCCGGCAGAGACAGGGGCGTGCTGCATTTCTCTCTGTCAGGATGTGGAGGGAGAATCATTTGATTATCCGGAGTATTTCTTTAAGAAACGGGTTCATAAGATTACCAGACCTGTGGCAGTAGAGGAAGAGCTTAATGAGATTGCTGACATCATTGCAGGTGCTGAGAAACCAATTGTAATCGTGGGCGGAGGTGTCCGCTACTCGGATGCCGGCGAAACTGTAGAAAAATTCTGTGAAGAATTCAAAATCCCGTTTGGGGAGAGTCAGGCTGGAAAGAGTGCCTGTAAGTCAAGCCATCCGTACTGCCTTGGAGGTATTGGAGTAACAGGTACTTATGCCTCCAATGTCATAGCAAAGGATGCGGATGTGGTAATCGCCATCGGTACCAGACTGAGCGATTTTACAACCAGCTCCAAGTGGCTGTTTCAGAGAGAAAATGTGAAGATTGTTACAATCAATAACAACAGATTTCATGCCTATAAGATGGATGCATCCATGGCAGTGGGCGATGCGAAAGTAACCGTAGAGGCGCTGACTGAAAAGCTGAGAGATAAAAAGTATGTATCCCGGTATCAGAAAGAAATCACAGATGCCAAAGCAAAATGGGATGAAGAAATGGTGCACTTAGGCAGCATTGAGTATACAGGAGATGATTTCGAACCCATTATTAAGGCGAGAGATCCCAGAACAATTCCGGAATTTGTCCGCCTGACCAATGGTAAGATTACCCAGACTGCCGCGCTTGCGGCTATCAGAAGAGTGATTGATGAAGATGCCACTATTATTACTGCCGGAGGTTCCCTTCCAAGCTGTATGCAGCGTATGTGGACCACCGACAAACGGGGCGGATACCATGCGGAATACGGATATTCCTGTATGGGATATGAAGTGGCAGCAACCCTGGGCGTTAAATTTGCAGAACCGGAAAATGAGGTTTACTGTGTAGTGGGTGACTCCAGTTTTCAGATGCTTCACAGTGAGATCATGACCATTATGCAGGAAAGACAGAAAGTTAATATCCTGATATTTGATAACTGCGGATTTGGCTGTATCAACAATCTGGAGATGAACCATGGAATCGGCAGCCTTGCCACAGAATACCGCTATACAGACGGTAAGAAACCAACTGGTGATTTAATACCTGTTGACTATGCGAAAATCGGAGAGGGCTATGGCCTGAAAACCTATACCTGCCGTACCATCGGGGAGCTGGAAGATTCCTTAAAAGATGCGAAGAGTCAGGAAAAAGCCTGTCTGTTTGACTTAAAGGTTATTCCAAAGACAATGTCTGACGGGTATGAGTCCTGGTGGAACGTAGGACTTGCTGATGTTTCCCAAAAAGCCAGCGTAAAAGAGGCATGGGAAAAAGTTCTGGAAGGAAGAAATGAGGCAAGAAAATATTAATAACGGACATCGAAAGAAAGGAAGAAAACTATGAGCCAGGTATTCGGATATCCGGAATTTGATGAGTCCGGAGAAAAGATATTAACCACTTATACCAATGAGTATAAGGATATGAGAATGGACATTCGGGTTTACCGCATGAAGGCCGGAGAGATCAGGACTTTCATAAAAGAGAAGGAAGAAACAGCAGTGCTTCTTTTAAAAGGAAAAATTGTTTACTGCGGAGGAAATATCCAACAGGAAGCCTCAAGGGTTGATGTTTTTACGGAAGGACCGTGGTGTCTGCATGGTTGTGCAGGTACAAAAATTACCGTGGAAGCAAAAGAGGATTCTGAGATTTTAGTTCAGTCAGCTGAAAATGAGAAAACATTTGAACCAAAGCTGTATCAGCCTGAAGACGCACCGTGGAAATACTCCGCTGTAGGTAAGTTTGGCAATGTGGCAAAACGGCAGGTGAATACGATTTTTGACATTGAGATCGCTCCTTATTCCAACATGGTTCTGGGAGAGGTTTTAAATGACAGGGGTAACTGGTCCGGTTACCTTCCCCACAGACATCCACAGCCTGAGACCTATTATTTCCTGTTTGACCGTCCGGAGGGATTCGGTGCAAGCTTTGTAGGAGATCAGGTATTTAAAAGCACAGATGGCAGCTTTTCAGCAATACCGGGAGGGGAGCTTCATCCCCAGGCAGTTGCACCAGGATTCCAGATGTATACCTGTTGGATGATCCGCCATCTTGAGGGAAATCCGTGGAATCAGACAGACCGTAACGAAGATGAACGTTACTTGTGGCTGCATGATGCCAAATTTTAATAACACAGGGGTTAATCGCCGCGAAACCAGCGGTATAAAAATATGATAAGACAGGGAAGGGAAGCAAAAATGTTAAACAAGGAGAAAGTGAAATTAGGAATTGCACCAATTGCATGGACCAACGATGATCTTCCGGATCTGGGTAAGGAGAATACCTTCGAGCAGTGCGTCAGTGAAATGGCACTTGCAGGATTTACCGGTTCTGAAGTGGGGAACAAATACCCGAAGGATCCGGAGGTTTTAAAGAAGGCTCTGGAATTAAGAGGGGTGGAGATATGCAACGCATGGTTTTCTACATTCTTAATCAGCAAACCTTACGAAGAGACTGAGACAGAGTTTGAAAAGCATGTGGCTTTCTTAGCTGCCATGGGCGCTAAGGTTGTGGGTGTATCTGAGCAGAGCTACAGCACACAGGGAATTCAGGATCAGCCGGTTTTTGAAGGAAAACATGAGATGGATGACAGAGAATGGGATCTTCTTTGCACCGGCTTAAACCGTCTTGGCAAGCTGTCTAAAGAAAAATACGGGGTGGCATTAACCTTCCACCATCATATGGGAACGGTTGTACAGTCAGTAGCAGAGACAGACCGTATGATGGAACATACAGACCCGGAATACGTAAGTCTGCTTTTTGACAGCGGTCATTTTGCATACTGCGGCGAGAATCCGGTAGAGATGGTAACAAAGCACATCAAACGTATCAAACATGTACATTTAAAGGATATCCGTCCGGAAGTAGTAAAAAAGGTGAGAGAAGAGAAGATGAGCTTCTTAGCTGGCGTCCGTGCAGGCGCATTCACCATTCCTGGAGACGGGTGTGTGGACTTTGATCCGATCTTCAAGGTGCTGGAAGACGCAGCCTATGAGGGTTATATGGTAGTAGAAGCGGAGCAGGATCCGGCTAAGGCAAACCCTCTGGAATATGCAATCCGTGCAAGAAAATTCATTGCTGAAAAAACAGGTCTTTAATTTCAAAGATAAAAGGAGAAGAATATTATGGTAACCGTAGGAATTATCGGAGCAGGCAGAATCGGAAAGGTTCATACCGCAAGCATCTGCAATATTGTTAAGAATGCTACAATTAAGACAATCGCTGACCCATTTATGAATGAGGATACAGCAAACTGGGCAAAAAGCATGGGCGTAACCAATACAACAAAGGATTACAAAGAGATTCTGGCTGATCCGGAGATCGATGCAGTGTTAATCTGCTCCTCCACAAACACGCATTCTCCTATCTCTGTGGAAGCGATTAAGGCCGGCAAGCACGTATTTTGCGAGAAGCCGATTGATCATGACGTTGAGAAAATCAAAGAAGTTATAGATGCATTAAAGGACAGCAAGGTGAAATATCAGGTAGGCTTTAACCGCCGCTTTGACCATAACTTTGAAGCAGTGAGAAATGCTGTTGCAGCAGGAAAAATCGGTGATCCCCATATTATCAAAGTGACTTCCAGAGACCCTGAGCCGCCCAGCGCAGAATATGCGGCTGTATCCGGCGGTATGTTCCTTGACATGACCATACATGATTTTGATATGGTTCGTTACCTGGCTGGCTGCGATGCAGAAGAGATCTATGTACAGTCTGCTGTTTTAGTTGATCCTGCTATAGGTGAAGCTGGTGATGTAGATACTGCGGTAATCACAATCAAGATGGAGAACGGCGCAATTGCAGTGATTGATAATTCCAGAAAAGCGGCTTACGGATATGACCAGAGAGCGGAAGTATTCGGATCTAAGGGTATGGTTGCAACAGCCAATGATACAGAATCCAGCGCAGTATTAAGCACTGCTGATGGTGTGACAGGTGAAAAGCCTCTTTACTTCTTCTTAGAGCGTTATATGCAGTCCTTCGCAAAGGAAGTAAACTGCTTTATCCAGGCCATTGAGAAGGATACAGACACTCCTCTTGGTGTATTAGATGGTTTAAAACCGGTATTAATGGGAATCGCAGCTAAGAAATCTGTGGAAGAGCACAGACCGGTTAAAATTTCTGAGATTACAATGTAAGATAAAGGACCTGCTGGCTGACTGGCAGGTCCTTTTGTAATCTATCTGTGCTGGACTGTAAAGTACAAAAAGTGCATACAAACTATTATGGAAAAAGCAAATACTGCGCTGACGTTTCCGTTTAAACATGTTAAATTAGTAGCATATTTTATAAGATATAGTTCAACATAGAAAAGAGGGATTATGGTGTATCAATTGGAACAGATGGTAATTGGCTGGGTGGAGCGGTATGATCTTGTGTATCAGACCAGCTTGCTTTTTCGAATCATTGCAGCTGGTTTTTCCGGATATTTAATCGGATATGAAAGAAAAAACCGAAATAAAGGGGCAGGTATGAGAACCCATGCCATTGTGGCGATGGGGGCTGCTCTTATGATGGTTGTATCCAAATATGGTTTTCAGGATATTCCTAAATTTGATGCCTCCAGAATTGCAGCCCAGATCGTGTCTGGAATCGGTTTTCTGGGAGCTGGTGTTATTTTTGTTAAGAATAATTCCGTCAGCGGTCTGACTACAGCTGCCGGTATCTGGGCTACAGCAGGAGTGGGAATGGCGATTGGTGCCGGTGCTTATTATCTGGGCTGCGGTTCAGCGTTTCTTTTGGTTATGATACAGGTTCTGCTCCATGACGTACCATTTCTATCAAAGGAGCCGTATCGGTGTATGCTGAAAATCACTACCTCCCATTACGATGCGGTTATAACAGAGTTGTTTCATAAACTCAACGAAGATAAGGTGAAGGTGCTGAATGTAAAAATAGGTAAGTCCAAGGACGGAACCAAGATCGAGCTGGATTTACTTTATCCGGCCGGCTATGAAAAGAATGACCTGGTGATCAGCCTGTCCAATGACAAACGGATTGATTCCATCAATGGATAGATAATAAAAACAAAAAGTGCAATAAATTTCGACAGAAAAACAAAAATAAGGTAGAAGAATCGCGGTAAAAAGAGATATAATCATGAAGTAAGAAAACATAAAAGTAAAGTGAGAAATTATGATAAAGCGTCTTGCTGCAGATTTACACACGCATACAGATGTAAGCAGGCATGGTTACAGTACTGTTTATGAAAATATCACAGCTGCAAAGGCTGCCGGACTTTTAGCGGTAGGAATCAGCAACCACTGTCCGGCTCATCCGGACGGAGCACCGGAGGGGCATTTTAGAAATCTGCGTGTGCTTCCGGAATGGGTGGATGGGGTCCGTATACTCCGCGGAGCAGAACTGAATTTTACAAATTTTGACGGTGAAATTGATTTAAGCCCGGATACCATAGAAAACCGGCTGGATTATACCATAGCCTCTTTTCATGAGGATGTGATCGCGCCGGGAAGCATAAAAGACAATACTAAAGCATATCTTCACGCAGCAGAAAATCCTCTGATAGATATCATCGGACATAGCGGAACTGCCTGCTATGAGTATGATTATGAACGGGTAATACCGGAGTTTGGTAAAAAGGGTAAGCTTGTGGAGATTAACGAAGGGACTTTCCGTGTCAGAAAAAGTTCCGCGCAAAATTGCCGCACCATTGCCAGACTCTGTATGAAATACAGCGTTTCTGTCATTGTCAGCTCAGATGCTCATTTCTGCAGGAGTGTGGGACAGTTCGATGAAGCACTTGCCATGTTGAACAGCCTGAATTTTCCAAAACAACTGGTGGTGAATGCTGATATGGAACAGCTGGAGTCCTGGTTTCTCCGTAAGCGGAGAAGATAATGAAAGAAAAATGCCGGGGTGCAGCTGCGCTCCGGCAGTTGTACGCGGAAAGGGAGCGGATAGAGAATGAAGTATTATATCGGAATAGATTTAGGGGGAACCAATATTGCCGCCGGACTGGTAGGAGAAGACGGAACACTTTTTACCCGCCTGTCTGTGCCCACCAGAAGCGGAAGAAGTGCAGGGGAGATCGTTCAGGATATGGCGGACCTTGCAAAAAAGGCTGCACAGGAGGGGAATGTTTCCTGGGAGGAGATAGAAGCTGTGGGTCTGGGAGTTCCTGGAACAGCCAACAAAGAGACTGGAATAGTGGAATATGCCAATAATCTGGGCTTCTATGATGAACCGTTGGTATCCATGATGGAGAAGGCTCTGCCGGGCAAAAAAATACGTTTTGATAATGATGCCAATGCTGCGGCCTGGGGGGAATATACAGCGGGAAGCGGGAAAGGCGTAAACTCCATGCTGGCTGTGACTCTGGGAACCGGAGTAGGCGGCGGAATCATTCTTGACGGAAAGCTATATGAGGGAATAAATTATGCGGCTGGTGAATTCGGACATTTCACCATTGACCGAAACGGAATTTCATGCAACTGCGGAAGAAAAGGCTGCTTTGAAGCCTATGCTTCTGCCACTGCGCTGATTTCACAGACAAAAGAGGCTATGCTGGATAATCCCCAATCCATTCTCTGGGAGCTTTGCGGCGGAGAGATCGAGCATGTGGAGGGCAAAACACTCTTTGACGGAGTCAGAAGAGAAGATGCTGCTGCGCTTTTCGTATTTGACCGGTACATTGAGTATCTGGCAGCGGGGCTTTTGGATTTAATCAATATATTCCAGCCGGAATTAATCTGCATCGGCGGTGGCATCAGCAAAGCAGGAGATTTGCTTTTGGATCCGTTAAAAAGAATCATAGACCAGGAAGATTATGCAAGAACCTCAAAGCGCAGGACAAGGATTACTGCAGCGGTGTTAGACAATGATGCCGGGCTGATCGGAGCTGCTCTATTAAAATAGAAGAAAAGAGGACAGGAATTATGAAACGGTATATGGGACATCTGATACGTTCCGCAGAAAAGCGGGTGGATCATTTTTTAAGCACACAGGTAACAGACGAGAGAGATCCTTTCTACGGAGGTATGAAACGTGATATTTTAGAGGTCAAACCAACCATCTATGTAATGGCAGATGCAGCATCGGTTTATTTAAATTCTCTAAGCAGGTATTATAAGGATGCTGCTCTTCTTTGTGCCATGGAAGCAGCTGTGACCTTTATTGCAAACTGTCAGAGAGAGGATGGAAGCTTTGATTATCCCTCCTGCAATTTTAAATCCGCACCGGACACCTCCTTTTGCTTTAAACGGCTTATTGCAACCTACCGCCTGTTTTTAAAATATACAAAAGAAGGCGAGCTGGAAAAACTGAAAGACGGTTACCGGTTTATACTGGAAGAATCCTTAAAAGCTCTCCTGACCGGAGGCTTTCACACGCCCAACCACCGCTGGGGAATTACAGCTGCACTGATGCAGGGGGCAAATCTGGTAAAAGAAGAAAATCCGGAGTTTGCCACACAGCTGCTTGCCCGTGCAGACCAGTATCTGGCGGAAGGGATTGACGGCAATGAGGAAGGGGAGTATGCAGAGCGCTCCACCGGCAATTACAATGCAGTGGTAAACAATGCCATGATGGCAATGTATGAGGAAACCGGCGATGAAAGCTATCTGGGATATGTGGAGCGGAACTTAAAAATGATGCTCTTTTACATTGATCCCGACGATACGATCTTCACCCAGAATTCCACCAGACAGGACCAGGGCAAGGCTGATTATCCGGATAAGTATTTTTACCAGTATTTATATATGGCAGCTAAAACAGGAGAGGAAATCTTTGACCGGGCTGCCCATAAGATTATCAAAGACAATATGGAACGGGGCGACATGGCGCCGGAATGCCTGCATATTATAATGCTTCATGATTTTATGGAGCAGTATGAGCTGAAAGGATATGGCTTCTTAGATACGTACCATAAGCATTTTGAAGAAGCAGGTGTAATCAGGGGAAAGACTTTACAGTACGGCTACAGTATCCTCAAAGGAAAAAGTACTTTTCTGTTCTTAAAATTTAAAGAAACACTGGTATACTTAAAAATAGGAGAGAGCTACTGCGATATCCGCAACTTCGTTCCACAGACAATGGAAGAAAAAGATGGAGTCTGCGTATTGACTTCTGTGGCAAAAGGCTGGTATTATCTTCCTTTTAAAGAAAAGCAGAACACAACAGACTGGTGGAAGATGGATCATAAGAAGCGGGATATTCTAAACAGCAGTGAAATCCGCATGACTGTTACACTGAAAGAGCTCTCTGATGGTATGGAAGTATCCGTAAAAGCGGAGGGACTTGACAAAGCCCCTCTTCGTGTGGAAATTTGTATTCCTGCAGGCAGTGTTCTGGAAAATGAGCATTTCCATATGAGAGCAGAAAAAGGCGGAGAGATGGTGCTTCGGGATGGTTTACTCAATCTTCTTCACGGAGACCAGAAACTTCTCATAGGACCGGGCTTTGGAACGCACGAATTCGGCGGACATTACTCAGGAGAAGAGATCAATACCACAGGCTTTACTCTTTATTTCAATGATTATACCCCATATGAAAGAACCTTCTCCATTCGAAATATATAAAAAAGAGAATATCATAAATACAACATTGTTCATAATAGATATATCATATGCCAAAGAAGGCAGTTGCCAGACTTAACAACTGTCTTTTTTACTACCTGCTATATGGGAAATTCATGATTAACATATAAAAACTATAGAAAAATAGGATTAATGTCGAAAAGTGTTGAAAAAAGTAGGTGAACCGGTATATAATGATTTTAACTTTTTCTGATTAAGGACAGATGAGTTTAGGGACATTATGAAAGGAGAAAATTATGAAAAAGAATTTTATGAAAAGTGCGGGCATTCTTTTGGCAGCTGTTATGGTGCTTGGAGGACTTACCGCGTGCGGCGGCAAAGATCCGTCAGCAGAAGGAACCACAGCAGTATCCGGCAGCACAGCAGGTGCCGGCGAGACAACGGCGGATGCGGCGAATCCGTCTGAAGGAGGAGATAGCACCTTTACCTATGCAATCGCAGGAGACCCGGGTGCCAATGTTAATGTAATTACCACCAGTGACCGTTTCGGTCTTATGACGCTCAAGATGATCTATTCTCCGTTATATATGTATAATGCGGATGGAATTAATTATTTCCTGGCAAAGAGCATTGATACTTCCGAAGATAACTTATCTTACACCATGCACTTACGTGATGACGTTAAGTGGTCAGATGGTGAGAAATTTACCGCTGACGACGTTGTTTTCACATTCGAGGCTATGGAGAAGGAAGAGAACGCAGGCTGGGCTTATTCCCAGCTGGTTTATCCGGAAGGTGCGGTAAAGATTGAAAAGGTTGATGATTATACGGTTAAATTAACCATGCCTTTCGTAAATTCCGCAGCAGTGGAGATGTTCTCACAGATTTTCATTATGCCAAAGCATATTTATGAGAATGTAACTAATTTTGAAAATAATGACGTTAATACAAAGCCTGTTGGAACCGGACCTTATGTAATGTCTGAATACTCAGCAGGTTCCTATGTGAAGTTCACAAAGAATGAGAGCTATTTCCTTGGGGCGCCTTCCATTGATAATATTGTATACCGCATTATTGAGAATGAGAATACAGCCATGACAGCCATTCAGAGCGGCGAAGTAGATGCATGGATTGGTACTCCGGCTCAGGTATCACAGATGGATCTGGATTCTGCAAACTTAACTGTATATCCTTATCAGGAAGGCCGCGTAGGATATATGATGATCAACGCAGCACGTGTACAGAATGAGGATTTAAGAAAAGCAATTCTTTATGCGCTGGATAAGAAGGCAATTGCAGATGCTGCTTTGTTAA
Source organism: Clostridium boliviensis (assembly GCF_033342255.1). Lineage (NCBI taxonomy): Bacteria > Bacillati > Bacillota > Clostridia > Eubacteriales > Clostridiaceae > Clostridium > Clostridium boliviensis. The sequence continues at coordinate 28,038 of NZ_JAWONS010000275.1, forward strand.
GCTCTGATAACTATGATCTTCCATGGAGCTTCATGCCTCCTAACAGCAAGTTCTTTACAGAAGATGTAGAAAAATATGAGCAGAACCTTGAAAAATCAAAAGAATATCTTGCAGCTTCCGGAGTAGAGAAACCAGAGCTGACTCTTGGTTACAGCGGATCAGACAGTTTACAGTCCACCTCAGCACTGATGGTTCAGGAGCAGCTTGAAAAAGCAGGATTTAAGGTTACTCTTGCAGGTGTTGATTCCAAGGCTCTCAGCCAGCAGATGAAGGATAAGAACAATTCCTACGATATGTACTTTGGTGGTTATATTATGGGAATTGACCCTGACACTTTCTCCAGCTTATTTGAAACAGGCGCTGCATACAATTATATGTATTATGATCAGCCTGAAATCAATGAGTTGTTTGCACAGGGACGG
>NZ_JAWONS010000276.1:0-370 GCF_033342255.1 Clostridium boliviensis
CTCCGGCATGTGGCTGGAGGGGAGGAGATCCGCCAGATAGGCCAATCCCAGGGAATAGAGGGAGCCGAGGAGCCCTCCGATCAATCCGAACAGGCCGAGCAACATCGCCGGTTCTCCGCTGAAGGAAGGGACGACCGCCAACCCCATTCCCCCCAGCAGGCAGATCGTCATCAGCACGTTTTTTCGACCGTACCGATCACTCAGCATGCCGAGGGGCATTTGCAACACGAGACCGCCGCACACAAAGGTGCTCAACAGGACGGAAATCCATCCCGTGCTCAGCCCCTCCCGGTGTCCGTATACGGGAAAGCGGGCCGCCAGCGACGCATCGAGGAACCCATATAAAAAAGCCGGACACAGGGCGACGAAG
>NZ_JAWONS010000277.1:0-545 GCF_033342255.1 Clostridium boliviensis
CCCGCAACAAATCCGGTTAAGGTGGACAGCAAAAGGAGCTTCACGATCGATCGCCTCCCGGGCGAAGGGTGGGCAGGGTGGGGAGTTCCCGTCCCCCACCCCCTGCGGCCTGCAAACGGCCGGCTTACATCCGATCCGGAGCGTTGACACCGATCAGGGTCAGGCCGTTTTTGAGCACCTGAGCCACCCCTGCCAGAAGGGCCAGCCGGGCCCGGGACTGTTTCTCATCCTCGCCGATCACCCGATGAGCCCTGTAATAGCTGTGGAACAGGGAGGCCAATTCATGCAGATAGCGCACCACCCGGTGGGGCGTGAGCTGCTGCGCCGCACCGGCCACTTCGTCGGGGAAAGCGGCCAGGGCCTGCATCAATTCATACTCCTGTTCCTCTGTGAGCAGGGAGAGGGTTTCCGGATCCCCGGCGGGGGAAAGCCCCCGTTCCTCGGCCTGACGAAAGACGCTTTGAATCCGGGCATGGGCGTATTGGACATAATAGACCGGGTTCTCGTTGGACCGGGAAACCGCCAAGTCCATGTCGAAGTCCAGG
>NZ_JAWONS010000278.1:0-111273 GCF_033342255.1 Clostridium boliviensis
ATAGCATAAAGTTATAAATACATAAATAAATAAAAAATAGGAGTGTCACTATGAAATTTTATGCTATTAATGGAAGTCCAAGAAAAAATAGAAATACTGCTACATTGCTTCAAAAAGCTTTAGATGGAGTAAAAGAATCAGCAAATGGTAAAAATATTGAAACTAAAATCATTAATTTATATGATTTAAACTATACTGGATGTAAAAGCTGTTTTGCCTGCAAAAGACTTGGCGGTGTAAGTTATGGAAAATGTGCAGTAAAAGACGATATTCAAGAAGTTTTAGAAAAGGTATCTCAAGCTGACGGGCTTATTTTTGGTTCTCCAATATACTTTGGTAATATAACAGGTCAATTACAATCATTTATAGAAAGACTAATCTTTCCTTATTTAGTGTACGATGAAAATTATTCTTTAATTACACCAAAGAAGATGCCAACAGCATTCATTTATACAATGAATGCTACTGAAGAATTCATGGATAAAAGTGGATACCTGTCAACTTTTAATAAAATTGAATCTGGCCTTGAACGTATGTTTACTAAGCCATTAGTTATGTATTCAAATAATACTTACCAATTTGATGATTACTCAAAATATAAATCCAATGCCTTTTCTGAAGAAGCAAAAGCAGAACATAGAAAAATACAATTTCCTTTAGATTGTCTAAAAGCATTTGAATTAGGTGCAAATTTAATAAAGTAATATATTAACTAAAGTGAAAAACTCCTTTGAAATATTCTGACTAAATTTAATATTTCAAAGGAGTTTTATATTTAGATAAAGTAAGCATTCGTATTATCTAACAGAGCTATAATTTTAAATCAATTCCGCTGGTTTTTGCTTTCATAATTGCCTCCACAATAGAAATGATCTGTGCACCGGCTTCTACCGGCGGCATTCCATTCTTATGGATATTGGATACCACCGTTCTCTGGGATTCCGGCTTCTTCGTGCTTGATTCATATGCCATATATGCACTTAAACTTTCTCCGGTTGCAAGACCCGGCCGTTCCCCTATGAGAATAATGGTGATTTTTGCTTTTAACGTTTCACTGATCCGGTCCATGGTTGCAACCCTCGCAAATTTGACAAAGATGGGATCACCTACCGTATATCCCTTTTCTTTCAGTCCATCCATAAGCATTGGATAGATATCAGGAAGATTACTGGTGATTGCAGGGGAGCTAAGTCCATCACCGGCAATGATCTGCACATCGATATCGTGTCTGCATTTTTCACTGATTATTTTTAGTGTTTCATCGAAAAAACGTCTTCCAAGGTCCGGTCTTGTTATGTACTCATCTTTATTTTTGCATAAACTCTGAACCTTTAAAAATCCCAGCTGATCCACCACTTTTTCATCCACTTCTGACCAGACGGCATCCATGGCAACTGCATGGTCAGCACGGAAGCGGAGATAGGTTTCTGTTTTCAACCTGGTTCCTGCCTTGCCCACACAGATTCTTGCAGCTGTTGTCTTTTTTAAATTGACACAGGACTGGAGGTCAACTGGCTGGTCAATCGTTACCCTGTCTGTTAAATCAAGAGAAGAGATATCCCTTACTAGGTCCTGACTCATTTACTTTACCTCCTGTGTGAAAATAGATGGATCCCCGGCCCGCTCTGTCAAATGTCCGTCTTCCATGATACCAAGTTCTTCCATACGCTTTTCAAATTCCCGCATGGGGCGTTTTCCGCTTGTTTCCCGAAATGCTGCGGCATCATGATAGCTTGAAGACTGATACATCAGCATAATGTCATCCCCGGCCGGTATTCCCATTACATAATTGACACCTGCACTGGCAAGGAGGACACCTAAGTTTTCCAAATCATTCTGGCTGGCCTTCATATGATTGGTATAACAGACATCGCAGCCCATAGGGATACCGGTCAGCTTTCCCATAAAATGATCTTCCAGTCCTGCACGGATTACCTGTGCTCCGTCATATAAATATTCCGGTCCGATAAAACCAACTACGGTATTGACGCAGTAAGGGTGGTAACGTTTTGCAAATCCGTAGCATCGTGCCTCCATTACCAGCTGATCCGCATCATGATGGCCTTCTGAGGAAAGTTCAGCCCCCTGACCTGTTTCAAAATACATGAAGTTGGGACCTTTTGAGCTTCTTTTTTCTTTCATCAGTTCATACGCCTCATCCATTAAGGCGGCACTGATTCCGAAAGCGGTATTGGATATCTGTGATCCGGCAATAGATTGGAACATTAAATCCATGGGACTGCCTTTTTTTAAAGCTTCCATCTGCGTGGTAACATGGGAAAGAACGCAGTTTTGAGTGGGAATCTGCCACTTATCCATAAAATCACGGAATGCACGGAGGATTTTATCCGTTTGTTCCACCGTATCTATGGCCGGATTTAAGCCAATTAATGCATCACCATTTGCATAGGAGATTCCTTCAAATACAGATGCCATAACCCCTTCAAAGCTGTCGGTGGGATGATTGGGCTGCAGTCTGGAGGCAAGAGTTCCCGGAAGACCGATTGTTGTATTGCAGGTAGCAGGAACAATCAGCTTCTTTGAAGCCACAATGATATCAAGATTGCTCATTAATTTAGTTACCCCTGCAATCACCTCAGCTGTGAGACCATCCCGGATCTCTTCAATGGCAGCGGCAGGAGAGGCCAGTATAAATTCCCGAAATTCTCCAATAGTTATGGATTTGATTTTTTTATAGGCTTCCTCATCCAAACCGTCCTGAATCACTCTTGTGACTTCATCTGTTTCATAATCAGCAACCGGATGGTTGCGTAAATCGGAAACGGTTAAATCGGCAAGCACCACTTTGGCTGCAATACGCTCTGCCGCATCTAAAGCTGCGATTCCAGCCAGTGTATCACCGGATTTCTCTTCATTTGCCTTTGCCAGGACTTCCTTTACTGACCGGAATTCGTAGGTTTTTCCGAATAATCTTGTCTTTAACTTCACCGTTTAGGCCTCCTATGATTCCATTTCATTTTCTATGGATACAAACCCATTTGCAAAAACTTTGTCTTTTACAAGGTAATAAAGAATAGCGGCTGCATAAACAATGGCGGCCAGGAACAAAAGAGAAGCCTGCGAAACTACGATGGCAACTACTACAATTGCACAGGTAACTGCTGCAATGACTGGAATAAGGGCGGACTTTAACCGGTAAGGACGTGCCAGATCCGGCTCTCTTTTCCTTAGAACAAACCAGGAGGCAATGGATAAAACTGCCATTACAGACGAGCCGATGCAGGAGAATACAACCAGACTGCCTACATTTCCTGTAATTACAAAAAAGAGACCAATCAGGCTGGTGCTTATAAGGGCAAAGACCGGAGTACCATTTTTATCAAGGTTTGAAAGTGCTTTGGGTAGATACCCGCTTCTGGACATAGCGTATGCCTGCCTGGAATAACCGATCATAATACCATGAAGACTGGCTGCCAGACCAAATAATCCAAAAAATCCAACCAATTTTACCAGGAATGAATTCTCACCATAGACTTTTGATAAAATTGCCGGAAGTGGGTTATCTGTGGCTGCAATAGCAGACAGATCAGAAGCAGAGTTTCCGGCTGTAACGATAAGAACGGCAACTGCCATTACAACCAGTGCACCGATTCCTGAAATAAATGCTTTTGGTATATCTTTTTGCGGATTTTTACATTCTTCCGCCCCCATTGCCCCTGACTCTACTGCCAGATAAAACCAGACTACAAATGGAATGGCAGCAAAAATGCCATGAATGCCGTTCATGGATGCTCCGGAAGAGAACAGACCATTTACATCCACAGTAGGTATTCCAACGATAAAGTAAACAGCCACTCCAAGAATAGCCACTGCCGTAACAATCACACTGACGATTGCCGCAGATTCAATTCCACGGATATTAATAAACACGAAGATGCAGAAAGCTGTAATAGCGGCGATATTTGCCGGGATAACAGGAAACAGTCCATGAACATATGCGCCGATGGATAGTGCAATTCCTGGCGTTGCAAAGATATACTCAAGGAGTATTGAGAAACCGGCGATAAAACCGGCAAACTTACCGAATGATTTTTCTGCATATGCAGTAGGACCGGCTGCAGACGGAATGGCTGTTGCCAGCTCAGAGTAACAAAATACAAAGGAAACGTAGAAAAGAGTGACAATGAAGGTGGCAATTAACGCACCTGTGAAATTAGTCATCTCAAACAAGTAATTCCAGCCAAAATACATACCGGAAACAACTGCTCCAACGATAATCGCCCATAGTTTAACCGGTGTAAGGGCTTTGTTCAAATTTTTTTCTTCCATAATGGAATCCTCCTGATATTTCATGGTTTTATTTTTCTAAATCCTGATCTGGTATTTCATCAGGATTGATAAACTAATGTTTTAATAACAACAGGTACCGCGCTTCCAACAGGTGATCCGATATCAATGTAATCACCGGCTTCAAACTGTATCTGATCCAGACAGATAACGGGTTTTCTGCATGGCGTATGAATCCGGATCATCTGACTGAGCGCTTTAGCAAAGTCTTCTTTTAAGAGTACAATCACAGGGCTTTTTAATCCCTCATAAAGGCTGGCGATCTGATCTGCAAGAAGTTTAAGATCCTGGTATCCGGGACTTCTTTCTCCCCTTATACTCACTGCAAGAAAATCGTCCTCGTAAAGCTCCATAAGAGGTCTGGTACTTCTAAATATATCTCCCCACTGGTCCGCCTCTGCCGGGCATTTTACTATGGGAATATTTCGCATAGGTAAAATGGAGGGTTCAACTCCCACAGTACTTCCACTGACGGACAGAGAGTGACTTCCTGCTCCAATTACTGTTGCCCTTATTTTTTCATCAGGAGTAATAAGTCTGCTCTTATATGGGGAAAGAGCCTCAGTAATTTTAATTCCAAGCAAAGGGCCGATGTCTCCGTATTGGAACCATTGTTCCTGATCCTGGCTTTCGTTTAACGATCCCACATATTCGCCAACTCCGCCGGATATGGATATGAAATCAAGATTCTCAGGAATGATAAAATCTGTGATGTACAAGGGAAGCGTATCCTCATTCATTTTACGCAGCCCAAGTGCCTGAAGGCAGCTGTCTGCCAGATAACCGCAGAAACGTTCAAGAACCTTGATATCAGCAGTATCTCCCTGCCTGATGGGCAGTTCATGATTTTCAAGAATATGGAGAATCCGGTCTGAAATATAGGTTACGGTGCCAGTTTCATCCAGCTTAATCAGCCTTCCGCCAATGTCCATTGCAAATGAATCTGTACAGATTCCGCAGTCAAATACAGCCGCATTTAAGGTCCCCCCGCCAATATCCAGGTTAATGATTTTTCGGCTCCTTCTTTTTGATTCTCCGCTGATTCCAGCACCTTTCCCGGCTAAAACCGATTCCAGCTTGGGACCTGCGGCAGCAACAACAAAATCGCCCAGGTATTCTGATAACCAGATATTCACCTGACTGGCATTTTCCTTTCTTGCTGTTTCCCCCGTTATAATGACTGCACCGGTTTCTATGTTCTCCTTATCAATTCCGCTTTCCCTAAAAGCCTCCTTTAACCGTTCACGTATCTGTTCAAAATCTATGGTATCCCTTGAAATGAGTGGTGTGAAGATAACCGGACTCCGGTAGACAACCTCAGTCTCATCGATTCTGGTTGTGGGAAGAAGGGATGACCCCAGTCTGGTGGAGATCTTAATATTGCTGATAATAATTTCCGTTGTACTGGTTCCGATATCTACTCCAATACTGTACAACCTTATACCTCCTTCTGGCAGCTTCAAAAACGAAAGAACAAATAAAAAAGACGAAGAGGGTTTCCTGGCAGGAAACGTCTTCGTCTTTACAAGCTCGTATGAAGTTTTAATATTAACAATTAATATAAGGACTTTGTTTGCATTTGTCAATAATTAAATGCAAAAGTTTTATACTCCTAAGAAACTTAAGTATAACAGAAAAATTCATTGTGCAATATGTACATGACAAATGTCACAATAACAAGTGCAATAGTAATAATGCATAAATACTGTTGACTTTCCTCTTATGGTTGCTATGATGAAGGCAGGAAAGGGGGAGTTTATTATGCCAGATGAGAAGGGAAATAAAAAAATAATCGTTGCCGGACACATTTCCCTGGATATTACACCTGTCTTTAAAGGCGGTGATGGAAAGAAGATTCTTAGATCCTTTCAGCCTGGTAAACTTTTAGAAGTTGGAAAGGCCAGCGTATCCGGAGGCGGGGCTGCTTTTAACACTGGACTGGGACTGCATGCACTGGGTGCAGAGGTCCTTTTGATGGCAAACACAGGAGATGATGATTTTGGACGGATTCTGAAAGGAAAGATACAGGAAAGAGGGTGCGAAAGCTGTATTACGGTTCTGCCGGGGGAGATTACCTCCTACACAATTGTTCTTGCACCAAAGGGGGTTGACCGGTTATTTCTTCATAATCCCGGCTGTAATGATACGTTTGGCTTTGAGCATGTGGATTTAAAGAAAGCAGCAACAGCGGATCATTTCCATTTCGGCTATCCTACACTGATGAAGCGGTTCTACCAAAATGACGGACTGGAATTAAAAGAACTTTTTTGCAGCATCAAAGAGCTTGGGCTTACTACTTCGCTGGATCTGGCCGCTGTGGACCCCGAATCGGAAGCCGCAGCCTGCCGCTGGGACCGGATATTTAAATCTGTGCTTCCCTATGTGGATTTTTTTGTTCCAAGTATCGAAGAACTGGGATTTTTGTTAAACCGTCCCCTGTATGAGAAATGGCAGGCGATTGCCGCCGGCGAAGATATTACCTCTATTCTCTCTTTAAAAGGAGACGTGGAAACCATTGCTGATCAAGCTTTGCAACTGGGAGCGAAGGCAGTCCTTTTAAAATGCGGGGCAGCCGGAATGTTCTTAAAAACGGCTTCAAACCAGGCGTTCGTAAATGGACCGGATTTCTTAAAGGGGTGGGGAGAAATTTCTTACTTCCAGAACAGCTTTCTCCCTGACCGCATTCTGTCTGCCACCGGAGCGGGAGATACCAGTATCGCTGCTTTTATTAAGGCTATGCTTGAAAGGCGCAGCCCAGTAGAATGTGTAAGACTTGCTGCTGCAACAGGCGCCTCCTGTGTGACTGCCTATGATACAGTAAGCGGCCTGATGTCATTTGAAAAGTTAGAAGAAAAAATGAAAAATGGGTGGGAAGAGCAAAAGCAAATCCTGCCATAAACAAAAGGAGGAATTACATATGTTGATCACAATGAAATCAATTCTCAAACTGGCGGAGGCCAGAAAAATAGCCGTAGGTGCTTTTAATATCACCTCCCTGGAGGGAATCCAGGCAGTACTGGGTGCTGCAGAAGAAGCCGGTCAGCCCGTCATTTTACAGTTTGCACCAGTTCATGAAACAATTATTCCCCTGACGGTAATTGGTCCCATCATAGTTATGATGGCGGAAAATGCAGCTGTTCCAGTAGCTGTCCACTTAGATCACTGTGATGATTTCAAGGTATTAAAGCAGGCTTTAGACCTGGGATTTACCTCGGTTATGTACGATGGTTCCGCCCTTCCTTTTGAGGAAAATATGGCAGGAACTAAAATTGCGGTGGAGCTTGCCGGCGCATATGGTGCTTCCGTTGAAGGAGAGATCGGAGCTATGGGAAGAGAGGAATTTTTAAGCGTGGGAGAAGAAGGAGAAGGAAGTGAAGCGGCCGAAAGCTGCTACACAGACCCTGATCAGGCGGAAATGTTTGCTGCAGCTACAGGAATTGATGCATTAGCCTGCTCCTTTGGTACTGTACATGGCCTTTATCTGAAAAAGCCAGATCTTGACCTGGATAGAATCAGCCGGATTCGGAAAAAAGTGGAGCTTCCCATTGTCATGCACGGAGGGTCCGGAATCAGTGATGAAGATTTCCGTCAGTGCATTAATCGGGGTGTCCGTAAGATCAATTACTATACTTATCTGGCAAAGGCAGGCGGCATGTATGTGAAAGAAAAAGCCACAAAAACAGATGATATCGTATTTTATCATGATGTGACAATGTGGGGTGTGGAAGCAATGAAAAGAGACGTTCTTCATACGATTAAGGTATTCTCTGGTATAGAACAGAAAGAGGGTTGAAAACTATGAAACGTTCTGAAATCAACAATGCTTTAAAGGATATGGAGCAGATGGTTAAAACATGCGGATTTTTCCTTCCTCCATTTTGCAGCTTTACTCCAGAGGAATGGGGGAAAAAAGGGCATGATTACGATGAAGTCCGTAACAATATGCTTGGCTGGGATATCACAGATTTCGGACTTGGAGATTTTGACCGGACCGGATTTTCTCTTATTACTCTCCGCAATACGAAAATCTATGCAGAAAAGCTGCTGTTCTTAATAGAAGGGCAGTCAGCTGCCATGCATTTTCACTGGAAGAAGATGGAGGATATTATAAACAGAGGGGGAGGAAACGTCCTGATTCGTGTTTATGAATCCACTGCTGATGGAAGTCTCTCTGATTCGGAGGTGACGGTAAACAGCGATGGAAGAAGTTATAAAGTTCCTGCCGGAACAGTTGTAACGCTGCACCCAGGAGAAAGTATTACTATCTATCCTTATCTCTACCATGATTTTCATGTGGAACCCCATACCGGGCCGGTACTGCTTGGTGAAGTTTCTATGCGCAACAACGATGAGGAGGACAACCGCTTTTACCAGCCAATCGGCCGTTTCCCTGAGATCGAAGAAGACGTGCCCCCTTACCGCCTCCTTTGCAATGAATACCCGGAGGCAGAGTAATTGTGCATTGTGATGAAAATTCAGGCAGGGACAATCCTGATTGGACAAATACTATAAATTAAATATGACAAATGTAATGAGAAACTGATTACATTGTGCACATGTTTTAAAAAATACATAGTGGTATGATATTTATGCAGCATATAACACAATTATATAATGTATAAGGAGGACTTACCATGAAAAAAAGCACAAAAAAGCTTGCCGCAATTCTGATGTGTGCAGCGCTTGCCGGAATGTCTATGGCAGGCTGCAGCAATGGGGAACCAGAAACAAAGGCGCCAGAGACAACAAAAGCTGCTGAGGAAACAAAGGCAGAAACAAAAGCGGATGCGAAAGCAGAAACAACGGCTGCAGTAAAATCCGAATCTACTGTAAATATGGCAGATGCAGACGTAAAAAAGAAAGATCCAAACAAGCACTATAAATTCGGATATACCTGTATGGACGGAACCAACCCGTTCTTTGTAACAATTGAAAAAACCATGCGGGAAATGGTTGAAGCCCAGGGAGACGAACTGATTTCTGTGGATCCAGCTAATGATGTAACACTCCAGATTACCCAGGTAGAGGATTTAATCTCACAGAAAATTGATGCCATGTTTATGAATCCGGCAGAAGCAGAAGGAATTCTTCCGGCACTGGACCAGTTAAAAGAAGCAAAGATTCCTACCGTAGGATTTGATACGGAAGTGGCGGATATGTCATTTCTGATCTCTTATACCGGCTCTGATAACTACAATGCAGGTTTCGTATGCGGAGAAGATTTAGTAAAGAAATATCCGGATGGCGGAGATATCATCGTTCTTGATTCCCCGACCATGAATTCTGTAACCGACAGAACCAACGGATTTTTGGATGCGATTAAAGACCACAAATTTAATATCGTTGCTCAGCAGGATGCAAAAGGAAATTTAGAGGTCTCTATGGGAATTGCAGAAGATTTACTTCAGGCGCACGGTGATGTAGTTGCCATATTTGGTGGAAATGATCCCACAGCCCTTGGAGCACTGGCAGCTGCCAATGCAGCAGGAATCAAAGACTGTAAAATCTACGGTGTAGACGGCTCTCCTGATATTAAGGCAGAAATGGCCTCCGGGGAATCCCTCATTGAAGGAAGCGGTGCCCAGTCACCTGTTAAAATTGCACGTTCTGCAGTCAACATTATGTATTCTTACTTAAATGGGGAAGAAGTGGCTGACCGGTATCCGGTAGAAACATTCCTGATTACATCTGATAACGTGAAGGATTATGGCACAGACGGCTGGCAGTAAATACAGATAAAGGAACCATGCCTCCTGGTGCAGATGAGTTTGCATGCCCCGGGAGGCGGTACCTTTTTTCCCCAACTGGACCTATATGGATAACGCAGTGTAAGAACAGGCAGGTGAATATATGAGTGAGAAAATTCTGCTCCAAATGAAAAACATCCATAAATCCTTCCCCGGTGTCAACGCACTGCAGGGGGTAGATTTTGAGTTGTTCCCTGGAGAAGTGCATGCGCTTCTTGGAGAAAACGGGGCTGGAAAATCCACATTAATTAAGGTGTTAGGCGGAATTTATATTGCAGAAGAAGGAGACATTTTCATTGAAGGAAAAAAAGTGGCCATTGACGGAGTAAATGCTTCTCATGACAATGGAATTTCCATCATACATCAGGAACTGGTGCTGGTCCCCCATATGACTGTGGCAGAAAATATTTTCCTGGGGCGGGAACCTTTAAAAGGCGGATTTATTGACCATGAGACAATGGAACGGGAAGCAGAAAAGCTCTTAGATGATTATCATATGAGCATCTCTCCGGCAGCTTTTGTCAAGGACTTAACCATTGCGCAGCAGCAGATGGTAGAGATCGTCAAAGCCATTTCCTACCGTTCAAAGATTCTTGTCATGGATGAACCAACCTCCTCCATATCAGATAAAGAGGTGGAGTTCCTTTTTGATACTATGCGTATGCTGGTCAAAAAGGGAGTAGGAATTATCTATATCTCCCATAAGATGGATGAACTGGAGCAGATCTGCGACAGAGTGACCGTTCTTAGAGATGGAACCTATGTAGGAACAAACGTTGTAAAGAACACATCAAGAGACCAGCTGATCTCCATGATGGTAGGACGGGAGCTGACAAAATATTATACAAGAGATTATAAGGAGCCGGGTGAAGTTGTATTAAAATGTGAAAATATAACAGACGGAAAGATGGTAAAGGGTGCCAGTTTTGAACTGCGTCAGGGGGAAATCATCGGCTTTGCAGGTTTAGTGGGAGCAGGCAGAAGTGAAACCATGAAATGTATTTTCGGTCTGACACCATATCTGTCCGGAGAAATATATGTAAATGAAAAACCAGCAAAAATCAGATCCCCCTTAGATGCCATGAAATACAAAATTGCCCTGGTGCCGGAAGACCGGAAGCAGGAAGGACTTTATCCGGTACAAAGCGTCCGTTTTAACTCTACTATAGAAGTACTTAAATCCTTTATCAATGGCATTTTAGTAGATCAGAAAAAAGAAGAAGAAATAGCCGGAAAATATATTGAAATGATGGATACAAAGACTCCATCCCAGGACCAGCTGATCGGTAACTTATCCGGTGGAAACCAGCAAAAAGTCATGATCGGAAGATGGCTCGCCACATCTCCAGACATCCTGATTCTTGATGAACCTACCAGAGGCGTGGATGTAGGAGCAAAATCAGAAATTTATGCAGCCATGAATGAGCTGGTGAAGGAAGGGATGTCAATTATCATGATTTCTTCCGAACTTCCGGAAATTCTTAATATGAGCGACCGGGTATATGTTATGTGTGACGGAAAAACCGCCGGCTGTTTCCACCATAGCGAAAACATTACCCAGGAACAGATTATGAAGCTGGCAGCCAAGTAGGAAAGAGGGAGCGATCAGATGACAACCAGAATTCAAAAAAGTATAAAACAATATTTCATAGATAACATCGGAATTATCGGTGCACTGCTGATTTTGTGTGTTTTCCTGTCTGTATTTCCAAAGACCAGCGGTGTATTTCTGACAAATAAAAATATATTTAATGTACTGAGGCAGATTTCTTCAAACTTATTCCTTGCATGCGGAATGACCATGGTAATTATTTTAGGAGGAATTGACCTTTCCGTAGGTTCCATTATAGCCCTTTCCGGCTGTGTTGCTGCTGGCTGTGTTGCGCGTTATAATCTTCCCATACCTGCTGCAATTGTAATCGGCGTTTTGGTTGGTATGGCAGTTGGAATGGCAAACGGTGTGGTAATCTCCAAAACAACCATTCCACCATTTATAGTCACACTTGCTACCATGAATGTAGCGAAAGGACTGGCATACGTTTATACCGGTGGTTCTCCAGTTAGAGTTGTCACTAAGAAATGGCAGTTTCTCGGTGCCGGCTACATTGGAGGAGTTCCCACCCCTGTCATTATCCTGGTGTTTGTGTTAATCATCACCGCAATTATTATGAATAAGACAAAGCTGGGACGCCACATCTATGCAGTGGGAGGGAATTCACAGGCTGCCAGGTTTTCCGGAATCAGCACAGCAAGAGTGAAATTACTGGTACATACCTATTCCGGAATTATGGCTGGTCTTGCAGGCGTTGTCCTCGCTTCCCGTATGTATTCCGGTCAGCCTACTGCAGGAGACGGGGCTGAAATGGATGCCATTGCAGCAGTTGTGGTTGGCGGAACCTCCATGGCAGGCGGTTCCGGTAAAATCGGAGGCACCATTATCGGAGGGCTGATTATCGGTGTATTAAACAACGGTCTGAATCTTTTGAATGTCAACTCATTCTGGCAGTATGTGGTAAAAGGCATTGTAATTCTTCTGGCAGTTTTTGTAGACTACTTAAGAAACAAGAAAAAGGGTTAAAAATCTCCACAGGCAGGGAGCGTTTCCTTAACAGCGAAACGCTTTTTGTGGTATACTAAATAAAAAATGCGGGGGTGTTAAAAACATGAAGAGAAAGGCGGAGGTATTTCTCTTAATTGCACTGATTGCAGCTTTGCTGGCAGGCTGCGGCAAGAGGAAGGACGAAGCCCCTCCTCACGAAGCACTTATATTCGGAGCCACTTATATGACACGCAATAATCCCTATTTTAATGTTCTGGGACAGGGGATCGAAGAAGTAGTGGAGGCCAATGGAGATATTCTTTTAACCAGAGATCCTTTACAGGACCAGGAGAAACAGAATGAACAGATTCAGGAACTCATCGACGAAGGAATCCGTATGCTATTCTTAAATCCGGTGGACTGGGAAGCGGTCCGCCCAGCATTAATTGCATGTAAAAAGGCAGGTGTGGCAGTCATTAACGTGGATACCGTGGTAAAAGACCGGGATCTGGTCATATCCGTGATTGAGACTGACAACTATCAGGCAGGCCAGCTTTGCGCCCTGGATATGATGATGCGTAAGAAATCGGCGGATATTGTAATACTGGATAACCCCATTCAGATGTCCATCACCTACCGGGCACAGGGATTTACCGATGCCATTGCAGGAAATCCAAATTATCGCGTAGTATACCGGCATGCTGCAGCAGGGGAGATTGAGGTATCTTCCAAAGTAATGGAGGAGTTCTTAAATCAGAATAAAGACTTTGATGTGGTTCTTGGGGGTAATGATCCAACTGCTCTTGGTGCGCTTGCAGCACTTCAGCAGGCGAGAAGGGAGGAAGGAGTTCTTATCTACGGCGTAGACGGATCTCCTGACTTCAAGGCGATTCTGGATATGGGATATGTGACCGGAACCAGTGCCCAAAGTCCTAAATCCATTGGCAGAGTTGCTGCAGAAACCGCTTACCGGTATTTAAGCGGAGAACCGGTGGACCCATATATCAGTCTGTCCAGTACCCTGATCACAAAGGACAATCTGGCGGACTATGAAATTGACGGATGGCAGTAGGGTGAGAAATGGAAGAGAATAAATCTAACGCAAGGATGAGAATCCTTCAGACCGGAATCCTCATCCTCAACATTATATCAGTAATGGGGATCAGCATTTTTATATACATTACAATCGAAAAAATCCGCAGATCATACGGTGCAAGAGAATTCTTAAATGAAATTCAGGCTATCGTCTGGTATCCCTATGCCAAAATATGGCTCTGCGCCCTGCTGTTAGGTTTTCTCACCTTAAGCATGGTAATCAGAGACCGGCTGTTTCCAAATAACAGTAAGGTTATTTTAACTAGTCTGGTAGCAGATTTTATCGTATGCTTTGCAATTATCATTGAACTGAATTTCAACTACAACGGAATTCTTCTGCTGGTATTTTCTAATGTAATTCTATATGTAAAAAACGGAAAATCCAGATACATACTGGCGGCTGTTGCCATTGGAAGCTTTATATTGGCTGATTATGAACTGTTGTCCATTTCCTACAGACTGTATTCCATCCAGGATTATATTGCTTTTTACAGCGCATCCCAACAGCAGTATTTTCTGAGTATTTATAACATCTTTATATCCTTAAATGTAATCTTATTCGTGACTTACTGCGTCAATATTATCAACGAGCAGCAGGGAAACATCGATGAGATACATGGGTTAAACGAAAAGCTGCATGATGTGAACGAACAGCTGCAAAAGTATTCTCTTATGGCGGAAAAAATGGCAGAAACCAGAGAACGCAACCGTCTTGCAAGGGAAATCCATGATACACTGGGACATACACTTACCGGGATTTCAGCGGGAATTGACGCTTGTCTTGCGATCATTGGCACTTCACCGGAACAGACGAAAAAGCAGCTGGAGCTGATATCTAAAGTTACCAGAGACGGAATTAAGGACATCCGCCGTTCCGTCAGTGAATTAAGACCGGATGCCTTAGAGCGCTTCAGCCTGGAAATGGCCATTAATAAGATGGTAACTGATTTAAATGCCGTTTCGGATACCAGAGTCTATTTTGACTGCAGGGTAAGTAATTTAAAATTCGGTGAAGATGAAGAGAATGCTATTTACCGCGTGGTTCAGGAAGGAATCACCAATGCCATACGTCACGGGCTGGCCAAAGAGATATGGGTAACTATGAAAATGGAAGAGGACGATATCCTGATTCAGATTAAAGATAATGGAATTGGATGTAAGGAGATGAAAAGCGGTTTCGGTACCAAGCATATGAAAGAGCGGATTCGTATGTTAAACGGAGCCGTGACATTTGACGGGAGCAATGGTTTTATCGTAAATGCAAGAATACCAATCCGGAGGGGAGAATCCTATGATTAAAGTATTGATTGCCGATGATCAGGAACTGATACGCCAGAGTCTGCAGATCGTTTTAAACAGCAGGAAAGACATGACCGTTACCGATGTGGCGGCTGATGGCCAGGAGGTGATGCGGTGCATCCGTAAAAGTAAGCCGGACGTGATTTTAATGGATGTGCGTATGCCAAAAATGGATGGGGTCCAATGCACAAAACTCATTAAGGAAAGCTGCCCTCAGATAAAGATTATTATACTGACCACCTTTGATGATGATGAATATGTGTACAATGCTTTAAAATACGGTGCCAGCGGATATTTACTCAAAGGAGTCTCCATGGAAGAGCTTGCCAATGCAATTACTACTGTTTACAATGGCTGGGCGATGATTAATCCGGATATTACAGCAAAGGTGCTGCGGCTGTTTTCTCAAATGGCTAAAGCAGACTATTCCATTACGGTAAAAGAAAAAAATATGGATGAACTGACAAGAGCGGAATGGAAGATCATCGCACAGATTGAAAAGGGAGCAAGCAACCGGGAAATCGCAGGAACTTTAAACTTATCAGAGGGAACCGTACGAAATTATTTAAGTACCATTTTAAATAAACTGAATTTAAGGGATCGGACCCAGCTTGCAATCTGGGCAGTTCAGAGCAATGTCAGGAATAAGGTGGAAGGACGGATCGAGGAAACAGAGGGAGCGTTATGAAGAAAAGAAAACTCATCCTGACCGGGGTGATACTTTTGCTTTTGCTGTCGGGGGGATGCCTTCTCTACAATAGAAGCAGCCGGCCGGTTATACTGGAATTCGGCATGTTTACTGGCAGTAACTGGGATGTTGCAAGTGCCAACAGCTTTAAAATTATGGATCGTGCCATTGCAGATTTTGAAAAAACGCATCCGAATGTGAAGATTCATTATTACAGTGGAATTGCAAAAGAGGATTATTCCGAATGGTGCGCAAGAAAACTGCTGGAAGGAAAAACACCGGATGTGTTTATAGTGCTGGATTCTGACTTTGACAAATTTACATCCCTTGGAGTTATGAAAAACCTGGATGATCTAATGTCCTCTGACAGCAGCTTTCACAAAGGGGACTTTTTTGCTACCGCTTTAAACACCGGCCGAAACGGAGAGCATCAGTATGCACTCCCTTATGAAGTAGTGCCAACCCTGATGTTTGTTAATAAGTCTCTTCTTGCAAAAGAAGGCATCGAGATGCCAAAAGAAGACTGGACCTGGGAAGATATGGACCGGATCTGCCAGAAAGTCACAAAAGATACGGACCAGGATGGACTTTTAGACCAGTTTGGAACCTATAATTACAGCTGGAGGGATGCCTTATACACCTGCGGCGGCAAATTATATGAGAATAATCAGGCTCAGATTTCCTTTACGGACAACCGCGTCTTAAATGCAGTCAAATACATCAAACGCCTGAATGATATCAATCAGGGCCAGAATGTAACACAGGAAGATTTCAACGCAGGAAAAGTGGCATTTATGCCTCTTACGTTCGCAGAGTACCGCACTTACAAAACCTATCCGTACCGGATTAAAAAATACACCAAATTTCAGTGGGACTGCATCACATTCCCGGCAGATAAAGAAGGTGGAAATATATCCAAGGTGGATGCCCTGCTAATCGGCATCGGCAGCAGAACCAGACATGAAACCCTTGCCTGGGAGTTTTTAAAGCAGCTGACCTATACCAGAAAGATGCAGATGGACGTCTACCGTTATTCCCAGGGAGTTCCGGCTTTAAAAGCAGTCGCTTCTTCCCAGGAGGGGGTGGATTGTCTTCAGGAGGACATGGATGAAGGAGAGCTGGTCATAAGCAGCACACTTCTATGCCATGTCATTGAAAACGGGATTATCGAACCCAAGCTTCTCCAGTATCAGCAGGTTATGAATCTGGCAGACGGGGAGGTTTCCAAAATTCTGCAGGAAAATAAAAATGTGGACAGCAGCATGAAGATCTTTCAGCGGACAGTCAGTAAATATTTGCAGCAGCAGAAATAACAGAAAAGAGGCAGATTAATGCATTTATGGAAAATTGACAGGTTCCGATTCATCAATATCCAATGATGATAAAGAGCGAGAAAGAACAGGCACTTTTTGAAATGGTTGACGATTATATCGAACAGGCTTAATTTATAAATTTCACATGAATAGGGTGGTTGCAAGCGTAAATAATCTATTTACAGGAGCAGCTGCTCTGTTTTTTTGCAATAAACAGTTGACAAATTAATTATATAGCTGTATTATTGTATTAAGCAATTAATACAGTAGTACAATATGATGCGGAGGAGGAATAATAAATGGCATGGGAACTTAAGAATGACCGCCCTATCTATATTCAACTAATTGAGCAGATTCATTATCGGATTATATCCGGTGAATACGAATCAGGTTCCAAGCTTCCAAGCGTCAGGGATTTAGCTGCAGAAGCTTCTGTTAACCCGAATACGATGCAAAAAGCACTTTCTGAACTGGAACATAGCGGTCTGCTGGTTACCAATCGTACCAGTGGCCGTTTTATTACGGAGGATCAATCAATGATACAAAAAATGAAGATGGAATTGGCGAAAGAGCAACTGGAAAACTTTTTGGAACAATTAAAAAAACTGGGATTCAGTGACGAAGAGGTAAAAACGTTTATTCTCGAATCTGTCCGGTAAACAATATTTCATATATGGGAGGTAATAAGTATGAATCCATTACTTGAATGTAATACGTTAAGCAAACGCTACGGCAGTGTAACTGCTTTATCAGACATCAATCTGACATTGGAAAGAGGCAGAATCATAGGACTTCTTGGTCCCAACGGAAGTGGAAAGACCACATTGATTAAGCTGATCAACGGATTGCTGGTTCCATCTGGCGGTCAGATACTGATTGATGGTACAAAACCAGGAATAGAAACGAAAAAAATTGTTTCCTATCTCCCGGATAAGACCTACTTAAACAATTGGATGAAAGTTAAAAATCTGCTGGATTTTTTTGAAGATTTTTATAATAACTTTGATAAAAAACGTGCCTATGATATGCTGGAAAAACTTCATATCAATCCTAATGACTCTTTAAAGACAATGTCAAAAGGAACAAAAGAAAAAGTGCAGCTGATTCTTGTTATGAGCCGGAATGCTGACCTTTATGTACTGGATGAGCCTATTGGCGGCGTTGATCCAGCTTCCAGAGATTACATCCTGGATACAATTATCAGCAATTACAGTGAAAATTCAACAGTCCTCATATCCACACACCTGATTGCAGACATTGAAAATGTTCTGGACGAAGCGATTTTCATTCAAAATGGCCGCATCACCCTTCAATCCTCAGTAGATGATATCCGTGTGAAAGAAGGAAAATCGGTTGATGCGTATTTCAGGGAGGTATTTAAATGTTAGGAAAATTGATTAGACACGAATTAAAAGCAACAGCACGCTATTTTTTACCGCTGTTTCTGATTGCTATTGCACTTACGCCAATTACCAGATTTACACTATGGATTGGAAATTATCCTCCGATTTTACAGTTTATTCCCACCGTTATTGTTTTTCTATATGTAGCTACTTTGATCATTGTTGCAAGTGCAAGTATCTTACTGATTATTCACCGTTTTTATAAGAGTATGGTTACAGATGAGGGTTATTTAATGCATACCCTTCCGGTTTCAACAGAGAGTCATATCATTTCAAAACTGACTGTCGCCAGTATTTGGACCGTCAGCAGCTGGCTGGTGATATTCATATCAATATTTGGTATGTTTTATACGTCAGATCTTTTTTCTGTATTAACTGATAAACTTTCATATGCCTGGTTCTATATTAACACCACAATGAACAGTTCCCTGCTGGTCCTGTTTATAATTGAATTCCTGTTTATGTTTTTATTTGGTATCTTTACATCACCTTTAATTTATTACGCAGCCATAGCGCTGGGTCAGGTGATCAGCAAGAATAAGATTTTAGGCGCTATTATCGGGTATTTTATTATCCAGATAGCATCACAGATCATTGGGGTAATTGTCATGGTGCCCCTTGGAGTTTACGGAGATAAGCTTAATGAATCTGCAAATTCCATACTTGCCTTTTTTGCAAATTTCTTTTTCCCGATAATGATTCTTTTTGCAGTCTTCATGCAATTACTTCTTTTTGGAATTACGGATTATATTTTCAAGAAGAAACTGAATCTGGAATAATCCATTCTGGCATTGATTCATTTTATGGGTCAATGCCTTTTTTGTTCCAATTACTGTAGTTTTGGCGAATAGTATTGCTTAATCCTGTAAAGTATTTTATAATTAAACTTTGATCTATAATAATGTGCATCTGGCACAAGATAAAAAGGAATTAATATGAAAAAATTAGCTTTATCAGACGAAATACTATTAAGTATTGAAAAACCTGCCCGGTATATTGGGAATGAAGTCAATATGGCAAGAAAGGATCCTGATTCAGTAGACATCCGATTCGGTATGTGTTTCCCGGATGTTTACGAAATTGGAATGTCCCACCTTGGAATACAGATTTTATATGATATGTTTAACAGGAGAGATGACATCTACTGTGAACGTATTTTTTCTCCATGGACTGATTTAGACAAGATTATGAGAGAGAAGAAGATTCCTCTTTTTGCGCTGGAATCTCAGGATCCGATTAAGGAGTTTGATTTTATTGGAATCACACTCCAATATGAAATGTGTTATACCAATATTCTGCAGGTCCTGGATCTGGGCCAGATTCCCCTTCATGCATCCGACCGACAGGAGAGTGATCCCATTATCATCGGAGGCGGTCCCTGTGCATATAATCCGGAACCTCTTGCTGCATTTTTTGACATGTTTTATATCGGTGAAGGAGAAACTGTTTATTTTGAACTGATGGACCGCTATAAGGAGAATAAAAAAGCAGGGGGCAGCCGGAAAGAATTTCTTGAGATGGCCGCTGAAATCGAAGGAATCTATGTTCCTTCTTTTTATGATGTATCCTACAATGAGGATGGCACTATTAAAAGCATGACACCCAACAACCCCCATGCAAAGGCAACCGTTACCAAACAGCTGGTTGTTCGTATGGATGATGCTGCTTACATCGAAAAACCGGTTGTTCCATTTATAAAGGTAACTCAGGACCGTGTTGTTCTGGAGATTCAACGAGGCTGTATCCGGGGCTGCCGCTTCTGTCAGGCAGGCAATGTTTACCGGCCGATGAGAGAGCATAGTCTGGAGTATTTAAAAGATTACGCCTATAAGCTGTTAAAGAGTACCGGACATGAGGAAATCTCCTTAAGTTCCTTAAGTTCCAGTGATTACAGTGAACTGGAAGGAATCGTTAATTTTTTAATTGATGAATTTAAGGGCAAAGGCGTCAATGTTTCTCTTCCTTCTCTTCGTATCGATGCATTTTCGCTGGATGTTATGAGTAAAGTACAGGATATCCGTAAGAGCAGTCTGACCTTCGCTCCGGAGGCTGGCTCTCAGAGACTTCGGGATGTGATTAATAAGGGGCTCACAGAAGAAATTATTTTAAAAGGAGCCGGGGAAGCGTTCCGTGGAGGCTGGAACCGGGTAAAACTCTATTTTATGCTGGGACTTCCTACGGAGACAGCAGAGGACATGGAAGGAATTGCAGAGCTTTCAGAGAAAGTGGCTGAAGTTTACTATGAAATACCCAAAGACCAGCGCAACGGAAAGGTGCAGGTTGTTGCCAGTTCCTCATTCTTTGTACCGAAGCCATTTACTCCATTCCAGTGGGCAAGAATGTGCACAAAGGATGAATTTTTGCAGAAAGCCTATCTGGTGAAGGATAAATTCCGTACTATGCTCAATCAGAAGAGCTTGAAATACAATTATCATGAGGCAGACTTAACGGTTCTGGAAGGAGTTCTTGCAAGAGGAGACAGAAAGATATCGGCTCTGATTGAAGAAGTCTACAGAAACGGTGCTCTTTATGACAGCTGGTCTGAACATTTTAAAAATGATATCTGGATGAAAGCATTTGAAACTTGCGGTCTGGATTCCGATTTCTATACAGTCAGGGAAAGAAGCTTAGACGAGGTATTTCCATGGGACTTTATTAATGCAGGAGTATCAAAGGAATTTCTAAAAAGAGAATGGCGAAATGCCATTGACGAGAAAGTCACCCCCAACTGCCGGATGCAGTGTACTGGCTGTGGTGCCATGAGTTTTCAAGGAGGTGTCTGCAATGAAAGTAAGAATTAAATTTGCGAAACAGGGGCCTGTCAAGTTTGTTGGCCATCTTGATATCATGCGCTATTTTCAGAAGTCCATGAGAAGAGCTGATGTTGATATTAAATACAGCGAGGGCTTCAGTCCTCATCAGATTATGTCTTTTGCAGCACCATTAGGCGTCGGTCTTACCAGTAATGGGGAATATATGGATATAGAGGTACATTCCATGGCGGACTGTGAAACCTTAATGAAGCAGCTCAATGATGTGATGGCAGAAGGGATTACCGTTACCGAATGTCACCGGCTCAATGATAATGCAAAGAATGCCATGTCTTTAGTTGCTGCCGCAGACTACACCGTTACCTTCCGGGAAGGGAAGGAACCCGATGATAAAAAGGGCTTTTTTGACGGTCTTCTGGCATTTAAAGAGCAGGATCATATTCTGATTATGAAAAAGTCTAAAAAGGGGGAGAGAGAAGTAGATCTTAAGAATTATATCTACCACCTTTCCGTCATAGACAACAAAATTTTTATGAAGCTATCAGCAGGAAGTGCAGACAACTTAAAACCGGAGCTGGTAATGGAAGCATACGACCAGTGGAGAGGGGAAGCCAGCCCGGAATTTGCATTTTGTATCCAGAGAGAAGAGGTATACGGAAATACAGGTGATGAGACCAATCCTATTCTTGTTCCTCTGGGACTTATAGGAGAATCCGTTGAATAAATTGATTATAACCAGATGGAATGGCTGCGTAATCACTTTTCTGCAGTCAGGGAGGGTAACCCTTCAGATTGATATGGAGCCGGAGGAGGGTCATTCATTTCTGGGGAATATTTATATAGGAAAAGTAAAAAATATCGTAAAAAATATTAATGCAGCATTTGTGGATATTGGTAATGGACAAATGGGGTATTTAAGTCTTACAGACTCATCGGTTCATTTTGCAGACGGACGTCCCTATGACGGCAGACTCCGTCAGGGTGATGAGATTGTCGTCCAGGTGGAACGGGATGCGGTAAAGACGAAAGCTCCTGTTCTTACAGGGAATTTAAATTTGACGGGCAGATACTTTGTTCTGACTTCCGGGAAAAAGCAGATTGGTTTTTCAGGCAAGATCCAGGATCCGGCATGGAAACAGCAAATGAAAGAATATCTGGAAGGTATGAAAGAGGACTGGGGAATCATTGTAAGAACAAACGCTTACTCTGCCTCCATGGAAGCCTTAAACCAGGAATTAATCCAGCTGAAAGAGAAACTGACCGGTATTCTTACACATGCCGGACACAGAACCTGCTACAGTCTCTTATACAGTTCTGCGCCGTCTTATTTAGGCGGCCTGCGTGACAGCTTCCGGTCTTCTCTTGAATCAGTAATAACCGATGAGCCGGATATTTATGAGGCAGTTAAAGAATATCTAACAGAACATCAAAAAGAGGATCTGCATCTTCTGTCTTTTTACGAGGATTCTCTGCTTCCTTTAAAAAAGCTGTACCAGATTGAAAAAACCGTAAAGGAAGCACTTGGCAAAAAAGTTTGGATGAAATCCGGGGGGTATCTGGTCATTGAGCCAACCGAAGCCTTAGTTGTTATCGATGTAAATACCGGCAAGTACTCAGGGAAAAAAGCGCTCCGGGAGACGATCATGAAAATAAATCTGGAAGCGGCCGGGGAAATCGCACATCAGATCCGGCTTAGAAATCTGTCGGGAATTATTGTAATTGATTTTATTGACATGGATAATGAAGAAGATAAGATAATATTATTAAAGCGTCTGGAAGAAATTGTTTCTAAAGATCCTGTTAAAACCACAGTTGTTGAAATAACCAAACTGAATCTGGTTGAACTGACAAGGAAAAAAATTCGAAAGCCCCTTTATGAACAGGCATTACAGATGGGGGATATTTCATAATGAAATATCCCCCTCTGTCCAGGAATGTCATGAAGTCTGACCAACCTTCTTTTTCTGATGCCAGATTCTAAAATTGACTGCAGACAGAATAACAACAAAAACCACATTAAAAACCAGGATACTGATTGCAGCTACAATTCCCACACGGTCGGCTGCTCCGCCGACAATCTGGGGAGTGAAAATACCTCCCATGGCAGAGATTGCAGTCAGTAGTGACATTCCAAAGGTAGAGCCCTGAATCAATGGTCCTGCATTGGCAATACAGGTAGGATAAATTCCGGAGAGAAAGTAACCAAGTCCCAGCAATGAGATTGTCACCAGAGGTAACGAATTTACTTTAATCAGGATAAATAAGCAGACTGCACTTCCTATAGAATGAATCAGCAGTATGGTGCTTCTATGCATTTTTTTAGACATTGCTGCACAAACTAACCGTCCCCCCATAATAACCAGCCAGGTAAGAGACACCAATGTTGTGGCAAATTCAGCACTCATCACTCCTGTATTCTGAAGATAGGTAACAAACCATCCATTGATGCAGTTTTCAACTCCAAGATAAAAAAACAGAATAAAAGCAATGCAGTAAAATGGAAAAGAGCGTAGAAATCCTCTGTTCCCAGCAACTGAATTGTTGGATTTACTTTTTCTGTCATCGATTAATTGATAATTCATGGTCCCATATGAGATTGCGGAGAAAATCGTTAATACAACGATCAAATAGAGGGTTATTTTCCAACCAAATCCCAGTTTCATCATCGCTGCTGTAAGCAAAGGAGCAAGGAACGCCCCGACTGCAAAGGAACAGTGAAGAATATTCAGCTTACTGGTGGCTGTATCTCCATAGATATCGTTGACTGCCGCATTATTTAATATAGTAATGCAGCCCCGCGCAAAGCCGTAAAGCAGTATAACAGCGTACATGACTGCAAGCGGAGGTAAAAGGCTTAAAACCAGCAGGGAAGATGGCACAAAAAGAGTAACTATGGTAATGGATTTCTTTTTCCCCATAAGAGAAACCATAACAGGGAAAATAAAACTTGAAGAAAGATTGCCAATAGCCATAATAGATAAAAGTCCTCCGGCCGCAAGAAAGCTGATTCCCGCTTCCTTTATTATAGATGGAAGTATGGCTCCTATAACTAAAACCGCCATGCCGCTGACAGCATATCCATAGCAGCAGCGGATAAAAATTGAATTTCTTTGATCTGTTTTCATTGGTATATTACCCCCTTTTATAGTCAAACTTTGACCATTATACTAAGAGTTCTGGGAAAATACAAGGAGAAGTCATAAAAACCACGTTTTTTCTGATAATTTTGCAGAAAAAATATTGACATAACCTTTTAGAAATGCTATATTTATACAGTATGCCGCACAATGAGGTTAAAAAGTTTCTGTTGTTACAGAACACCATAATTGGCGAGTAATGATAATAGGAGGTGCCATATGTACGCAATTATTGCAACAGGTGGTAAGCAGTACAAAGTAGCGGAAGGCGATATCATTAAAGTTGAAAAGCTTGGTGTTGACGCTGGTGAAGCTGTCACATTTGACCAGGTACTTGTTGTAAACAATGGTGAATTAGCAGTAGGCAGCCCGACTGTAGCAGGTGCTACCGTAACAGGTACAGTTGTTAAAGAAGGCAAAGCTAAGAAAGTTATTGTTTACAAGTATAAGAGAAAATCTGGATACCATAAGAAGAATGGTCACAGACAGTCTTATACTCAGGTTAAGATCGAAAAGATCAATGCTTAATCATGATAAGAGTAACCGTATTTGTTGATTCAGAACAACGTTATACAGGAATTGAACTGTCAGGACATGCTGGGTTTGCTGATAATCATCAGGATGGACAAGAACTTGTCTGTTCCGCTGTTTCAGCTTTAACTTTTAATATGTCCAACAGTGTGGAGCATTTCACAGAGGATTCTTTTGAAGTGAATCAGGAAGAAAAGACAGGTTCTTTTCAGTTTCGTTTTACTTCTGACATAAGTTCCGGGTCGCAGCTCCTTATGAATTCTCTGGTATTCGGATTACAGGATATTGAGGAAGAATATGGAGAACCATATATTAAAATCCGATTTAAGGAGGTGTAAGTGATGTTAAAGATGAACCTTCAATTTTTCGCTCATAAAAAGGGTGTTGGTTCTACAAAGAACGGCAGAGATTCCGAGTCTAAGAGATTAGGTGCCAAAAGAGCTGATGGACAGTTCGTGTTAGCTGGCAATATTCTTTACAGACAGCGTGGAACTCACATTCATCCAGGCATCAACGTAGGCCGCGGCGGTGATGATACATTATTCGCTTTAGTGGATGGCGTTGTGAGATTTGAGAGAAAAGGCAGAGACAAAAAGCAGGTTTCTGTTTATCCAAAAGCAATTAACGAATAATTGGACCGGCTTCATACCTTGACGTATGGAGCCGTTTTTTACGATACGCCCATTAGTCTGAATATAGAATAATGGGATTTGGTTTTTTTATCAGTAGAAAGGAAACAGGTGAATGAATGTTTGCCGATAGAGCAAAAATATATATAAGATCCGGAAAGGGCGGCGATGGTCATGTCAGCTTCCGGAGAGAAATTTACGTTCCCTGCGGCGGACCCGACGGCGGTGACGGGGGCAGAGGCGGTAATATTATATTTGAAGTGGATGAAGGACTGAATACATTAAGTGACTTCAGACACATTCACAAGTATACCGCGCAGGATGGAGAACCAGGCGGGAAACGCCGGTGTCACGGAAAAGATGGCGGCGACTTAATTATTAAGGTACCGGAAGGGACCGTTTTAAAGGATTTTGAATCTGGAAAAGTCATTGCCGATATGTCCGGAGAAAACCGTCGTGAGGTTATCTTAAAAGGCGGCAGAGGCGGACAGGGTAACATGAATTTCGCTACCCCTACCATGCAGGCGCCGAAGTATGCTCAGCCGGGACAGGCCTCCCAGGAGCTTTGGGTTCAGATGGAATTAAAGGTAATCGCTGATGTCGGATTAGTGGGATTTCCCAATGTTGGAAAATCGACTCTATTATCAAGAGTCAGCAATGCCAGACCCAAAATTGCCAATTACCATTTCACTACGTTAAACCCTCATCTGGGAGTAGTTGATATAGATGGAGGAAACGGTTTTGTCATGGCAGATATTCCCGGACTCATTGAAGGAGCTTCTCAAGGTATCGGACTGGGACATGATTTCCTTCGCCATATTGAGCGGACAAGAGTACTGGTTCATGTTGTTGATGCAGCTTCAACAGAAGGCCGTGACCCGATCGCCGATATCATAGCCATTAATAAAGAGCTTGAAGCCTATAATCCAGATTTAATCAAGCGTCCTCAGATTATAGCTGCAAACAAGATTGATGCCATTTATGAAGATGGTGAGAGTCCTGTTGACAAACTGAAAGCTGAGTTTGAACCTAAGGGTATTAAAGTTTATCCCATCTCTGCAGTCAGCGGACAGGGAGTTAAGGAGCTGCTATATGCTGTCTGTGAACTGCTTAAAACAGTCAATTTAAGTCCTATGGTCTTTGAAAAGGAATTTGACTTAAAGAGCCTGTCCGGAGTAATGCTGCCTTACTCTGTGGAAGTAACAGAAGACGGAGTCTATGTGGTTGAAGGCCCCCGTATTGAAAAAATGCTGGGTTATACGAATCTGGAATCTGAGAAGGGCTTCAGTTTCTTCCAGAAGTTCTTAAAAGACAATGGAATACTGGAAAAACTGGAAAATGCCGGAATCAAGGAAGGCGATACGGTCCGAATGTATGGTCTTGAATTTGACTATTACAAGTAACAAGGAGAATAATATGACAAGTAAGCAGAGATCCTATTTAAAAGGATTAGCGATGAATATAGATCCAATCTTTCAGATTGGAAAGTCCAGCTTAACCCCTGAGATCACAAATGCGATCGCAGAAGCTTTAGAAGCAAGAGAATTAATTAAAATAACTATATTAAAAAATTGTGCAGACGACGGAAACAGCGTTGCCTCAGTTCTGTCTGAACGAACCCGTTCTGAGATCGTTCAGGTCATTGGAAGAAAAATTGTACTTTATAAGCAGGCGAAAGACGAAACAAAACGAAAAATTGTTCTTCCTAAATAACGAAGCCTGATTTTCAGGCCAGGGAGTCGATAATTATGGGTAATATAGGGATAATGGGCGGAACATTCGATCCGATCCACAATGGGCATCTGATGCTGGGAGAACAGGCATTTGAGGAATATCAGCTGGACGAGGTATGGTTTATGCCCTCCGGGCATCCACCTCACAAAAATGATAGAAAGATAACGGATCCTGCGGTCCGCCTTGCGATGACGAAGCTTGCTGTTCGCGGAAAAACAGGATTCATCTGTTCAGATTTTGAGGTCAGAAGGAATGGCAGTACCTATACTTCTCAAACCTTGAAGCTGTTGCGGGAAGCATATCCGCAGCATCACTTCTTTTTTATCATAGGAGCAGATTCTCTTTATGAAATTGAGAAATGGTATGAGCCGGAACAGGTTCTGTCTCAAGCTGTATTTTTAGCTGCCAGGCGGGAATATGAAGATGCTCACCCATCCATGGAGAAGCAGATAGCCATACTCCATAACAAATACAACGCAGATATTCGAATTCTTCACTGTGAAGAGATGGATATTTCTTCCGAAATGCTGCGGGAACGGATTGCAAAAGGTCTTTCTGTTTCAGAATATGTACCCTCTGAGGTATCTAGATTTATTAACAATCAAGGCTTATATCAGGAGAAGGATAAAGCATGATAGATGTTATTATGGAATTGAGAAACGATTTAAAAGAGAAATTGAGCCCTTTAAGATACGAGCACACGTTAAGTGTTTCTTTTATCTGTACCGCATTGGCAATGTGTTACAGTTTTAATTTAGATCAGGCTGAGCTTGCCGGTTTGCTCCACGACTGTGCAAAGCACTACGGAAATGAAGAGATTATTAAAAAATGCCGGAAACAGGATATTCTATTAACTGACGATGAACTTAAAGCCCCAGTCGTGCTTCATGCCAAATATGGAGCATGGCTGGCGGAGCATAAATATAATATAACTGACCAAGAGGTGATAAATGCCATACGGTGGCATACGACAGGAAGACCCGACATGTCCCTGCTTGAGAAAATCGTATTTACGGCAGATTTTATAGAACCAAGACGGGAGAGGGCACCGGATCTGCTTCATATTCGTTCTATTGCATTTACAGATTTGGATGAATGTGTTTATCAGATTCTTAAGAATACTCTTGAATATCTGGAAAGCAAAGGAAAATTTGTGGACTCTGTTTCAAACCAGGCATATGCTTATTATAAACAGGTTCATAACGAAAAGAAGGGAGAAACAAGATGAATCAACCCATGGATATGGTAAAAACTGCTTATGCAGCTTTATCTGATAAAAAAGGCGAGGAAATCAGCATCATTGACATACGAAACGTATCAGTTCTTGCAGATTATTTTATTATCGCCAGTGGTACCAATTCCAACCAGGTACAGGCAATGGTGGACAATGTAGAAGAGGAACTTGGGAAAAAGGGATATGTGTGCAAGCAGATAGAAGGCTACCAGAATGCCAATTGGATCCTTATGGATTATGGCGATATCATTGTTCATGTATTCGACAAAGAGAACCGTCTTTTCTATGATCTGGAGCGAATCTGGCGAGATGGAAAGACAATCGCTGTGGAAGATCTGGAAGAAAAATAGATTTAAATAGTTTAAGTATATTAATGAGCGGCTTCACAAATTGTGTAAGCCGTTTATTTTAGGGTCAAGGTTGACATAAATTCATTATGTCAACCTTGACCCTATTTCATTTAGTGAATTCCCAGTCTGAACAATCCAATCACTTTACCAAGAATATCCACATGATCTACAATAATAGGGTCCATAGAATCATTCTCAGGTTGAAGTCTGTATTGTCCTTTTTCTTTAAAGAAGCGCTTTACGGTAGCGGAATCATCTACCAGTGCTACAACGATCTCTCCATTTTGCGCAGTGGAACAGTGCTCCACGATAATCTGGTCCCCTTCCAATATTCCTGCATTAATCATGGAGTTACCCCTGACCTTTAACATGAACGTCTCTGTATTCGGCAGAAGATCGGAGGGAATGGGATAGTAATTTTCAATATTCTCTTCCGCATACAGAGGCTGACCAGCAGCAACAGTACCCAGTATGGGAACGTTCACAACTTCCCGGCGGGTAAGATTAAAGCAGTCATCAATAATCTCAATTGTACGTGGTTTGGTCGGGTCTCTTCTAATATACCCTTTTTCTTCAAGCGTTTCTAAATGAGAGTGTACCGATGATGTAGACTTCAGATGAACCGCTTCGCAGATCTCTCTTACTGCAGGCGGATATCCCTTCTTTAAAATAGTCTCTTTTATATATACTAAAATCTCCTGCTGTTTGGGTGTAATTTTTTCTTGCGCCATAACACAGCCTCCTCATTCCTATTCATTAAAACTATAGTAACATATGTTCGAGAAAAATGCAAACCTTTGTTCGAAAAAATGCAAAACAGATTGACAAACGTATGTTCTTAGTGCTATTATTAATTCAGACAAAAGGAACATATGTTCTTGCTTGAGGAGGAATGCATATTATGAAACAGTTGATCATGTTAACACTGACAGTTTTGCTGGGATCTCATTTTTGCGGACATTCCCTGATGAATGTATTGGCAGGAGAAGTGGGGACTCCGTCATTGGAAAAGTATTATACCAGTATAGAGATCATGAACGGAGACAGTCTTTGGAGCATTGCCGGCCGTTATGCTGAAAACAGCGGGATGACAACCGCTCAATATGTACAGGAATTAAAAAGTATGAACCGGTTGAAAGAAGATACCATTCATTCCGGCCAGCATCTGACTGTGGCCTATTATGTTGAGAGCCAGGAAAAATAGCCTGGCTCTCAACCATATCAGAAGAAATCATGTTTTTATATGCTGTAAATAAATGAATGTCCTGTTAATACGATTCTTGATAAATAATACAATATCTGAAATAAATAAAAGAGGAGGGGCTATATTAAACCCTTCCTCATATATTTATACTTCCCTCAATTTCACTTTATTTCTGGCGCTGCGTCGGCGTTCATCCTCCAATGCCGCATAATGCTTCTTTGTAGTATTTACATCAGAATGTCCCAGAACGTCTGCCACTAAATATATATCGCCGGTTTCTTTATAAAGAGAGGTTCCATAGGTGCTGCGAAGCTTATGGGGAGTAATCTTTTTTAAAGGCGTCACCAGTCTGGAATATTTTTTAACCAGATTTTCCACACTGCGGACACCAATTCTTTTTTTCTGTATAGATAGAAAAAGAGCCTGTTCATTGCCCGCTTCAGGGTTAATCTGATAGCGTTCTTCCAGGTAATCCTGAAGAGCATCCTCAACTTCAGAACCGAAGTAAACCGTTACCTCTTTTCCTCCCTTTCTATGTATACGTATGCCACCATTTTTGAAATCAATATCATTAAGGTCCAATCCAACACATTCTGAGACACGAATTCCCGTACCAAGCAAAAGCGTCAGCAGTGCAAGATCCCGAACTTTTGTTTTCTCATGATAAGCCTTTTGCTTATCTGTTAAAGATTCTCCTTTTTCCACTTCATCCAACAGCAGTGCAACTTCATCTACATCCAGACGAATAATTTCTTTCTCATGCAGTTTAGGAAGCTGAATAAGGGCTGCAGGATTGTTTTGAAGCCGTTCATTGCGGTAATAATAATTATAAAAGCTTTTCAAAGAGGATACTTTTCGCATGATTCCGCGCTCTTTGTTGGTTATTTCCTGATTTTTATCATTAAAACGATATTTTAAGTATTCCATGTATTCCTCAATATCAACAACCCTGAGTGTGTTTAGAAAATCTAGCGGAATTTCTCTCATTTGAATTTTACGAATGACTGGATTTTCTTTCTGAAGGAAATCAAAAAACACCTTTAAATCATAAGCATAAGCGATCCTGGTCCGAGAGGACGTGCGAGGCTCAATGCCACGGAAAAAGTCACCACAGAAATGGGGGAGTTCTTTGATCAGTTCACGCAAATGCTTTACATTTTCTATGTCTTTTTGCTGATGGTAGGAGAGAGTACTTTTCATGGATTCACCTCTTTCATTATTTAAGTATTTATGAGTAAAGCAATAATTGAATAATCACTTTACTTATTTTAGCAAAATTACAATAATAATACAAGTCGACAACATTGCATACCATATACATTTTAGCAAGGCTAAAAGTTACCATTAGAAAGATATAGCCAATGGGAGCTTAAAAATGCTATTTTTAACTATTTTGTAAGGATTTAAAAGTAATTTTTTATATCTTTATTACAATATCTAATCTATACTAAAAAAAGAAAGGAAGGTGACCCAATGGTTTTTCTAAAAAAGATAGAAGTGGAGCAGATTAGAAAATGAGGAAACTACTTATTTTCTTAAGCGGGGTTTTGTTTTACTTTCTTATTTCTACTTTAATAAGCAGATTGTAATCTGTCCAAAGGCGATTTCTAGCCTATACAGGAATGGTAATAATGCAAGACAGGTCAGAATATATCCGAGAATACAATATACAAGCTTTATAAGGAGACCGGTGAGATAAATCTTATATATAAATCTGTAAAAGTATATATTCCCATTGGTGAATATTATGCCATAAAGCATATTACAAAGGATATAAAGAGCTATGAGTCGATTTGTGAAAGCCTTTGTTGACGAAGATATGAACAAGACTAAAGAGCAATGGTATAGGCTATGAAGATATAAAAATAAGAGGGTCACAAGCCATGATTAAACGCCATGGTCTGTTAACCCTCTTTTTCTATACCAACTATTCGTTAAACTAGACTTTCGCGAATAGTTGAAACCGTCACTTACCAAGTTATAACCGAAAAAAAATTACTGCTGTTTTGTCGTTTTTCCGTTCGATACTATTCATTGTAGTATATCATAATATCATTAAACTAGTCTAATGATATTATAAAAAATGATGCATTTTTCTGCGCATCCCCTTACAATACGGACAAGGCTCCTTTTTCCGCTTTTGATAATATAATATCATTTTCTCCTTGGGGCTACAGGTCGGTTCAGGTTCCGCCGGTTTCCAGCTACTCTACAGCATTGATCGGCTGCTCTCTTGACCTTTCCGAATTTCTTGGCCAGCTAAGTATACCTTTACCTTACAGGACAACAAATCTGTTAAAAAGCAACCAGAGGCCTTGCGACCTTACATATTCTGGTGTATAATATGGATATAATTATACAAATATTATGAATCAGGAGGGATCGTATATGAACATTAAATCATCAGCCGACTTGAGAAACAAATATTCGGAAGTTTCCGAATTGGCAAAAGTTTCCGGTGAACCTATTTATATTACGCTTAATGGGAATGGAGATGGAGTCTTTATGAGCATCGAGGCCTTTGAAAAGAGGGAAGAACTTTTGTTGATGAGAAGCCGGGTGCTAGCGGCCGAAAATGCGCGCTTGGCCGGCGGTAAGACACACAGCCAGGATGAAGTAGACGAAAGGTTTAGAAAACGCTATGAGAATTGAATATTTAGATGCTGCGTTGGCAGACCTAGATAATATAACGGATTATTATGCTCTGACCTTCAACGTAGAAAGTGCATATAAAGTATATGAGCAGATCAGAGGGAGTATCGTTCGCCTGGCAGATTATCCTTACTCCGGTGTACCAGCGAAAGATGAACTTTTAAGAAAATTAGGCTACAAAGAGCTTTATTCAGGGAGATTCGTTGTAATCTACCGGGTAGAACCGCAGGATAATAAAATTTTTATTTATCATATTGCAGATACACAAACCGATTATCCAAAGTCATTTAATAATTTGAAAATTGATCATAAATAGCTATATAACACTGGATATGCTACCACATTTTTGCTACTGGTCTCAAAACGGAGGTGGGCTAC
Source organism: Clostridium boliviensis (assembly GCF_033342255.1). Lineage (NCBI taxonomy): Bacteria > Bacillati > Bacillota > Clostridia > Eubacteriales > Clostridiaceae > Clostridium > Clostridium boliviensis. Next base: position 33,013 of record NZ_JAWONS010000278.1, read on the forward strand.
TTATCAACTCCCGACAGCTGCTACTCTTATCTTCTGTTTCGCACTATAACACCAATCAGTTTTGTCGCTTTTCTCTCCCTATCTCCGCTTTTATCTTTTTTATTGTTAATAAAAAAGCGACAAAACTATGTCATTTTATTTTGTCGTTTTCAGGGTTTTGTCGTTTTCCAAATTTCTGCGACAAAGCCCTCCTGACTCAGTCTTTATAAAGGGTCCCGGACTTCCGGAGTTTTGTCGGAAATTTTTCGGTTATCTGTTACTGTTGGATTTGCTCTGATTGTTGTATATATCAGCTTCCTTCTGATAATAAATTAGATAAATAATTCATTCCCAGAAAGAAGCCATTTATTTCCTAGGCACAAAAGTTAATGCACTACCGATACTTATGAATCCATCGTAATGTATTCCACTGAATCAGTGCCTAAAAATAAGTTTAATTCATCGTTTCTTCTGTCCACCAATCCCTGAAGCCTTTTACCTCCTGCTTTTGTATAGGTAAAGCCTTTAACAACAGCTTTTTTGCAGGCAGATGATATTGGTTTTTTATATGTATTATTATCATTCAATGCTACATACAAATCATTAGTTGTTTTCAGAACCGGGTCTTTGCCAACATTGAATATCAGAGATACAACTGCATCAAACTGATCTTGATTCATCTTAGATAACTTAGGTAAAGTGTTTGCAGCCTCTTCAAACGAACTTATATCTGATGTAAATAAACTATTAGCTTTAGTTTTGGTGATTTTATCTCCCACCTTTAATTTATCAGCCGATGTAACTTTATGACCGTAACCAACTGTTGGATATCCAGCTGCATCTTCGTAAACTGTTAAGTCAGGTTTTCCACCAATACATTCATGTTCCTTAATAAAAGTTTTTCCTGAAGAACTAACATTCATGTTCTTTTCCTCCTTAAAATTTTATAATATTTAGTCAATATATAACTGAGCAAATATTTTGCCGGCGTTTTATATTTGTTTCAGTTACATAATATAAAAAGAAAAAAAGTATTATTTTGTAAACTATTATTAATAATTCTCTTGATATCCCACAATTAATGCTAAAATATCATAAGTTGCAGTAAATCTACAGATAAAAAAAGAAGAATAAATAAGGATATCCCTATTTATTCTTCTTTTTTTATTTGATATTATTGTTCTACTTCAAATTAAGACATTAGTTATTAATAGCAAAAATACGTAATCCTTCTTTATCGTTAATATAGTTTATCCATATCTTTCCATTTGCAAGCATAATTCCTGTAGGGTTGCTATCTAAATATTTTGTATATGCTTTTGATAGTACATGTTTAAAATCAGAGTTTATTATATCATCATATTTTTTTTCGAATTCCTCGGCACTATTAATAATTGTTTTTTTCTCATTTATTTTTATATTAATGGGGTAATCAATAAGCTCTGCAAAATCTTGCTTATTATTTTCAATAATATATTCTTTGATTTTTTTTGCAAATTTTTCTATATCCTCTGTATTAGTGCCAGGTATCGAATAGCGCGTTTCATATGTATTGCCTATTGCATGCGTATACACAAGGGAAAAATGGGATTTCTCAACATTTGTAAAGTTTCCATCCAATAATTCACCTTCCTTTGTATCAGGTTTAATTGTACCGCTAAAAATTATATTATTATTTTCATTGTGCAAAATAAAAGAAGCATTATCTAATTGTATTTTTCCTTGCAATTTTATTTCGCCATCATCGTCATTTTGTGTAATATAGGAAGCGGATAGTTGTTCACCATCTCTATAAATAGCCATACATATATTTTGATTCCCAATATTACCTTCAAAAACGTTATTTATATTATTTTCTATAACTAATTCTACTTTTTCAATATCTAAATTATTTGTATCAGAATCTATAGCTATCTGATTCTTTGTTTCTATATTATTATTAGAAGAGACGTATTCATTTGTATTTGTTGTAACATATGTTAAGTCCCTTCTCTGGCAGCCTGAAATTATAATACAACAAATAAAAATATAACTAAAAACAGCACTTTTCTTATACATTATAAAATCTCCTTTAAATAAATTAAGATAATTAGGACGACTCTATCACATCGTAATGTTATAGCAGGGGTGCCAATTTTTCAGTTCACCGCCCCGATTGCTATTTTCCTCTTATTAATCTTTTAATAAATGCTAATCTGCTTAACCGTAAAATATACATTAAACTTAGGCTAGCATGACCACTAACTCTAATAATACCATTTCATAACATCTATACTTGTATGGTTGGTGTTGGTTTGATTCCACGTATTATTTATAAGTTCCACACTTTTACTTGAAGCTATAATGTGTGCGACCTTTTACCCTATCTGTTTTCACAGACTTCATTGAATCAGGATTAACTAAATTATACCATAAAATTTAGTTTCACTCACCTCCTCATCAAAAAAGCCTAATAATACATAACAAAAAGTGTCCTTTTTTTCATAATCATAGCATTCCTTATTTCGTTATATCTTGTAGTTATAAACCGTCTTCTATTATATAAACGTTTTAAATCTATAACTAGTAACACTTTTTTGTTTTATTAAATCAAATTATATTAAAATGCTTGCATTTGTATCATAGAAGTACTTTTAGCAATGTGATTCCTCCTCCTTTGCTGCCTTGCTTTATGGAGCAGTTTTGTTATTTACGTTCTACTCTCCTCCTATTGTCATGTATGCCTGAAAGGTATCTGATTAAGTGACAAGGAGCATGGGGAGAATAGTGGAATACTCCCCATGCTCCATATATTTCATTAAGGGCTGTTCCAGTCGATCACAGCAGTCAGATACAGGAACCCATACAGGTAATACCACCGTATTAATTCCTGTCGTATTAACATTTATTGTGATTTACATAACAAAGGAATTATGAGATTCGCTCTTCTCTCTTGTAATTGACTTCATACTCTTCAATGTACTTTTTTTATTAAGTATTCTAGTTAAAATGAAAATCAAAGGAGTTTTGAGCCTGAATAAATATATCTCGCATAAAAAGTTCATAATTTTCTCTTTGTGAATGTCTATTTCCTCTATATATTTTTTTTGAAGTTACAATATCATTTAACATATGTGCATCAAGATAACTAATATTGCAGAATTCATCATTTTCATATAAGTATTTTAAAGTTTTACCAATATTTAAAAGATCCTCATAATGCTTTCCACATGAAAAACCTTCAATCATTGAATCGTCGAAAAAGGCTGCGTAGAAAAAAAGCGATTTAGCAAGCCAGCCTTTTTCCGCCATACTGTCGTTTGTACTATTTGATAAAACAAAATTCAAATAATCTGTAAATTCTATAAACGATCCTGTAGTTGTTTTTATACCTACAATTGGGTACCACAAACCTTTGATCTTACCATTATTAGTACCTGATGAACTGTAATAAGCTAATGTTACTCGTTCTGCCCCATCATAATATAAGATATTTACATCAATTAAACCAATCATTCTGAAATGTTTAACAGAGTATACATTAGCACAAAAACTTTTCTTATGAACTTCTAAAATACGTGGTGAAATGTTCACAATGATTCTCTCCTGTTTTGAATAATTCATTACTTACGATATGAACCATACAGTTAAGAAATGTTTTCTTGACCATATGGTTCATTATCATTAAAGACTTTCATTTTTAATTTCTTGAAGATCATTTTCTATTTGTTGCAAATTAGTATAACTATCTTCAATTCCCATAAGTTTTTTTAAAAACAATTTTTCATGTTCGTTTATATCAAGTTCTTCGTACCAGGCCTTCTCTTCCAGCCCTAAGTCTTGATAACACGATGTATAATATAAATGAATCAAAAAATCTCCAAAGTACCAATAATCCGTTTGTTGAGTATATTTTTTATTGTCTATATATCTAGCTAATCCAAAATCAATTAAAACAATATCTCGATTTCCCCTTAAGATAACATTGGGTGGTCTAATATCTCTATGAACAATATTCTGTTGATGCAATATTGCTATTATCTCTAGTAACTGAGTGGCGATTTTGTATATTTGAACTTTATTAAATACATATTCATCATTAAATAATAAATCTTCAAAAACTTTCCCTGAAATATATTCTAATACATATGCTTGTATATCCTCGTCTTCCAATTTTTCAATAAAGGCGGGAAACTTAGGATTATTTATACTTTTTAATATTTCTTGTTCGTAATACAGTTTCTTTTTAGATGTTTTTAACGTGTCTTTTTTTAATTGTTTTATAATGCATTTTTTAAAATTGCTATTTTCTGCTAAATAAACAATTCCATATCGCCCTTCGCCTATCTTATTTAAAATAGTATAGCCGTTTAGTGTTTCACCAGGTTGATAATATTTGTCCATACTATTAATACTTTATCTTTTCATTTAAAAATACTATCTACTATAACTATAAGAACGACTAGATGATCTGCTTGATGCACTAGAACGGCTAGTTCTTCTATAGTAAACATGGCCTTTATTTGATTTGAATTTTTTGTTTTTCATAATACCCCTCCTTTTATTTGAATTTGTATTCAAATAATTTATCTAATTTTCTTAATCGTACTGATATGGATTAGCTATACATTATATTATGAATTGCTTATTATTTTGTTACATTCTGCGCGCTCTCTATTTGGTTGTCCCGGGGAAGCGACTTTGCGAAGGAAATCGATTGATGGCTTATCGATTTATTCAGGAATATCATGTTATTTGTCTTGCATAATCACACGTATAGTAGTATTATTAATAATAATTTAATACAGGGGAGCTTGCGGGTGTTTTTACCCAAACAGGCTGAGAGGAAAGTGTGACTTTCGACCCATTAACCTGATTTGGATAATGCCAACGTAGGGACGACTGAATTTATTAATATTATGGGAAGTTGCCAATCAGGCAGCTTCCTATTTTTTTAAGGAGGATTAAAATCATGATAAAAATCAGTGGCATTTTTCATGAAGCAGCAGGAAAAACACTGGCAGAATATCTGGCAGGCACCAGCTACAATCCCAAGCGGATTGCAGTTGAATGGAACGGAGTAATCGTCACAAAAGAACAGTATGAGAAAACAGTACTTCAAAATGGTGATGTTGTTGAGGTAGTCAGTTTTGTAGGAGGTGGTTGATATGAACATCATTCCTACACTGGAGGAAATGAGGAGTGCTCTTGACAATCGAAACGGAAAATCTTTGCAGGATAAGTTTGCAAACTCCACTGTCGCTATCTGCGGGCTTGGAGGTCTTGGATCAAATATTGCTGTTGCCCTTGCCCGTGCAGGTGTGGGCAGGCTGATTCTGATTGATTTTGATAAAGTGGAGGTTTCTAATCTCCACCGCCAGCAGTATAAGGCTTCCCAAACCGGATGCTTTAAAACAGAGGCTCTTGCTGCAAACTTAAAGGAAATCGCACCATATTTAACAGTCATCACACATACCAGGCAAATCGATGAGAATAACTTTAATGAACTGCTATGCAATGCGGATATCATTTGTGAGGCCTTCGATGGGGCTGAGGCTAAAGCTATGCTGGTAAACAGTGTGCTGGAAAAGATGCCTGAAAGGTATCTGATCGCCGCTTCCGGAATGGCAGGAATTGATTCTGCTAACGTTGTAAGAACCAGAAGGATTACAGATCATTTCTATCTCTGTGGAGATGAAGTCAGTGATGTAGAGGATAATATTGGACTTATGTCCTCACGAGTCATGTTGTGCGCCGCACATCAGGCACATATGGCGCTCCGCATTCTTGCGGAAAAATATGAAGCCTGAATTACAGAAAGAAGGTAGACATTATGCAATCAAACGACAAACTGATCATTGGCGGTCAGGAATTCAGCTCCCGTTTCATTCTGGGCTCCGGAAAGTATTCCCAGAGTCTGATTCAAGCGGCGGTAAAGGATGCCGGTGCAGAAATCATCACCCTGGCCGTTCGCAGAGCCAATACGAAAGAACAGGAAAATATACTGGATTACATTCCAAAAGGGGTCACACTGCTTCCCAATACTTCCGGTGCAAGAGATGCCGGGGAAGCGGTGCGTATCGCCAGACTTGCAAGAGATTTAGGGTGCGGTAGCTTTGTAAAGATTGAAATTATGCGGGACTCCAAATATCTCCTGCCCGATAATCAGGAAACCATCAAAGCCACTGAAATTCTTGCAAACGAAGGATTTGTGGTCCTGCCTTATATGTATCCAGATTTGAATACAGCTCGAGATCTTGTGAGTGCCGGTGCTGCTTCTATTATGCCGCTGGCTTCTCCCATCGGATCCAACAAGGGACTCGCTACACGGGAGTTTATTCAGATCTTAATAGATGAGATCGATCTTCCAATCATTGTTGATGCCGGCATTGGCCGGCCTTCCCAGGCTTGTGAGGCAATGGAAATGGGCGCCGCGGCAATTATGGCAAATACTGCTCTTGCCACAGCTGGGAACCTGCCTCTGATGGCATCCGCATTTCGTCAGGCAATTGAAGCTGGAAGAAAGGCATATCTTTCTGGTCTAGGCAGAGTTCTAGTTCGGGGGGCAGCTGCCTCCGACCCTCTGACCGGTTTCCTGCATAATTAGGGGGGTGCATTGTATGGAAAATAAATTTTTATTTGATTCTGAGAATTTACCAGAATCCGTTCTTGATAAAAAACATCTGCTGGAAACGGATCCGTCATGCCGCAAAAATCACATGGAGTATCTGCCTGGAATGGAACAGATTCAATCCGGTATCTGCGATAAGGTTATATCAGAGATGAATTCCTATGACTACTCCCAATATACTGAAAAAGATGTTATGTCAGCATTGGATCATGATATTTGTTCTCTGGAAGATTTCAAAGCTCTGTTATCGCCTGTTGCAGAGCCCTTTCTTGAGCAGCTGGCCAACAAAGCGAGGCTGGAAACCAGCAGGCACTTTGGCAATACAGTTTATCTTTTTACTCCGCTGTATATCGCAAACTATTGTGAAAACTACTGTGTGTACTGCGGATTTAACTGTTATAATCATATCAGGCGTATGAAGCTGAGCATGGAGCAGATTGAACATGAAATGAAGATTATTGCAGACAGCGGTATGGAGGAAATTCTGATACTTACAGGAGAAAGCCGTACCCAGAGTGATGTGGCTTATATAGGTGAAGCGTGTAAGCTGGCCCGGAGAATTTTCCGCATGGTAGGGCTGGAAATATATCCGGTAAATACAGATGAGTATCGGTATCTTCACCAATGCGGAGCAGACTATGTAACGGTGTTTCAGGAAACTTATGATTCAGATAAATACGAAACCATACATTTATATGGGCACAAGCGGGTGTGGCCCTATCGTTTTGATGCCCAGGAACGAGCTCTCAGAGGCGGTATGCGTGGCGTTGGATTTTCTGCATTGCTGGGCCTTTCCGATTTTCGGACGGATGCACTTGCCAGTGCACTTCACGTGTATTATTTACAAAGAAAATACCCGCATGCAGAAATGTCCCTCTCCTGCCCCAGACTTCGCCCCATCATTAATAATGATAAAATAAATCCTATGGATGTGGGTGAAAAACAGCTTTGTCAGGTCATCTGTGCTTACCGCATTTTTCTGCCGTTTGTGGGAATTACTGTTTCTTCCCGTGAGAGTGAGGCTTTCCGCAATGGTATTGTAAAAATTGCAGCCACGAAAGTTTCTGCAGGAGTTTCAACGGGAATTGGCGACCATGAAAGCAAATACAGGGGAAAGGAGTCAGACGGACCACAAGGCGATGAGCAGTTTGAAATCAATGACAATCGCAGCTTCCAAAAAATGTATGAACACATTTCTAAAGAAGGCCTGCAGCCCGTTTTGAATGATTATCTTTATGTTTAATATATATTGTGTTACCAGCCGGATTTTGTGTGAAGAAGATTTTCTGCATCGAATAGAAAAAATTGCTATCAGCCATCCTGCCGGTATCATCCTCCGGGAAAAGGACTTATCAGAGCTACAATACGGACAGCTTGCAAAACAGGTCGTTAAAATTTGTACTAAGCACCAGATTCCATGCGTGCTTCATAGCTTTGTTGATACTGCCATAGAGCTAAATGCTAAGGCGATACACCTTCCGCTCCCGAAAATGCGGGAAATGTCCGATGTACAGAGAAGACATTTTAAAATAATTGGTGTATCCTGTCATTCGACAGAGGAGGCCAGAGAAGCTGAAAGACTTGGGTGTACCTATATTATCGCCGGGCATATTTTTGCAACTGGCTGCAAGAAGGGATTACCTGGGCGGGGTATCCGCTTCCTGGAAGGTATTTGTAAGAGTGTATCTGTACCAGTTTACGCCATCGGAGGGATAGAATGTAATAATGCCCGTTCTGTCTGTAAAGCAGGAGCCAAAGGAGCCTGTATTATGAGTGGGTTTATGACATGTAATGATTTAAAGTCGTTTATGATGAGCTTTGAAGAGGTGGATGATTCAATTTGATATCATGTATTTTTTGCATATCATTCATTATATTATTTATCTAATTCCATGGTTGAACTTCTGTTTTTACAGCTACATACGGCTGTTTTAAAGCCTCCTGCATCAATAAGAAAAAGTAGTTATCCTGACAGCCCTCGGCAAAGGAATAAAAGCTGTTACCAGTCAGAAGATATTCTTTCATTCCAAGGAGACAGCGTGACATTGCAACTTCATCATCCGTAAGCCGTTCCCTTGCAAAAGGATTCCTATAGAGGCATTCACCACCAAGATTAATGGAATAGGTGGACAATGTATTAATGTCCTGGGTAACCTGAAATGTTTGGACTAACGGCTGGTTATCTTTGGTCAAGCTGCGTACAATATCATCATCCATTTCCCCGCGAACCCCTTGCATATTAATATGACGGGTTCGGATTTTGGAACGGTATTGTACATTAGATGCGAAATCATAAAAAGCTACTTTTCCGCTTTCAAATTCTATGGTATACCTTGACCGGTCAGCCATAACGACTTCTCCATCTGTCTTAATTCCATCTCTTGAATCAGTAACCGTCACAGGAAATTGATAGTTTTTACCAGTTATTTGAGCTTTTTCAAATCCAACTCCTAACAGTTTTCGGATTAAGCTGACACCGTGATAGTCATGAGCCCAGGATATGGATAAGTTATGGACCTCGCCTAATATTCCTTTTTTTAGAGCCTTTAATTTTGCCTCATTAAGCGGCTGTAAAAAATACTGTTCCGCAACCTGAATCCTGGCATCTTGTTTTATAGAAATGTCCCACAGGGAATGAAGGTCATTTAAGTTCATGGCAGGCGGTGTCTCAACTAACATTGGAATGCCATAAGGGATTAACTTTTTTATCATCTCAGGATTTCCATTCCTTCCAATGGCTATTACCACAAAATCAGGATTTGCAGATAAGCATTCCTCTATGGTCATAGCTGTTGGAACGGAATATGTTTGGGAAAATTTGGCTGCTTTCTCTTTATTTCGAAAGAAAACAGAAGTTACTTCAAATTGTGTAGATAGAACAAGGCCTATTCTTAAAAAAGCCATTGCCCGAAATCCATTTCCAATAATAGCGTATCTAATTTTAGTCATAGAGCCCTCCTTAATCAATCAACAAATTTCTAAGCATTTGTTATTTATATATAAACAATTTACCTATTTTCTTTGCTATTTTAATGATTTGTCATTTTTAATATTTTACTTTTTATGCATCTGGACCTGCATTTGTTTCCGGTTCAGTGGTAACGCCTTCATCTGAACCTTTTTCGGATCCGGCTTGCTTTTTCGTCTCACTCGCATTATCTTCTTTTTTTGTATCTGGTTCTTTTTTATCCGGTATCTTTGCTCCCGGTCCCACCAGACTTCCATCTTCCTGGGTTGGTTTTTCCCCATACTCCTGCTCTTTCGTTTCTACAGCGGTCGTTTCAGCCGCTGTTTCTTTGGTCTCTTCTGTAGTTTCAACAACGGCTTCTGTCTGGGCTGGAGTTGTTTCTGCGGGGGCAGCCGTTTGTTTCTTCTTCTTTTTACTGTTGGAAGTGCCTCCGGAAGAAGCCTTTTGACCAGGTTCCGAAATTCCGCTTTCTTTTGAAATCGACTGGCTGATTTTCTTAACAGCAGCAGATGGAGTATAACTTTCCTGACCATAAAGGAATTGATGCAGCTGTACCACGTTGCTCTCTAATGTAGCAGGAATGACACAGTCCATTTTCCCTATTTTCATCGTAGTACGTGAGAACGGAAAGCCATCTGTTTCACCGATATGATATTTGCTGATGCCTTTAGCAACCGCAAGGATATCATTCATACCAATGCTGGTGGAAATCTGCGGAAATACAGCCGTTACCAGAGTTTTTCTTGTGGCAAAATCTGCATTTTTGGCTTTTTCCATGGCAAGGTTTACGACTTTTCTCTGACGCTCGGTACGATTAAAATCAGTGTCCATCAGACGCAGTCTTGCATAAGCCACTGCCTGTACCCCATCCAGATGATTCATACCTGCATGTTTTAACTGATGGGAACCGACTCCTGTGGAATTAACTGTTTCAGTAATAAATCCATTGATGTAAGCGAATTCTGAATCAGTGATCTCCAGATCAATTCCGCCCAGAATATTTATGGCATCTGCAACGGATTTCCAGTTAAATGTAGCATAATCGTCGATATTTAAGTCCAGATTTTCGTTTAAGGCTTCCAGAGCCTGTTTATGTCCGCCCTTAAAGTAGGCCTCATTTATTTTATGATAAGTACCCTTACTATTTATTTTTAAGTAGGTATCACGATAAACAGATACCAGCTTAATCTCTCCGGTCTCCTTATTGATATTGCAGAGCATTTCCACGTCTGAAAGCGCACCCTTATCCAGTTTACCGTCTCTGGAATCCACACCGAATATGGCAATGGTCCAGTAACCTTTCTCATGGGTCCGCTGCTTAAACAGAAATAAGCCTGCAATCAGCAATAATGCAATTACAAGCAGTTTAAAAATAATTTTGTGTTTCTTATGATGTCTTTTTTTCTTCTTTTGGTTCGCTGCGTTTTGTTGACCGCTATACCGGACCCGGGGGTTTCTTCCGTCACCTGTACTGTAATACGTTCTCTCACCACGAGAAGTCTCTATATGATCCTGTGCCTTGCTGCTTCGCTCAGTAGAATGCCCGGATTTTCCCCGTACTCTGCTGCTTTCACTTCTCTTTCTTCGAGCCCGCATACGGTCTACTTCATCCTCATTATCCATGACTCTAACCTCATCCCTTTCCTGATTGTCTCAGACAACCCCACATATTTTATCAGAAATTCATCTTTTATTCCTTGCTTTTCTCTTAATATTCTCAGTCAATCAATTTTTTCCTAAGATCAGATTGAAACTGAGAGGGGTTGAGAAATGAGATAAAGGCTGACCGAAAGACATAAGGTTTCAGATGAGGTACCAGATAAGAATTTTAACCGGTTGCTAAGGCTGCATCCGATAAGATCAGTGCTTCAATAGCTGCTGCCACTCCGTCCTCTTCATTGGATCTGGTGACCAGCCGTGCGCTTTTCTTGATTTTTTCCGACCCATTATCCATGGCAACAGTATAACCCAACGGCAGAACCAGCATAGACAGATCATTTTCACTGTCTCCCATGGCCAGGATCTCTCTGGGGTGAACTTTAGTATTTATGGCATATTCAAGCAGTGCATTTCCTTTTTGAGCATTCAAATGGGTTAATTCAAGGTTAGATGATGCAGAAGAAGCAATGGAGATACCCTCATCCTTTTCCAGACAGGATCGGATATAGCCCAGGACCTGAGGGTCCTCATGTACAACTGATATTTTGTATATGTCGGTATCAGATTGAAACAGATGCTCTTCAGAAACAAACTGAAAGCGCTTGACAATGGTTTCAAAGGTATGTTCGTCAGAAACCATGGAGAGAAAAATTTTATTCTCAAAGCTTTCCTTAAATTCTTCCATACTTGAAGTTGTATAGCTTCCATCATCAGTCATAAAATCGAACAGAACGGAAAAAGGCCTGCAGATGTTTAAGATACGGGTAACCTGGCTTTTTAACAACGCCTGCTTGCGGATTTGTTCTCCTTTGCTGTTAAATACTGCTGCGCCATTCATGCAGATTATATCACAGGATATACCCGCCTCTTTTAAAGGAGCGTAAGCATCTGTATAATTGCGCCCTGTACATACAATAAAACCAATATTTCTTCTCTTCAGTGCAGAAATAGCAGCCTGATTTTTTAATGATATTTTTCCATAACGGTTTAATAAGGTTCCGTCCATATCGGAAGCAACTAATCGAATCATATATTTTATCCTTTCTTATCCACTATTTTTCTTGCAATGTCAGGGTAATTGGTGATGATAGCTCCAATCTCCTGCTCCGCTAAGTATTCCATCAAAGATTCATCATTAACAGTCCATACATGCAATTGAATCTTATTTTTTTTTGCTTTTCTGATTAGTTTATCAGACCTAAGGTTATTGACAGACGGATGAAGGGCGTCTGCCCCAATCAGCTTTGCATAGGTTATCACATGAATCCAGCCATCCGAATACAATATTCCGGTCTTTGCTTTTGGATCCAGCTTTTTGATTCTTATCACACTGGGGTGATGGAAAGAGGAGTAGATCACTCTCTCTTCCATCTCCATTTCTCTGACCAGCCTGATTACTTTCTCTTCAATGCCCTTATAACGGTATACACTGGTTTTTAACTCGATATTTACAGTTAAGTCTGTGGGCTTTAACAGCTTAAGAACTTCTTTTAACTCCGGTATGACTGCATCGGTGTATTCCGGATGTGTTTTATTGCATGAGAACTGTTTTAACTCTGCCATGGTGAAATCCTTAACTCTGCCAGAGCCGCCGCAGGTGCGGTCAATGGTTTCATCATGTATTACAGCCAGTTTTCCGTCTTTCGTAAGCTGTACATCCAGCTCTACTCCGTCTGCCCCCTGCCTGACTGCCAGTTCAAATGCTTCCAGAGTATTCTCCGGTGCGTATGCACAAGCTCCCCTGTGAGCCCAAACCTTTGTTTTCATCTGCCAATATCCTTCCTGATGTCATTTTACTCATTTAATAGATTATAATCAGCTATGGACTTATTAATTCTTTCTGCCATCTTAGAAATGGCATCTTCTGGTGTACCATTGTTGTTGATCATGTTTTCAATTTCAGTTTCCACCGTCTGCCTTGCTTCAGGAAAGACGCTTAACAGGGCACCGGCTGACTGGGGAGAAGAATCATGAAGCTGATCAATAGCCGTCTGAAATTGTGGAAATTTTGCAATGTTGTCTTTGAAAACAGGTTCCTCATGAGCGGCTGTTGTAATAGGAAAATATCCTGTCTGGGAATTCCAGAACGCCTGGCTTTCCGGAGATACCAGGAATTTAACAAATTCCCATACTGCCTTTTGTTTGCCTGCATCATTATTGTTTAATGCCCATAAAGAGCCTCCCCCTATGGAGACACCTCCCTGGTCGGCATCACTGACCTTTGGAAAATACGCAGTTCCTACTTCAAATTTTCCATTCACATCATTTAAGATCTGTTTTAAGGATGCGGTGGAGCCAAGTGTCATGGCAGATTTCCCGGAGCTGAAGTCCGCCAGGCCCGCATCTCCCCCTCTGCCTACGTTAGGGGCATAACCTTTGTCTGATAATTCCTTCCATGCTGTCAGTGTTTTGACACCGGCGCCATTTTTATCGAAGTCAACCGCAGTTGCTGCTCCATCTCGTCCGTTGCCGTTATCCGCATAATCTGCCTGCTGCTTACAGTTGAACTGCTCAAAAAACCAGCCATAGATGCCAAGGGAAATTACCTCTCCTGCACCGCCTTTATTTAACAGGTCATCTCCAATTCGCTGGATTCCGGGCAGACTGTCCGGTACATCAGTAATACCAGCCTTTTTAAACATGTCTTTGTTGTAGTATAGAATTGGTGTTGATGAGTTAAAGGGCATGGAATACAGGGTATTGTTTACTGTATAATAAGCAGCAATATTCGGTTCCACCTGGGAAATATCCCAGTTATCCGCATCAATGAGCTGCTGCATCGGTACTACCCAGCCGGAATCTATCATAAACCGGGTCCCAATGTCGTAAATCTGGACAAGATCTGCTCCCATGTTGCCGATCTGCGCACTTTTCAGCTTGTTAATTGCATCGTCGTAGCTGCCCTGATACTGCGCCTCAACGGTAATTCCCGATGTATTTTCCTTGTTAAATTTCTCTACAAGTGCATCAATTGCTTCCCCATTGACACCACCCATGGAGTGCCAGAATGTAATAGCAGTCTTTTGCTGATTACCTGAAGCATCAGCGGCAACAGGAGCTGCTGTAGCCGGAGCTGATGTGGCTGGAACTGCTGTGGCTGGTTCTGCTGCGGTATTTCCGGATCCGGCCTGACTGGAACAGCCGGACAGCATTCCGACAGCCATGAAAGCTGCCATACAAAAAGAAACTGCTCTCTTTTTCATGTTAATCCTCCAAATTTTATGTAATATTTATTCTGAATCAGGTCATCCTTTAACGGCTCCTGAAAACATTCCTCTGATTAACTGTTTCTGCCCCAGAATAAAGACGGAAATCGATGGAACGATAATCATGACTACGCCTGCAATCATCATGGAGATTGATTGGGAATCCACGCTGTCTAACATTCCTATTCCGATCTGAACCGTTCTCATTTTATCCGAACCTGTAACAAGAAGCGGCCACATGTACATGTTCCAGGCATTTATGAAGGTGTAAACTGCCATTGCCCCAATTGCTGATTTTGTAAGCGGTATGAGGATGCTGTAAATAAATCTTAAGTTGGAACAGCCATCAATCCGGGCTGATTCATATAACGATATGGGAAAGGATTTATAAAACTGCCGGAACAAAAAGATTCCCATTGCTGAGGTCAGGTACGGAATAATTAAAACCTTGTAGCTGTCAAGCCACCGAAACCCGCTTACTGTTAAATAATTTGATATAATGGTCGCTTCTCCCGGTATCATCATGGTTGCCATTACAAGCATAAACAGCACATTTTTGCCTTTAAAATCGAGAAAGGAAAAAGAAAAGGCAGCCAGTGAACAGGAGAAAATCTGACCGGCAGTAATACAGCCTGCCACCAAAAATGAATTAAGGATAAACCGGGTTAAAGGAATTTTAACCAATGCCTGACGGAAATTATCAAGTGTAGGTGTTGACGGTATTAAGTTCATACTCGTTGTGAACAGTTCACTGGAAGGCATGACTGCAATGCTGACTGCATATAAAAGCGGAAGCAGCAAAAACAGGGCCATAAGAAGATTTAATCCGGTCAGGGCCAGTTTCATGGCTCTGCGGCGAATGACTGCTTTCTTTAGTGCGTCTCTTTTAAGTTCTTCCAGTTCCTCTCTGGTGATATCTTTTACAGTCCTGGAAATAACAGATTCCATCAATAATCTACCCCTTTCTTTTCCAATCGGAACATGCATAACGTCAGAACCATGATAATCATAAATAAAATCACAGACTGAGCTGCAGCACTGCCGAAACGGTAATTAAAAAATGCATCCCTGTAAATGGAATATACAATCAGATTTGTGGATTCTCCCGGACCTCCCATGGTTAATACCTTCACCTGACCAAAAGACTGGAATGACTGAATGATATTAACAACCAGAGTATAAAACAAAATCGGGCTTAACCCTGGCAGTGTTAAACGGAAAAACTTCTGGAATGCATCAGCACCGTCAACAGAGGCCCGCTCGTAAATGATATCATCAATATTACTTAATCCCGCACTGAAATAAAGAAAATTTATGCCGCTGTTTAGCCAGGCGGTTAACAGTGCCACACATACCAACGCATATTTGGGATCACTGATCCAGTTAATATGCAGTCTCAGCAGCTTATTAACAATTCCAATGGATGGATGAAGCATAATTTTAAATATCATAGCTGCCGAACTTGAAGCGATTGCCATTGGAAGTGCATAGGCTGTACTGAAAATCCGTATGCCCGGAAACGACTGATGACACAAGACTGCAGTTATCAGACCCAGAAGCATACTGACACTTACGACAATCAGTACAAATACTGCAGTTACAAACAGACTGTTAAAGAATGATGCCGAGCTTAGCAGTTCAGAATAATTTCCTGCACCTACAAACAGCTTTGCCTGCCCCATTTTATTGGTTTTGTAAAGGCTTAAATAAATCGTTTTAAAAAATGGGAAAAATAGGAAAACTGCAAATACTGCCATAGCCGGAACGATGTATGCATAAGGGCTTAGATATTTCGTAACTATTTTTAACTTCATAAGACTGCTCCTTAACGGTATAATAGGTTTTCTTCTGTATCCATATCAAACAGAAGGATTTGGTTCATATCTGCAAAAACGGAGGCTTCCTTTCCCGCTTCAGAAGAAAAATCAGGTTTCAGTCTTGCGCAGACTGAGTGTCTTCCTATTTTTCCATGAAGAAGGATTTCTGAACCAAGAATTTCCTTTATATCAACGTTGAGTTTCAGTTTCTGCTCCTTTGACCCGGTTTCGTGGAAATCCTCCGGACGGATGCCAAGATATACTCTTCTGCCCAGATAATCCCCATCAATCAGCCTCTGTGCACATTCTTCATTTACAAACAACCGGTTCCTGGAAAACTCTACACAAATCCTGTCTTCTCTTCTCTCCACCCAGACAGGAATGAAATTCATGGAAGGTGACCCTATAAAACCGGCGACAAATTTGTTAACCGGATTCCGATATAGAACGTCCGGTTTATCCGCCTGTAAAATAACTCCGGAATCCATAACCACAATTCTGGTCCCCAGAGTCATGGCCTCTACCTGGTCATGAGTTACGTATATTATGGTTGCTCCCAGTTCTTTATGTATTTTGGATAACTCTACCCGCATTTGTGTTCTCAGCTTTGCATCCAGATTAGAAAGAGGCTCATCCATTAAATAAGCCCTGGGCTCCCGTACAATAGCACTCCCAATAGCGACTCTCTGTTTCTGTCCTCCTGATAATGCGCGGGGCTTCCGGTCCAGTAAGTAGCTGATACACAAAACATCGGCTGCTTTTCTCACCCGTTTGTCAATCTCTGCTTTCTCGATCTTTCGTACTCTTAAGCTAAATGCCATGTTCTCATAAACAGTCAGGTGGGGGTAAAGGGCATAAGACTGAAAGACCATGGATAAATCCCGTTTCTGTGGAACTGTCAGATTCATCAGCATTCCGTCAATCCATAACTCCCCGGAGGATATCTCCTCGAGACCTGCAATCATCCGCAATGTAGTGGATTTTCCGCATCCAGATGGACCTACCAGTATTAAAAACTCCTGATCTTTTATATCCAGATTAAAATTTTTAACCGCAACCTGACCATTTTTAAATGTTTTACATACATTTACCAAAGATAGATTCGCCATAAAAACCGCTTCCTTTCTTATATCCTGATTCCATTTTAAAGAACAGATGTAAAATGAAAAAGAATCTTTTGGTAAAATAGATGTAAATCATGGTATTGACGCACAAAGAAAGAAAAGTTATAATAAACTAAATTTATGAAGGAGGCATAAATACACATAGCAAAGCTAAGCGCCATGCACCTGCGGATACGATCGTGAGCGTTTTCTTAGGGAAACGGTATTTAAAGGTTAACGAGGTGAAGGGTTATCGAATATTCGGCGGATGCCCTTCCATGCTGCCGGGCGTGTATCCAATGTGAAATATGCAGGTAACTGCAAAACAACCACACTGGAACCGGTATATGCAAGAAAAAATGTGTTATACAAGAACGCTGTCCGTTTTTCAGACAATAAGAGACAGCTTGTTTTTGTGTGCATATTTAATGAAGCAGGAATATAAAACTATAAACGTATCATAAAGGAGATTAAATTATGTGTGGAATTATTGGATATAGCGGACCATTAGACTCAAAAAAAATACTGTTAGAAGGACTGTCACAGCTGGAATACCGCGGATACGACAGCGCAGGAGTTGCACTTTG
The DNA here is from genome assembly GCF_033342255.1 of Clostridium boliviensis. NCBI lineage: Bacteria > Bacillati > Bacillota > Clostridia > Eubacteriales > Clostridiaceae > Clostridium > Clostridium boliviensis. Next base: position 50,942 of record NZ_JAWONS010000278.1, read on the forward strand.
CATGGAAAATTCCAGAATTCAGCTGGTCCGTCATACAGGAAAAGTTTCCAACTTAAAAAAGGGCTGTGAGGAAATAAACCAGGTCTCCCACTGCGGGCTGGGGCACACCAGATGGGCAACACATGGTGGTGTCACAACGGAAAACACCCATCCCCACAGGGCAGGACGTGTTATATTAGTTCACAATGGCATTATTGAAAACTACCACCAGCTTACTACAGATTTTAACCTGGAAGGAAAGCTGCTTTCTGAAACAGACAGTGAAGTGGCTGCCTGGGTTCTTGAAAGCCTCTATGAAGGAAACCCGGCTGAGGCCATTGCAAAACTGGTCACCCATTTAAAGGGGTCCTACAGCTTTTGTATGATGTTTGAAGATCACCCGGGTGAAATCTATGCGATCCGGAACGTAAGCCCTCTTGTAGCCGCATATACCCATTCAGGCTCATTCGTGGCATCGGATCTGACTGCTCTGATTCCCTATACCAGACAGTATTTTGTAGTACCGGAAAATCATATTTTAAGACTCACATCATATAAAGTACATCTGTATGATCTGGATTTAAAGGAACTGGAACCAGAAATTCTGGAAGTGAACTGGAATATGGATGCTGCCATGAAAAATGGATTTCCTCATTTTATGCTTAAAGAGATCCACGAACAGCCGGATGCTTTAAAAAATACAATTCTTCCCCGCCTTACAAAAGGTCTTCCTGACTTTACGGATGATCAGATACCGGACTTTGTATTTGAAGATTGTAATCAGGTACAGATTGTTGCCTGCGGCACTGCCATGCATGCAGGAATGGCGGCAAGAGCCTTAATGGAACCACTTCTGCGAATCCCGGTTACGGTCTCCATCGCATCGGAATTCCGCTATGAAAATCCACTGGTAGATGACAAAACTCTGGTAATTATCATCTCCCAATCCGGTGAGACCATCGATACTCTGGCTGCCCTCCGTCTTGCAAAAAGCTATGGTGCCAGAACACTGTCTGTTGTTAATGTAAAAGGTTCTACCATAGCCAGAGAAAGCGATTATGTGCTCTACAGCCACGCAGGCCCTGAGATTGCAGTCGCCAGTACCAAAGCTTATTCGGTTCAGCTGGCCGCCCTTTATATGGTATGCTGCCGTATGGCACTTGTAAGAGGAAAATACGGTGCAGAGGAAGCGGAAGATTTCATGAAGAAGCTTCTTGACTCCATCCCTGCAATGGAAGCCATGATTGAAAAAAAGGATACAGTGAAAGCACTGATAACGCACTTAATCAATAAACCAGATGCTTTTTTCATCGGACGCGGACTTGATTATGCCTTTTCTCTGGAGGGTGCATTAAAGCTGAAGGAAATTTCTTATATTCATGCAGAAGCCTATGCAGCCGGTGAATTAAAACACGGAACCATTGCCCTGATTACAGAGGAGGTTCCGGTAATTGCCATCGCTACTCAGGAAAATGTATTTACAAAAACTATTTCCAATATCAGGGAGGTAAAGGCCAGAGGCGCCTTTGTAATCCTGCTTACAAAGGAAAGCTTAAAAGTAGAGCCTGGCATTGCAGATATCCGGATTAATATTCCTGATATCGGAGACCGTTTTACAGTATTCCCCATTGCAGTAGTTTTACAGCTCATCGCCTACTACGCATCGGTAGGAAAAAATTTAGACGTGGATCAGCCGAGGAATCTGGCTAAATCTGTGACCGTAGAATAAAATAAATAGGCTGGAATCTCCATAATCCGGGAGTGTTCCAGCCTTCTAAAACGGACATTTCTTTGACAAGAAGAAATGTCCGTCTATTTACTGTATTACTGTTATTTATTTTTGCCTTTCATTTTCACATCCACGTACTTAAGGATTAAGTCTACGGTTCCGTCTGCTCCAATCGCACTGCGGTTGATGCATAGATCATAGCTTCTTACATCTCCCCATTTTTTGTTGGAATAGTAATTGTAATAGCTGGAACGCTTTTTATCTGTTTTAACCATAATTTCCTTTGCTTTGGCATCGTCAATCTGATACAGATCCTTTAAGGACTGAATCTTATCCTTATCATCCGCAGTAATAAATACAGAAACCAGATTGGGATTATCTGCCAGTGCATAGTCTGCACATCTTCCCACAATGACACAGGACTCTTCCTCTGCCAGTTTCTTAATTGTATCAAACTGTGCCAGAAAAATCTTATGATTGATCGGCATATCCATATAACCAGAGCTGGATAATCCTACTGAATATGTATCCATAACCAGAGAATATAAAAAGCTGTTGGTAGGCTTTTCATCATGACTCTGAAACAGTTCCTCACATAAACCACTGTTTTTAGCAGCCAGTGCTAATAACTCCTTATCGTAGCATTTAATTCCAAGCGCTTTCGCCAGCTTTTCACCAATGATCTTACCAGAACTTCCGCATTGTCTTCCAATTGCAATCACTAAGTTTTCACTCATAACGATCACTCCTTCCAGTCATCTTATATTACTATTATACAACTAAATTTCTGAAAAATCCATATTTTATCTAATTTTAACAGTAATCAATCCACTTTGGACTAAAAAACCACCTGGACTTAATCGTCTAGGTGGCGCGTAATTTTCGTAGTAAATCTTCAAAATAATCTGGTAAAGGTGCATGAAATTCCATATATTCTCCAGTAGCAGGATGAACGATTCCCAGGACTCCTGCATGCAGAGTCTGACCTGTAAGGCGATAAGGGCACTTTGACGGTCCGTAAACGCTGTCACCCAAAAGAGGGTGCCCGATACTTGCCATATGCACACGGATCTGATGTGTCCGCCCTGTTTCCAGCTGGCATTCCACAAAGGTAAACTGCCTGAACCGCTCCAGAACACGATAATGCGTAATTGCATCTCTTCCATTCTTTTCGTTTACGCTCATCTTTTTCCGGTCTATGGGATGACGTCCGATCGGTGCATGAATGGTTCCAGCCTCTTCTTTCAATGATCCATGTACAATTGCATAATACTTCCTTGTTATGGAATGATCCTTCAGCTGCTTTGCAATGGAGTTGTGGGAACTGTCATTCTTACAGACTATCAAGACGCCTGTAGTATCCATATCAATACGATGAACAATGCCAGGGCGCATAACTCCATTGATTCCGGATAAATCATCTCGGCAATGAGCCATTAAAGCATTTACCAGTGTCCCGCTGTAATGTCCGGCAGCCGGATGGACAACCATACCTTTGGGTTTATTTATGAGAACAATATCCCTGTCCTCATAAATAATATCCAGATCAATCTCCTCTGGCTCAATCTCCGGCTCAACTGCCTCTGGAATACTTACCTGGATTTTGTCTGAGGCAGAGACTTTATAATTACTTTTTACCGGTTTCCCATTTACCAAAACACTCTCGTCCTTTAAAAGCTTCTGTAAATAGGAACGGGAAATCTCCTGGTTCCGGTCACTTAAGTACCGGTCTATGCGGATCCCTGCCTCTTGTGCTTGTACATCATATTCCTGATTCAAGCCTGTTCCTCCTTCTTCCTATAAGACAGGCATTGTAAATCTTCTTCCTTATAGTGAAATAGAAACAGAAGGAGAAAAAAGAACATGGAAACAGTCACATAGCAGTCCGCAACATTAAAAATCGGAAAATCAATTAATTTAAAGTATAAAAAGTCAACCACATAGCCTCTGGAAAAGCGGTCTATCATATTTCCCACTGCACCTGCACAGAGAAACATGGCAATTACGTGTAAAGGCAGATATTTTATGGTAGCCGGCATACGGCTGATGGCATAAATAGCACAAGCCAGCACTAATACAGCAATCAATAAAAAGAAATACTGTTTCCCCTGAAGCATTCCAAAGGCAGCACCACGGTTTTCTGTATAGTATAATTCAAAAACACCATTCCAGATAGAATAAGGCTTTTGCCCCATCAAATGTCTGACCGCAAGTAACTTGGTCCATTGGTCCAATCCAATAGCGCAAAAAAAGCCAATGAATAATCCGATAATTAAATTTGTTTTTTGTTTCATGAGTTCTCCTTATGTTAAAATCAGGGCCAGCCCTTCTGTCATTTCTTCTTCGGAAACGGTTTTATCCACACATGCTTTACCGATCTCTTCCAACAAAATAAAGCGTATGGTTCCTGAATCCATTTTTTTATCACTCTTAGTAGTTTTTACAATGTCAGCCGGCGTTAAACCAGCTACAGTTACCGGCATACGATACTGCTTCATCACTTCCAAAAGTACAGGAAGCTGGTCACTGTGAATCAGTCCCCGTTTCACGGAGATCGCCATGGCAGCAATACAGCCCAGTCCCACGCAATGACCATGAACAAGACGGAAGTCAGAAAGCTTCTCAATGGCATGCCCCAGGGTATGTCCCAGATTTAAAAGTGCCCGCTCCCCCTGTTCGGTAGGATCTTTTTCTACCACATCCCGCTTAATCCGGTTGCTGACTGTAACCATCTCACTTAATACATCTAGTTTGCGGCTCTGTATCTCACTTGCATGATCCATCAGCCACTGATAGTAGGAAGCATCCCTAATCAGACCGTGCTTTATCACTTCCCCCATACCGGAAGAGAACTGCTCCTCTGGTAATGTCTTTAAGGAAGCGACATTGGTATAAACTAACTTCGGCATGTGAAACGCACCAACCATGTTTTTATATGCGTCAAAATCAACTCCTGTTTTTCCGCCAATGCTTGAATCCACCTGTGAGAGGAGTGTGGTAGGTACCTGTATAAAGGAAATCCCTCTCAGATAAGTGGCCGCTGCAAATCCGCACAGATCCCCCACAACACCGCCGCCTAATGCCAGCAGATAATCGTGTCTGTCAAACTGTTTGACAATGAGGGTTTCATATAACTCCCGAACTGTATTCAGATTTTTATGTTCTTCTCCTGCAGGGAAAATAAAATGTTCAGTCTTTTGAAAACAGCCGGAAACAATCTGCTCAACTTCATTAAGATAAAGAGGAGCCACGTTTGTATCTGAAACGATACAGACTTTATGCTCCCCTAAATTCATTTTCACCAGTTCATCCCTTAAACCTTCAAACGAAGTTTCCATCACTATATCATAAATAAAGGTACCTTCCATATGTACCGGCATTCTGCTTCCCATGCTGTTCTTCCTCCCTAGCACCGTATCATAATCCTCTATTATGGAATACCCTTTGGGTACCCCTTTATGGAAGAAAGCAAACAATTTCCCTGTCCAAAACAAATGGTATGGAAAAATGCCTGCTTGTCCCATTAAGAGAAACCTTATTATTATGGATTAAAGGCGCAGATTCATTCCGCCCATATCCAGACTTCCGCTGTTTAATAAATCCTGAAAATCTCCGGATAACTCAACTGATTCCGGCGTAGCAATAAAAATATAATTAGATATCTTCTGCAGATTCCCATTCATCGAATAAGTAGCACCTGATGTAAAATCTATAATTCTCTGAGCTACCTCAGTATGGATTCCTTCCATGTTAAGTACAACTGCTTTACCGGCAAGCATATGATCACAAATTTCCTTAGCATCCTCTATAGAGGTAGGTTTCACCATGGAAACCTCCATAGAACGAGACTGCTTCATGGGAACTACCTTGGGAGAGCGTGATAAGAAACGGGGCTTTTGTTCATACTCCTCTTCATCATAGTAATCATCTTCTGTTTTTTTTGAAAAGAGGGTTTTCTTCGCATGTTTATCGCTATCATCTTCATAGTCGTCATCTAAATAGTAATCGTCTTCATCATCTGTATCATTCAAGCGCATGCTATCCATCAATTTGCCTAAAATGCTCATACTTCATTCTCTCCAATCTTATATCTTGTACCAAAAATACCGGTACCGACTCTTACCAGAGTAGCCCCTTCTTCTATGGCAATTTCATAGTCTCCGGTCATACCCATTGAGAGCATATTCATACTAACATTATCAATGTTTTTCCTTTGCATGTCAACATAAAATTTACTTAATTTTTTAAAAACAGGACGATTTTGCTCAGAATTTTCTACAAAAGGCGCAATAGTCATGAGTCCTTTTATACTAATATGGGGAAAAACAGAAATATCACGGATTGCCTGTTCTGTTTCCTCTAACCGAAAACCAAATTTGGTTTCCTCATCTGCAACATTTACTTCCAATAAGATGTCCACACAAATCTCTTTTTTCGCTGCTTCTTCCTCGATCTGTTCTGCCAGTCTGAAAGAATCTACACTGTGGATCAGCACGGCCTTATCAATCACCTGTTTTACCTTATTGCGCTGTAAATGACCGATCATGTGCCAGTGGATATCATCAGGAAGCAGTTCATATTTGTCACAAAGCTCCTGTACTTTATTTTCTCCAAAATCACGAATTCCGGATTCATAGGCATCAATGATCATATCTGCAGGTTTTGTCTTGCTGACAGCAATCAGAGTAACCTCTTTGGGGTCACGACCGCTCCTTCTGCAGGCTTCTTCTATCCGTCTTTGTACTATTAAAAGATTTTCTTTCACCAAATCAATCACCTCTTATTGATAAATTAGTTCTCCCTCATTGACTAAATCTGCATTGAGAACGATATGGTCATAAACTGCAAGTCCATACGTCATATTCTTTTTTACCGTATAATATTCATCGTTGGAAGCCAATACATCAATCTGTTTAAAGACCGCATATCCTTTGTTGATGTTATAAACGCCCTGCAACGAATCACTGGGACCAATCTGATAGCGTTCCGTCGAATTGGGTTTTACAATATAATCTCCAGCTTTAAATCCATCAGCCTGATCCATCTCTATGTAATAATTATTCCCCTCCGAATAATAGATCTCTGTGGGAACAAATACCACTGAGGTACCTGATTCAGAATATACCTCTTTGTTAAATCCAGCATCAGAGCTGTCTCCGCCCTGAGTCATATAGTCCATAGGGACCAGAAAAAAGTCCTTCTTGGTTACGGCTGTCGCAGGGATTTTAAGCCCATCCACACGGTCCGAAACGATTTCAAAATCCACGTACCGGTCTGTAACAAACTGTACCATATATTTGTCTAAGTCTATCTCTCCAAAACTTTTCCCATCTGTACCGGTAATAACAGAAAAACTTCCTGTGGCCTTTAAGTCACGGCCGGAAAATACTACTGTCAGATCTTTTTTATCTCCATAAGCCTTTATGTCATCATCCGACATTGGAAAAAGAATTGACCACTGGTCAGAATTAATTGTCTTATAAACAGGAGATCCCTTTTCAATCAGCTTTCCTGACTGAGTCTTACTTTTTGCATAGCTGCTGCGGTCAAAAACGGCTTCTGAAACAGCCGGCGGCTGCAGGCCTTCATAAGAATCAACACCATAAGATATTATCCCTGCCTGATCAGCTTTTACCTGTTCAAAACTAATCCCTGCCTCATCCATCTTATTTTCAAGATTATCCAGGGCATTAAAATTCATATATTCCATTACTTCAGCTTCCAGAGTGTATTTTGTATCATATACGGAGTGAAACTGGTTATTGTCATAAGTAAGGCTGAATGCGGTCAGCTGTTTTTTTAATTCAGTCAGATTCTCCGAAGTCAATGTTACGCTGTCCTGGGAATGCTCCGTCAGAAATGAAGTGATGCTTCCGGTTTCATCAATGGAATAAACCCTTGTTCCTGCAGCTGCACGTTTCCCTTCCCGAACGTAATAATTCACATATCCGGAACGGTCTGCATTCTTCACTTCTTCCTGTCTCAGTATAATTCCAGTATAATCATTACTGTTAACAATTCCGCCTTCCTGTACTTCGTAAAACTGTACCTTGTCTCTTCGTGCATAGGTAACTACACTAAAGACCATATATACGAAAATCAGAGCAAAAATAATCATACCGACATTGATATTCAGAGGCCGCCGATAACGGATGATCTTTTTGCTTTTTTTGGGATGAGCAGCCTTCTTTGACGGCTGCATTGCCTTTTGTTTAGCCAACCTGACGCCTCCTTTCCTTTTAGCTATTATAAAAGGAAACATAAAAAAATTCAAGCAAAACATGGAAGCGGCATATCAGTTCCCATGTGCTTACGAAATAATAAAGGGGACTGGCACGCAGTCCCCAATTCCTATCTATGATTATAATGAAACAACCACATTAGCCCTGGTGTTCCCCGGTATATTCTCTGCATCAACAGAAACGCTGAGAACAAAGGTAATATGATACTTTTCACCAATCTTTTCCAAAGTTGCTATGGTCTCTGATATGTCTTCCCCCTCCAGGCAGGCCAGCTTTAAAAAGCTGTCAAAAAACATCATCTCCAAATCATGGTCCTGAGATATGATACCACAGATAAAACCAATAAATCCTTCGCTTGATGTAATTGGATACTCATTCACATTAATGAGGCGGATCTTGTTGCTTAACTCGTACATATGCTTCGAACTTTTGTCCAAATATACAATTGAGCCCTTTGAGTCTTTTACAGCGGAATTAGCTCTGTCTAACAGATGCTTTGTTTTCCCCTTACCCTTTTTTCCTGCTATTATCTGCACCATAGCACTCTCCTCCTTGTGTTATATGATTTGTATAAAAAGTCTATTCGAATTAATATAATTATAGTACAAATTCATAAGAAAGGCAATCACTATTCCACAATTTTGTTCAGGATATTTGACATATTATCATAAAGACCGGCATGATCCGTAGCTTTTAAAACGACTGAAATATACTCTTTATTTGAAGGATCAGAACTTCCCATAATCAGACAGCTTCCTGCAGAAAGTGTAGTTCCGGTTTTTCCACCCAGAACAGTAAGACCGTCAGGAGTACTGCGTTCCCCTGTCATATACCAGTTGGTTCCCTTCCAGACAGCGTTCACTGTTTTCCCATTGCTTCCCTGATAGGATGTTCTATACTCAGCCGTACCAATAATTTTACGGAACTCAGGATATTTCAGAGCCTCATTGAAAATGAGATAAAGGTCATAAGCTGTCGTATAGTGATCTTCATCACTTAGACCATGCGGGTTAACAAAATGTGTCCCTGTTGCTCCAAGCTCCTTCGCCTCATCATTCATCATCTGGGCAAACTGGTCAATACTTCCTGCCATATTCACAGCAATGGCAGCACCTGCATCATTCCCGGAAGGAATCAAGAGACCATACAGCAACTGTTCCATCGTCAGCTCATCTCCCGGCTTTATACCGCACAAGCTGGCTCCTGATTCTTTAATCACAGCTTCCTTGGGCACTGTCACCTCATCCGGCAAACTCCCATTCTTAATGACTAAAAGTGCAGTCATAATCTTGGTTATACTGGCTGGATATAATTTTTCAAAAGGATTTTTTGCAAATAATACAGTATTATCAGATAAATCAAAGACAGCGGCAGCTTCTGCTGTCACTGCGTCATCCGAATCAGCAGTATCCTCTGATACCACACAGAGATCATGAGCAAAGGGTTCCGATTTACCAGCCACAGAAGCAGACTGGTAAAGGGCGGTCCTTTCAGAAAATTCATAAGGATTGTCAAGTTTATGAAGACCGGCGCAGCCCGTGAGGAAAAGTGCGCTTAAGATGATGCAGCCTGATGTCACAAAAACTTTTCGTTTCACTTATCTCTACCTCTGTTATTTATACATCTCTCGCCATTCCAGATCGCCGCGCTCCAGAGATTTAATTAATAATTCTGCTGTGGCGAGATTGGTAGCAAGAGGTATGTTGTGCATATCACAGGTTCTCATGATATTTACAATGTCCGGTTCATGGGACTTCTGTGTCAGAGGATCCCTTAAAAAAATCACAAGATCAATCTCATTGTGTTCAATCTGAGAACCTAACTGCTGCTCTCCGCCCAGATGACCTGCCAAATATTTATGAACATTTAAATTTGTAACTTCTTCAATCAAACGTCCTGTAGTTCCTGTAGCATATAACATATGCTTACTTAAAATACCTCTGTACGCAATGCAGAAATTCTGCATCAGTTTTTTCTTTGAATCATGGGCAACTAATCCTATATTCATAACGATATACCTCCTTTTAATTACCGATTTTGCGTTGCAGTCCAACGTTCAGCACCAGACCCATTCCCATAAAAATACTAATCAGGGAGCTCACTCCCGAACTGACGAATGGCAGCGGCAGACCTGTATTGGGAAAGATCTGTGTCGCAACCGCGATGTTGGAAAAAGCCTGGAAGCCGATCAGGGCTGCCATACCGGTACAAATCAGTTTGCCGGACATGTCTTTTGCTTTGGATGCAGTATAAAGACATTCAAATACAACCAGTCCAATAAGAGCAATGACAATCACACTGCCTCGAAATCCCATTTCTTCGCCTATAATCGCGAAGATAAAATCCGTTTCACCGGCGGATAAAAAGTTTCCGTCTTTCACAGACGCAATGGTTGTATTAAAAAGTCCCTTTCCCTGAAGCTGTCCGGAACTGATTGCCATAATTGAATTCTTTTGCTGGTATAAGTTTTCCGCATACTGTTCCGCATGAGGATAAATCCACGCAAGGATACGTCGTGCCTGATAATCGTGTATAAACGGAATTAAGCCTTTCGTCAGCAGAAATATAAACAAAAAGCCTGCCGGCACAGCAATTGCCAAAACACCGCCGATCCATCGGTAACTGATTCCGGCTGAATACACCATACATAGTATGATGACAATAACAACCAGACTGGTAGATAAATTGGGTTCTGCAAAAATAAGACCTATGGGTATTACTGCCAAAAGCGCAGCCAGTCCCACCATGACAGGCGTATTCATCTTTTCCTGGTATTTGTTCCAATACCAGGAAAAGAATACAATTAAACCTATTTTTACAAATTCAGAAGGCTGGATTCTCCCGATGCCGGGAATGTGAATCCACCTGGTTGCACCTCCTGCCGTATGCCCCATTACAAGAACGGCTCCCAGCAGCAGAATGCAAAGACCATAAACCAGAAGATAAAGTTTAACTAATTTACGGTAATCAATGATGGATAGCCCGATCGCCAGTGCAAAACCCACCATTACTCCGATAATCTGTTTTGTTACGATACCAGAATCCTGGTTGGAGGCGCTTGCCACCACTAAAATCCCAATCACAGCCAGTGACAGCATGTACAAAACTAATCGGTAATTATAATATTTAAAATTGTAGTCAAAAAACATAGTCAGTATATCCCCTTATCAGGTACATCGCGAATAGGGATGTTTGCATAAAGCACCGGTGTAAACCGTTCACAATCCGGTTGCTTTAATTTTTTCATCTGTATCTCTATTCTGTCGGAATCAATATCCATGTAACGTGAAACGACACGGATCATATCGTCTTTTATCATCTGCATGATCTCAGGAGAACAGTCAGCCTTGTCCGCAACCAGCAAAAGTTTCAGACGATTTCTTGCAATTTCTCCTGAATTCTTCTTACGGAATACAGGAAACAGGCTCATGTCAGACCCCCCTATGCTCTTCTTAAGAGATGCGAGAGTCGAAAGAACAGACCTTCCCGTATTGCCGGATTCTGAATCGGAATGTTCTCACCGATAATCCTTCTGCATACGTCCATATAAGCCTGTCCGGCTGGAGTCCCCATGCCTACGAGAGGCTCCCCCTGGTTGGTGGAAATGACGATATCCTCGTCATCTGGAACAGCACCGATAATATCAATGGCCAGAATGTCCATGACATCATCAAGAGACATCATATCTCCCCGTTTCACCATATCGGCCCGGATCCTGTTAACAATCAGTTCTATGCTGCCCATATCAGCAGCTTCCAAAAGACCAATAATCCGGTCTGCATCCCGGATTGCGGACACCTCCGGAGTTGTTACAACAATGGCTCTGTCAGCTCCTGCAATTGCATTCTGAAAGCCCTGTTCAATCCCGGCCGGACAATCTAGCAGAATATAATCAAAATCTTCTCTTAAATCGTCGACCAGCTTCACCATCTGACCTGGGGTTACTGCAGTCTTATCCCGTGTCTGTGCAGATGGCAGTAAAAATAAATTTGGGTATCTTTTGTCTTTAATCAGGGCCTGCTTCATACGGCAGTTCCCTTCTACCACGTCTACAAGATTGTAGACAATGCGGTTTTCCAGACCCATTACAACATCCAGGTTCCGAAGTCCGATATCTGTATCGATCAGGACTACTTTCTTACCCAGAATTGCCAGTCCGGTACCAACATTGGCAGAAGTTGTCGTCTTGCCTACCCCGCCTTTTCCAGAAGTGATTACGATGATCTCGCTCATACCATATCCTCCTGTTTTTATACCTCATTCTATTTTACCTTAATTTTCGGAATATTTCCACACTTTTTTTCATTGGTTTTATAAGGACTTTATTATTTTCCAGATATGCCTTCATCGGTCCGCGTCCAAGGCGCCGGCCTCTGCCGTCAAGTCCGCTGCTGCAGTCAGCAATCCTAAGCTGGGTGGGTGCCATCTCAAGAGCCGTAATCAGTGCGCCCTTATTTCCCGCTACTCCTGCACAAACGGTACCGGAAATTTTCCCAAGGACCACCACATTTCCCTTTGCCATGACTTTTGCACCCTTTAGGACATCCCCGATGACCACAATGCTTGCTTCTGATTCTAAAGTCTCTCCATTTTGTAAATTGCCTTTAAAAAACTGCCCTGTCTGACAGGAAAGTTCCATCAGTTTTTCGTTCAGTGCTTTTTCGCATCGTCTGATGCGGTTTGCATCTGTATCAACCAGACAGATGATTTCCACATTGGAATTCTCTGTAATCTGGTTAATGACAGCAAATTCTTCTTCAGCTGTAACTTCTCTGCCCTCTATGGTCAGAGTCATTTGTGCAGATCCCCAGAATTTGGCATGATCTCCGAATTTTTTCCCTATGTCAGACAGAAGCTGAGGGAAGGGGATATCCGGATCCAGGATAACAGTCATACCAGCTTTGTTGCTTTTTATTACTACGGTATCATGCATCATATCACCTCTTATCCTCGTTAGTCGCGAATGTTGACCTTTGCTGCATCCAGGGCGCCTGCGTTTACAATGGATTCTAAGTCTATATAACCATAATAATACTTATAGACGTTCTTCGCAATGTTAGCGGCATTCGATGATGAATAGCCATACGGAATATTCACTGTTACACAGATTTCCGGATTGTCATATGGCGCATAAGAAATGAAAAATGCATGATTCGGTTTGTTGCGGGCCTCCTGGGCAGTTCCAGTCTTACCGGCAATCTCCACTTCAAGGTCAGCAAACAATCTCTTAGTTGAACCGTTAGCAATCACTTCTCTCATTCCCTGTTGTACAGTATCCCACGTTGAGTCCGCCGCGTCAATATGAGAAGAAATCTCAGGGGTATAATCTTCAATCAGATTACCTTCAGAATCTGTTGTTTTGTCAAGTAAACTCAGTTCGAAAACAGTTCCCCTGTTTGCTATTGCCGCCACATACCTGGACAGCTGTACATTGGTATAGGCATGGCTTCCCTGCCCCATGGCAGAACGTTCCGGTGCCTCTTTTGAAATCTGCGGATCGAGTTCTCCAATCTCCACGCCGGATTTGTGATCCAGTCCGAATTTTGATGCATATCTGCGCAAAACTTCCAGTCCTGCATCAGGAGAATAGACTCCGCTTCCATCAGTGGAAAGACGGTGGCCTAAGTCTGCAAAGAAATAGTTGCAGGAGTTTTCAATTCCTCCCACGATGTTAAGCGGTCCATGCTGTCCCGAATAGATCCAGCATTTGATTGGAGGCTCTACATCTGTATAAATTCCTGTACAGTCAATGGTTTCATCAGCAGTGATTGCATGCTCCTCTAAAGCAGCCACTGCTGTAATCGGCTTAAATGTGGATCCCGGCGCTTTTCTCGTCTGAGTGGCATTGTTATACAAGGGCAGGGATAAATCCGCCTGAAGCTGGCTGAAATAGGAGCCGTCACCAATCCGGTTGTTATCGTATCCCGGATAAGAAACCAGTGCAAGTACCTCACCTGTTTTATCATTGGTCACTACCACTCCGGCATTGCAGGGAGACAGAGCCAGCTGTGCTGGAGTAATCTCAAGAGCAGACAATTTTTTCAACAGAAAACTATAAGCGTCTCCGGTTGCTTTTAATTCAGCCATATCCTGCGGGTTTTCTTTCAGCACCCCCTGGTCGTATAAAGCCAGGCAGAGTTCCTGCCCGGTAATGGTATCGCTATTAATTAAGTACCGGTAGATCTTCTTGGTAAAGTTTCTGTCTTCCTTAAGTCGGTCTAACACATAGTCCACCAGTGCTTTAAAGGTATCGTCAGCACTGGAGTATTTGGTGTCTGTTTCCAGTTTTGTTGAATCAATCCAACCATTGGCAATTCCATAATAAAGGAATTCCCTCAGACTGATTTCATCTGTTTTCCATGCCTTATATGCGTCACTGCCTTTATCCATTGCCTCTTCTTTAATAATTCCTACTGTTGGTTCGGAAAGATAGCTGTAAATGTAAAACAGATAGGCCTTCGTATCATCCGGAAGATCCTTCATCACCGTTGCATGAGGACTCATCAGTTCATTCTTAAGCCCGTCAAATATCTGTCTTTGGGATGCTTCATACTTCCGGTAAATATTTTTCTCGGTATCAGATGCATCCTCTGACTCAATTTCCTTCAGAGACAGGACATTGTTATTAATCAGCTGAAAATAAGCATCTTTTACCGGAATCTTCATATTCGATCCGTCTGTGGTACTGCCGGTCTGATAATCTCCGTTTACTATGGTCTTAATCAGGACACCGGCCAGAGATTGTTCAATCAGATGATAAATCCCCTTTTGAAGATCAGCATTCAGTGTTAAATATACATCATTGCCGGCAGAGGCATCGGTTTCATCTTTGGTTTCCCGGATTCTGCCCACGCTGTCTTTATAAATCGTCTTCTTCCCTTTTGTACCCTGCAGCTCATTCTCCATTGTATACTCAATACCTGTCCGTCCTACAATATCATTGATATCATAATCACTTTTACGGCTCTGCAGATCTTCCAGCTGTTCCTCCGGAACTTTGCTGGTATATCCGATTACAGGGGCGAATGGAATGCTGTCATTATACGCACGGATGGTAGACTCCTCCACCGTTACTCCCTGCATATCCCCGACATGCTCCAGAATATCGGCCACTGTCTCGTCAGATACTTCTGTCGCCACTGCAGTCGACTCATATTTCCGGTACAGCATCAGACGAAGTGCATATTTGATATTAATAATGTCCAGTGCTTCCTGATCCGTGACAGATAAATCATTTAATCCGTTATTCTCCCGGACGCGTTCGAACAGTTCTCTGGCACTTAAGTTTGAAGGATAACGACCCTTTTCATCGTCTAAATCTTCAACTCTCTTTAATCCGTAGTAATCACGGAGGAACCGCTTTCTTGCAGATTCAGAGGAAGAAGTATAAACCATATCTCCATTGGAATCAAGAGCCACCTCAAATTTCCCCTGAACGGTTTCTCCATGTCTTTGAAGAATCTTTACCAGCCTTAAGTACATACGGTTTTTATCGTCGGATTTCTTATAGGCACCAGTATCCTGCAGCATGACGGAATATGCCAGTTTATTGTATGCCAGCACTTTTCCGTTCCTGTCATAGATATTCCCTCTGGTACCGGCAGTCGTAATGGTCTGCTCTGTAAGCTGCAGGTAATCACTCAGAGCTTTTTCCCCATTAATAATCTGCATATTGAACAGCTTGTGAACCAGTCCGGTGTACATGATAAAGCAGATAATTCCTAATATAAAAAGGCGGGATGACGCCGTTTTCCTGATTAATTCTCTTATGATCTCCAATAAATCCCTAAACAATAGTCGAATCACCTCTTTTTTCTATCTCCTCCAGGCGGCGGTTCATAATCAGGAATAACCGGTAAAGAAGAAGTGTGGTCACAACTGTAAAAATTATCTCCGGAAGCACCAGATTGATAAAGTAGAATCCAATTCTCAACTTCTGACGGATTAAAAAACGGAATACATAGATATATAAGTTATACGCCAGCTCGTTTAATACGCTTAAAATTAACGGCAGCGTAATATAGTCTTCATAATAGTACCTGGTGCATATTCCATTCATATAACCCATAAAAATAAAAATCAGGGTATAAAAGCCAAAGGGACCGCTGTAAAACAGATCCATAAGAAGGCCGGATAACAGTCCGTAGTACATCCCGGCTTCCTTCCCATATATGAACCCAAAAGAAAACGTCAGAATCAACAGCAGATTGGGCGCAGCCGAAAGAAACGGAAGCAGGGGAAATATGCAGTTTTGTATGGTAAATGCCAGTATAATCAGCAGTACGTTAAATATAATCCGTCTCATGTTACTCCTTTTCACTGCTCAGAAGTGCTTTCACTTTCTGAAGCCGGGGCAGATTCCCCTTCCTTCATCATATCGGCCTTCAACTGGGTAATCACAAGTACTTCCTGAAGGCTGTCAAATTCTGCTGCCGGAATTAAATATCCGGATTTCGTAACATTATTCGTATCATTGGTGATATCTGACGCATATCCTACCAGAATACCGGGTAAAAACACAGAACTGATATTGGATGTAACAATCTTATCTCCGTCTTTTAAATCGCTGTCCTTTAGTATATTGGTAATCCTTAACCTGCCGTCTTTAAACAAGGTTAAGTCACCTGCAACGATACAACTGTCGCCGGACTGCATAGCCATGCCGCTGACCCGGCTGGAATCATCAATAATCGAACGAACGGTGGCATAATTGGCACCTACATCTGTGACTATTCCCACAAGTCCTCCGCCAGCCACCACATTCATATCGGTTGCAATACCGTCTTTGGAGCCTTTGTCAATACGAAACACCTTAAACCAGTTGCTTGAATCATTGGCGATTACTCTGGCTCCCACTTTCGTATACTGACCGTATTCCTGATCCAGGCTGTACAGTTCTCTTAATCGTTTTAATTCAAATTCTTCTGACTGCAGTCTGGTATTTTCCTCCGTCAGCTGGGTAATGAGATCCTTCATATCCTTATTCTCAACCATTGCATCCTTTAACTTGGCATAATCCGTAATCTCATCATATATAGCAGACCCCACCGAATTGACTCCCGTCTGTACCGGAATCAGAAAATAACCCACTCCGGTCCGCAGAGGTGTAAGCCACTCATCGTGAATTGAAGTCAGTCCTATGAGCAGGACACAAAAAACTGTTAATGCAATCAGAATATATTTACTGCGCTTTGGTTCCATCTATATGATTCCCCGTTCTTTTAAACTGATATAGGAATTATCTCCTATAATAATATGATCCAGCAGTCTGATCCCAATTAATTCCCCTGCTTCCTTCACCCTGCGGGTGATTGAAAGATCCTCCCTGCTGGGAGCCGGATCTCCGCTGGGGTGGTTGTGAACCAGAACCAGGCTGACTGCATGATGCCTGACTGCTTCAATGAAAATCTCCCTGGGAGAAACTACGGAAGCATTCACCGTTCCCTGAGAGATCATAATGTCCTTTATAAGGGCACCCTTTGTGTTTAAGAGCATGACAAAAACCTGCTCCTGTTCTCTGTGACGCATATCCTCCACAAAGTAATTGACGATGTCCTTAGGATTGTGAAAATCAATCCCACTGGGACAGGCCGTCCGTTTCCAGATTCTCCGGGAAAGTTCTCCAATGCATAAAAGCTGTGCACCTTTTACACGGCCGATTCCTTTGACCTGCATCAGTTCCTGCATGGAAAGATGCAAAAGCCCTAAAATACCCTCTCTCGGATAGTTTAAGGCCAGAATTTTTTGTGCCAGTGCCAGAGAATTATCCTCTCTGGAGCCTGTACGGATGATAATGGACAGAAGTTCCGCATCACTTAAACCTTCTGTTCCTTCTCTCAAGCACTTTTCACAGGGCCTTTCATCCTTTGGGATGTCTTTCATCGTTATACGTTCCATATGCCTCCTACTGTTACTCTCCAGGTACGTATTAGACATATACGAAAAAATCAAATCAATCGATACGTGATAAGGGCTGCAGCCATTCCTATGATGCCAGCCATGGTGATTTTAATATGAATGCCGAAGGTGATAACAAGAATCCCCAAATTGACAATCACCGGAGTATCAAAGCCAAATGACTGACCAGTATTTAGCCATGACAGCCATGAGATTGTCTTGGTCAAATCTCCGACAAAGCCACCAATAACAACACCGCAAAGCATAAGAAGAAGCAATACCCAGTAATTTTTACCTCTCATTTGTTACGATACTCCTTTTTGATTCCTGGCTGGATTGTCCATACCTATCAAAATATTTTAGCATAATTTTACAGTTGTGTATACCTTTTTTTACAATACAACCAATCCTGCTTCCAGGAGTTTCTGGAGTGACATTAAAATTCCAAGCTTCGCATGGTACCAGGTAAGACCTCCCTGAAAATAAACCGCATATGGAGGCTTAATCGGAGCATCTGCGCTTAATTCGATGGAAGATCCCTGTACAAACGCACCGGCAGCCATGATAACAGGAGCGTCGTAGCCGGGCATATCCCATGGCTCAGGAGCAACAAAGCTGTCCACTGGTGCCGCAGCCTGTATTCCCTGACAGAAGGCAATCACGCCCTCTGGATTTCCGAAGGTTACAGCCTGTATGATATCATGACGGGACTGGGTTGCGTCAGGAACAACCGGAAAGCCCAGCTTTTCATAAATATTTGCTGCAAATACAGCTCCCTTTAATGCACCTGCCACAACAGTGGGGGAAAGAAAAAGTCCCTGATAGAAAGACTGGTTGAGTCCCAGGCTTGCTCCCACTTCTTTTCCCAGTCCGGGGGCACTAAGGCGGTACGAAGCACGGTCAATGCATTCTGCTTTCCCCGCAATATATCCGCCGATTGGAGCAAGACCACCCCCCGGATTTTTGATCAGAGATCCCACAATCATATCGGCACCAACATCAGAAGGCTCGATCCGTTCCACAAACTCACCGTAGCAGTTATCTACCATGCAGATGACCTCAGGTTTGATCTTCTTAATAAATGCAATCAGTTCACCAATCTGTGCAACAGAAAATGTAGGGCGGGTATCATAACCTTTTGAGCGCTGTATAGTAACCAGGCGGGTTTTTTCACTTACCGCTTTTGCAATAGAATCATAATCAAAGGTTCCGTCAGCCAGAAGATCAACCTGACGGTAAACGACTCCGTATTCTTTCAGTGATCCGGTGCTCTCCCTGATTCCGATTACTTCCTCAAGCGTGTCATAGGGTTTGCCGGCTGGGGACAGAAGTTCATCCCCAGGACGCAGGTTCCCGGATAATGCAACGGAAAGTGCATGGGTACCGCTGATTAAATTGGGCCTTACAAGTGCGCTTTCTGTATGGAAAACACTGGCATAGACTGCTTCCAGTGTATCGCGGCCCAGATCATTGTAACCGTAACCTGTAGTCCCTGCAAAATGAATGTCACTGACCCGGTTATCCTGCATGGCTTTAATGACTTTCATTTGATTATATTCAGCGTTCTTGTCAATTTCTTCAAATCTGGATTTTAAATCTGCCTCGATCTGCTCTCCAAAATCAAGCACCTTCCGGCTGATTCCCAGTTCCTCATACATACGTTCTATTTCCATGATCCTTATTTCTCCAATCCAGTGATCTCTTTTGTATCCTGTACTATTTTATCTAAAACCCGGTCCAGATCATAATCAAAATCAGGAAGATATAAATCCCGGACCTCCCGTTCCCGTTTGAACCAGGTAATCTGTCTTTTTGCAAAATGTCTGGTATCCCGCTTCAGGATATAAACAGCTTCCTCAAGTGTACAGTCTCCCTGCAGATAATCCAGTATCTCTTTATATCCCAGTCCCTGCATGGATACCATATTTCTGGTGCAGCCCATTTCCTTTAACCGTTTTACTTCGTGAACCAGCCCCTGTTCCATCATCAGATCCGCACGCTGGTCAATTCTCTGATACAGGACAGACCTGTCCATATTGATTGTATAGTAAAGGAAATCGTAGGGGGAAGATTTTTCCCTTTCCCGCCGGTTGTGTTCTGAAATCATCTCCCCGGTCTGTCTGAAATATTCGATTGCCCGGATCACCCGTTTCTGATTGTTGGGATGAATCTCTCTGGCCGAAACCGGATCAATCCCGCAAAGGATCTCATGAAGATATTCTCCGCCTTTTTCCCTTCGAAGCAATTCCAGTTCTTCCCGAATAGAAGAATCTTCCCCTGTTTCCGTAAAATCAATGTCATAGAGAAGTGCCTGGATGTAGAATCCGGTTCCTCCTGTCACAATAGGAATATTACCGTGAGAATAAATTGTATTCACTGCATCCTTTGCCATTTTCTGAAATACAGCAACATTAAATTCTTCATCTGGATTTAAGACGTCTATTAAGTAATGGGGAACCCCTTTTTTCTCCTCTTGTGTGATCTTGGCAGATCCAATATCCATATGCCGGTATACCTGCATGGAATCAGCACTGATAATTTCTCCTCCGATTGTCCGGGCAAGACGGACCGACAGATCTGTTTTGCCCGCAGCTGTAGGACCTGTAATAATAATCAATGGTTTCATCAGACAATCCTCTTAAATTTCTTTTCTAGTTCATACCGGCTCATGGAAATGATGGTTGGCCTTCCGTGGGGGCATGCATAGGGGTTTTCCAGTTTCAGAAGCTGGTCGATCAGTTCGTTGGCTTCTGCTGCCGACAACGCATTTCCGCCCTTCACTGCCGCTTTACAGGACATAGACGCCACTTTTTCGTAAATAATCCCGGGATTGCTAAACGATGAATCCTCGGATAAACTGTCAATCATTTCAATCAGCAGTTCCTTTTTGGCAATGGAGAACAAATTAGCCGGAACTCCCCTTACGGCAAACTCTCTGCCGCCAAATGGCTCAATTTCAAAGCCCATATCTGTAAAAACAGACAGATGCCGTTTTAACAAAATCTCTTCATTCCGGTTTAAGGTAAGAATGACAGGCGGATTAAGCATCTGGGATGTATATTCCCTGGTTTTAAGTGTTGCCATGGTTTTCTCATATAAAACCTTTTCATGAGCAGCATGCTGGTCAATAATATAGAGCTGGTCAGAAAATTCCACCAGCCAGTAGGTTTCAAACAACTGACCGATTAGTTTATGCCTGATCCTTGACTGGGGCTCCAACAGCCTGCCATCAAACAAATCCAGCTGTTCAGGCTTTTGTGCCGGTACCGCTTCCTGTGCCGCTTCCTGTTTTACCGGTTCCGGCTGTTTCGCTGCAGTCGTATCGTTGGAAACAGGGGCAGAAGGTGCCAGCCAGTTCTCTTTCAGTTCATCCGGCTCTTTGACAATATCAGGCATAGGGGGAATCAGCCGTTTGGGGAAGGCAGTTCCTTCCACTGGTTTTTTTTCACTGGTAACAGCCGTTTGATTCATCGCCATCAGCCGGTGGCTTTCAAAGGGTTCCGGTGATGGCTGAAGCTTTTTACCAGGCATCGGCTCTTTTTTGTCTTCCCCGCCTTTCATCAGACTGACCTCGGGAATCAGCTCCTTATGGGCAAGAGCATTAGCTACTGCCTGATAAACCATATGATAAACCAGTTCTCCGTCACGGAAGCGGAGTTCCATCTTGGTCGGGTGAACATTCACATCCAAAAGCTCAGGTTCGATGTTGAAATGAAGCATTGTAAACGGATATTTATGCTGCATCATAAACGGCCGGTATGCTTCTTCAATGGCTCGTGAAATGATACTGCTTTTAATAAATCTGCCGTTGATGAAATAGTTCTCGTAATTCCGGTTGCCGCGGGCTATCACTGGCTTTCCGATAAACCCATGTACCGTAACTTCCGCTTTTTTTGCCGTAACCTCCAGGAGGTTAGAGGCAATCTCCCTGCCAAACACCGTGTAAATAATATCTTTCAGGTTATGATTGCCTGCTGTATGAAGCTTATTTTGATTATTCTGTATAAAACGAATGGATACTTCCGGATGGGACAATGCCAGCTTTTCCACCAGATCAGCCACATGTGCTCCTTCTGTAACCGGCGTCTTCAAAAACTTTTTCCTTGCCGGAGTATTAAAAAACAAGTTCCGCGCAATAAAGGTTGTTCCTTCTGGTGCACCGATTTCCTCAATGGACCGCTCGATACCGCCCTCAATCTGATATCTGGTTCCCGTTAACCCCACACTGGTCTTTGTTATAATCTCCACCTGTGAGACCGATGCAATACTGGCAAGAGCCTCACCGCGAAACCCTAAGGATGATACGGTAAACAGATCTTCTACTGATTTGATCTTGCTGGTGGAGTGGCGCAGGAAAGCAAGGGGAACTTCTTCCTTTGGAATCCCGCATCCATTATCCGTAACCCGGATAAATGATGTTCCGCCTTCTTTAATTTCCACCGTAACAGCTGTAGCTTTTGCATCAATTGCATTTTCCAAAAGCTCCTTTACCACAGAAGCAGGACGTTCCACAACCTCTCCTGCTGCTATCTTGTTAATCGTATTTTGATCCAGTACGGTTATATTTGCCATGGCACCTGCTCCTTCTTCCTATTGCCAGCGGTTTTTCAGTTTGGTCTGCAGTCGGTATAACATATTAAGCGCATCAATGGGAGTCATATCGCCAAGCTCAAGATCCCCTAACTCCCGGATAATATCGTCATCCTTTACAGTATCAAAAAGAGACATCTGCTGCAAGTCAACTTCATCGGGCTTTGGAACGGCCTTATGCTGGGTTATACTACCGTTTGCTTCTGCTATTTCTTTCGCTTTAGCCGTAATATCAGCATCGCTTAACTCTGATAGCAGTTCCTTCGCTCTGGATATGACTGTATCCGGGACGCCTGCAAGCTTTGCGACCTGAATTCCATAGCTTTTATCTGCTCCGCCTTTAATAATTTTCCTTAAAAATACAATGTCATCTCCCTGTTCTTTTACAGCGATGCAATAATTATTGACTCCGTTCATGGTCCCTTCCAGCTCGGTAAGTTCATGATAATGGGTGGCAAATAAAGTTTTTGCTCCCAGGAGCTTTAAATTACTGATATGTTCCACAACTGCCCAGGCAATACTCAGTCCGTCAAAGGTACTGGTTCCTCTTCCGATTTCATCTAAAACGATCAGACTGTTTTTCGTTGCATTGCGGAGAATATTGGCAACCTCTGTCATCTCCACCATAAAGGTACTCTGACCGGAAGCCAGATCATCAGAAGCGCCCACACGTGTGAAAATCCGGTCGCAGATCCCTATGTTCGCTTCGTCAGCAGGAACAAAACAGCCGATCTGTGCCATCAGAACAATCAGCGCAGTCTGTCTCATATAAGTTGATTTTCCAGCCATATTGGGACCGGTTATGATGGAAAGCCGGTTCTTTCCGCTGTCTAAATAAACATCATTGGCTACAAACAGATCATCCCGAAGCATCTTTTCCACGACCGGATGACGTCCGTTTTTAATATCAATAACCCCTTTTTCATTCATCTGTGGTTTAACATAGTTATTTCTCGTTGCTACCGCAGAAAGAGAAACCAGTACATCTATTCCTGCAATGGCTCTTGCTGTTTTCTGAATTCTCAGCACCTTGGAAGCCACCATGTCCCTGACTTCACAAAACAGGTCGTATTCAAGGGAATAAAGCTTGTCCTCGGCTCCCAGAATAATGTCTTCCAGTTCCTTTAACTCGCTGGTGGTATAACGTTCCGCATTGGCCAGTGTCTGCTTACGGATGAAATAATCCGGTACAAGATCTTTAAAGGAATTGGTTACCTCAAAATAATAACCAAACACTTTATTAAACTTGACTTTCAGATTCTTGATTCCGGTCTTTTCTTTTTCCTTTGCCTCTAATTCTGCCAGCCAGGTCTTGCCTTCCGTTTTCGCACTGCGAAGCTTATCCGCCTCTTCATGAAAGCCTTCCCTGATAATTCCACCTTCCCGGATGGTTACGGGCGGGTCTTCAATAATTGCCTGTTCAATGTAATCCTTGATATCCTCAAGGGGATCCAGATCGTTATGCAGATCAGCTAAAAGCTCAGTGGTAAATTCCTTTAGCAGGTTTTTAATAAACGGAAGCATCTCCAGAGAATTTTTAAAGGAAATCAAATCCCTTGGATTGGCAGTCTTATAGCTGATTCTCGCAATCAGACGTTCCAGATCATAGATGGGATTTAAATACTCACAGATCTCTTCTCTGGATATGTAATTCATATTCAGTTCTTCAATAGCATTCTGACGCTTTATAATTTCCGATCTATGAATAAGAGGCTGTTCCACATAGGTGCGCAGCATTCTGGCACCCATGGCCGTCTTGGTTCGGTCCAGGACCCAGAGAAGACTTCCTCTTTTCTGCTTCTCCCTTAATGTTTCAAGAAGCTCTAAGTTTCTTCTTGTGGACGTATCGATGATCATGTACTGCCCGGTGGAGTAAGGAGTAATGGTGGTGATATGGGAAAGGCTGCTTTTCTGGGTTTCATACATATACTGCATAACTGCGCCTGCCGCAATCACACCCATATCATAATCATCCAGCCCAAGCCCGGAAAGAGCACCTACCTGATAATGTTCTCTTAAAATTCTTCTGCAGACTTCGTCGGAAAAATAATGATGGTCCAGAGATGAAACAACTGTATGATACCGATTTTTTATTTCTTCTATATCCACACCTGACACATAGAAAGCTTCGTTGCATATGATTTCAGAAGGCGAAAATTTATTGATCTCATCGGTCAGTTCCCGGTCTGACTCCACCTCAGTCACCAGAAAGTCGCCTGTACTGATATCCGCAACTGCGATACCATAAGCTTCTCCGATGTAAACAACACCCATCAGATAATTATTTCTTGTTTCGTCAAGAGCCTGTGCGCTGGTTATGGTACCTGGTGTTACTACACGGATCACTTCCCGTTTTACAAGCCCCTTCGCCTGCCTTGGATCTTCCATCTGCTCGGCGATTGCAACTTTATAGCCTTTTTGCACCAGACGGTTTAAATAGTTTTCTACAGCATGATGAGGAACGCCGCACATCGGTGCCCGTTCCTCTAATCCGCATTCTTTGCCTGTTAAAGTTATTTCCAGTTCTCTGGATACCGTAATCGCATCTTCAAAAAACATTTCATAAAAGTCACCCAGCCTATAAAATAAAAGACAGTCCGGGTATTCTTTTTTTGTTTCTAAATAATGAGCCATCATTGGCGATAATCCAGCCATTCTCTTTTGTATCCTCTTTTCTTTTGTTTATGCTCTTAAGGTTCCCATATAATAAAATCCTTTGGATTCATCCAGGTACACATCCACGATTTTTCCGATCAGAGATTTATCGCCCTTAAAATGCACCGTCGTGTTGTTACTTAACCGTCCGGTCAAATAGCCCTCTCCATGATCGTTCACTTCCTCTGCCAGAACCTTTTGAACAGTATGCACTTCCCTGCCGCAAACCTCAGCTGAAATCTGCTGGACTAAAGAAAGCAGCCGGTCGAAACGATTCTTTATGACTTCATCCGATACCTGATCTTCCATTTTCGCAGCCGGCGTTCCTGTACGCTTGGAGTAAATAAAAGTAAACGCGCTGTCAAAGCGTACCTTTCTTACAACGTCAAGAGTTTCTTCAAAGTCTTCCTCTGTCTCTCCAGGAAAACCTACAATTATATCTGTGGTCAGAGAAATATCCGGCATGGCAGCACGTATTTTTTCAACCAGCTCTAAATATTTCTCTTTTGTATATTTACGGTTCATCAGCTTTAAGATCCGGCTGCTTCCTGACTGAAGCGGAAGATGAAGATGGCGGCATACTTTTTTGGAGTTTTTCATAGCCTCAATCAGTTCATCGGATAAATCCTTGGGATGAGATGTCATAAAACGGATACGTTCCAATCCCTCAACCTCATCTGCCTGGGTAAGAAGATCTGCAAAGCTGATCGGTTCTTCCAGGGTTTTTCCATAGGAATTTACATTCTGTCCCAACAGCATCACCTCAACCACGCCGTCATCTGCAAGTTCTTTGATCTCACCGATAATATCCTTAGGACTTCGGCTGCGTTCCCTTCCTCTTACATAGGGGACAATGCAATAGCTGCAGAAATTGTCACATCCGAACATGATATTCACACCGGACTTAAACGAATATTTCCGGTCAGCCGGAAGGTCTTCCACCACCTGGTCAGTCCCCTTCCAGATATCAACCACCATCTTTTTAACTTCCAGACGCTGATATAAAAGCTCTGCCAGCTTATAAATATTATGAGTACCAAAAATCACATCTACAAACCGGTAGCTCTTTTTTATCTTCTCCACAACATCTTCTTCCTGCATCATACAGCCGCAAAGAGCGATGATCATATCAGGATTTTTCTTTTTCAAACTGTTTAAAACTCCAAGTCTTCCATAAACCTTCTGATTGGCATTCTCTCTCACTGTACAGGTATTATAAAGTACAAAATCTGCTTCTTCCGTATCTGTCTGTACAAATCCCACAGCTTCTAAAATTCCCTGGAGCTTTTCGGAATCTCTGGAATTCATCTGACAGCCGAATGTCTGAGTGCAAAAGGTCATAGGGCGTCCGAGAGCTTCACTCCGGTGTTTTACGTACCTGCTTACTTTTGCCATAAAATAATATTGTCTCTCAGGTTCACTTACCGGAACATCCCCTGTTATATCAATCTGATCTATATCAATCTGCATCTGAAAAATCCCTTTCACTCAATCTGTTTTTTTATTCCCTTTATCAAAAGCATTTTACATGAAACACCATAAAATGTCAACTTTGCAGTGTGCGGACTGTAACGATCCTGGCTCCTGCATTCTGTGTGAAGAACTCATCATGCTCCACGAACAGCATGGAGGGCTGGAACTTCCGAATCAGGTTTTCAATCTGGATTCTGGAGTAGATATCGATAAAGTTTAAAGGTTCATCCCAAATATACAGATGAGCCTGCTCACACAAACTGCGCGCAATGAGAATTTTTTTCTTTTGTCCCTCACTGTATGTTTCCAGAGGTTTTTGAAACTGCGCCCTGGAAAAATCCAGTTTCCTTAACAGTGCTTTAAACAAGGAATCATCCACGCCGCACTGCATCCCGTATTCTGTCAGACTCCCCTTTAAAAAAGATGTATCCTGGGAAACGTAGGAGATCTTAAGCCCGCTTGCCAGCTCGATGGTCCCATGGTAAGCAATGGGACTATCCGGGTCTTTATCCCCTAATATCAATTTAAGAATGGTTGTTTTTCCGCTTCCGTTCTGTCCCTGCAGGGATACCCGCTGTCCCTGCTCCAGAATTAAACTGACCGGACCGCACACCGGACTACCGTAATACGGCACAACATCCTTTAATGCAAGAAGTCTGTCGGAATGATGCTTTAATGGATACAGCTTTAAATCTTCTGCTTCTTCTATATTTTTTAACAGTCCTCTTTTATCTTCAATTGCCTGATTCTGTCTGCGCTCTAAATTTTTTCTGCGCATCTGCATACGTCTTGACTTCTCCCCCACATAAGCCCGGGTATCAATGGACGTTTCGTATATCATGGATTTTTTGCCGATCTTCGTTGCTTCTACTTTATCGGCCCATTCCCCGGATTGTCTGGCTGCAGCTTCCAAATGACGGATATCCTTTTTTAATCGTTGATTTTCCGATTGTTCATACTGATCCTTTTTTTGCCGGTTTTCATACCAGGCAGAAAAATTCCCTTTTTGAACTTCAATATCAGCACGGTTAATGGACAATATGTGATCTACCGAATCATCTAAAAATTTACGGTCATGAGATACCAGTATAAAGCCCTTTTTGCTGTTTAAATACTGACTGACCAATTTTCTTCCTTCTCTGTCCAGATGATTGGTTGGCTCATCAATGAGAAGGAAACTGCCCTCACGCAAAAATAAAGCAGCCAGTAAAACCTTTGTCCGCTCCCCGTTAGACAGAGTATTGTAAGGCCGGTAAAGCGCCTCCTCGGAAACCTGCAGTTTCGTCAGTTCTCTTTTTAATTCCCAATATGGGCAGTCGCCAAGAATCGAATTGATAATATCAAGGGTCTGCGCTTCCTGATCTTCCACTTCATAGGGAAAGTAATCAAAGGTTACGCTGGATATAATACTTCCCGTATATTCCATCAGGTTTCTGAGAAGATTTAAAAATGTAGTCTTTCCCCGTCCATTTCTTCCTGTAAAACCAAGCTTCCAGTCTGTATCCAGCTGAAACGTAACGTGTTCAAATACCGGATCACTGCTGCCTTCGTAAGTGAACGAAAGATCTGTAACCTGAATTAATGACATAGTCATACCTCCATATCCTGCAAAAATAAATTTCTGCATATAAAACGGCTGCAAGAATCATAATTCTCACAGCCGCGCTCTTTGCAAATGGAGTTTGCCTTCCGGACACAAAAAAAGGGCTTGAGAATGAAGTAATATTCTTGCAAAAACAGGCACAATAAAAAAAGGTAAAAATATCCTCATTTCATTATGCAGTTACTTTACAAGAATTATTTCTTCATCCTTTCACCCCTTTCTTTTCATATGGCGGTATTTTATCATACAATGAGACAATTGTCAAACAATGACACTATAATTACGGACGAATCTGCCCGTTTCCATAGATGATATATTTTGTCGTAGTCAGTTCCTTTAAACCCATAGGACCTCTGGCGTGGAGCTTCTGCGTGCTGATTCCGATCTCAGCTCCAAATCCAAACTCAAAACCATCCGTAAACCGGGTAGATGCATTCACATAAACAGCGGCTGCATCGATCTCATTGAGAAATTTCTGTGCATGGTTATAATCGGTTGTGATGATTGCTTCCGAATGCCCGGTATTATAACGGTTAATGTGGGCAATGGCTTCCTCTAGCGAATCAACCAGCTTTAATGATACAATATAATCTAAGTACTCCGTACCCCAGTCTTCCTCCGCCGCCGGTACAAAAGCCGGTACAAACCCGCATGCTTCTTCATCAGCACGTACCTCAACGGATTTTGTTAAGAGGCGCTGATGCAAAAGCGGAAGGAAGCTGGCTGCAACAGCCCGATGTACCACAATGGATTCACAGGCGTTACATACACCGATTCTCTGGGTTTTGGCATTAAAGATGATATCCAGTGCCATATCAAAGTCTGCCGATTCATCTACAAAGATATGGCAGTTACCCGTACCAGTCTCAATGACCGGTATGGTACTGTTATCAACCACACTCTTTATAAGTCCTGCCCCGCCTCTTGGAATCAATACATCCACATATTCACGAAGACGCATAAATTCCTTTGTCTTTTCTCTGTCTGTATCTGTAATTAGTAAAAGGGCGTCTTCCGGCAGGCCTGCACGGGAAAGCCCAGTTCTTAACCATTTGACAATCGCCTTATTGGACTCCAGTGCATCGCTTCCACCTTTTAGAATCACTGCATTACCGGATTTGAAGCATAAGCCGAAGGCATCAGCCGTCACATTGGGTCTGGCCTCGTATATAATCCCTACCACGCCAAGAGGAACCCTTTTCTGCCCGATGGTAAGACCGTTTGGCCGCACCTTCATGGAAAGCACTTCTCCTACCGGATCCTCTAAAGCAGCTACCGCCAATAGTCCCTGCGCCATGTCCTCAATCCGCTTTGGAGTCAGCTCCAGCCTGTCAATCAGTCCCTGGCTCATTCCTGCTGCAGTTGCTTTAATTACATCATCCTGATTGGCAGAGAGTATTTCCGCTTCTCCGTCAAGCAGGGCTGCTGCTGCTGCGTTGAGTCCTTCCTCTTTTTTTGCAGAACCAAGGGTTCCCAATAATCCTGTTATTTCTTTCGCCTTTTTGCCTATCTCAGTTATCGTCATAAGAGCCATCCTTTCTTTAAGGAACAATAATCATATCCACTGCCCTGTCATGAGGGTCTGCAGGTATCCGGTCAAAAATCTGAAAACCATAGGCAATGGCAATCCTTCGGTGACGGGGTTCCTGTTCAAAGAACCGGTCATAATATCCGCCGCCATACCCAAGCCGGTTATTTTTTTTATCAAAAGCAATGCCTGGCACGATGACAGGAGCATCCGTATCATGGATTTTTAAGCAGGAGGCCTTTGGTTCCATAATCCCCATAGTACCTTCTTCCAGATCGGATCTCCCCTTAATAACATAAAAATCCATCTCTTCTCCTGATACTTTTGGAACAGCAATCCATTTGCCCAGTTTAAACAGCAGTTCTATAAATCTCCAGGTTCCGGCTTCATGACGCATGGAGGCATAACAGTAAATGCAATAAGCCTTTTTTATCTCCTCAAGCTCCAGGAGCTTTTCACAGATCGCCTCATCCCATTGTGCCTCTGATGATACGGAAAGCATGCGTCTTTGTTCCTTTACCCATTTACGGATCTCACTCTTCTTTGACGTTTCCATACTTTTTCCCCAGATCCGTAACCGTTCCGTCGTCTTCCTGAATGGATATATTGTTTAGGTTTCCTCTTAAGCTGTTTCGTATGGATTCAATGTACTCTTTTCTTAAAGCCGCCTGTTCCGCCTTCTCTTCTTCTGAAAGTCCGGTGGCTTTTGACTTATGATAAAGTGTGTTAATCCGGTCGATCTTATCCTGATTCATATCTGTCTCCTTAATACTCGTAATTAATATAGGTCATTAAATCGAAATCGTGATTGGGATGAGCCAGAAACAACGTTCCCTTTTCCTGTCCCTCTAAAATCTGGCTGATAATCTCTACATGGTCACCGTTGGCGATCACCATATCAGATCCGCCGTCCGTTGCGATCCTCGCAGCTGCCAGCTTGGCTGACATACCTCCGGTTCCCACATCACTGCCAGATGTGGATTTCCCCATCTCCATCAGTTCCGGTGTGATTTCTTTCACCAGACTGATAAACCTGGCATCTGAGTTCCGCTTTGGGTCGTCTGAATACAAACCGTCAATATCTGATAAAAGGATGAGCAGGTCTGCTCCGATTAAGGCAGCTACTACTGCGGAAAGCCTGTCATTGTCACCGAAATTGTCAACCAGGGGAATCTCTGAAGTAGAAACAGTATCGTTTTCATTGACAACTGGAATAGTTCCCAGTTTTAAAAGCTCATCAAAGGTGTTCTGTGCGTTAAACCGGCTGTTTTCACTTACCATTGTATTCTTCGTAAGAAGCACCTGGGCCGCTATCTGGTTGTATTCTGCAAACAGCTTCTGATACACCATCATGAGCCTGGCCTGGCCTACTGCAGCAAAGGCCTGTTTCTCCGATATGGTAACCGGCCTTGTGTGACGGCCAAGTGCCTGCCGGCCTGCTGCAATCGCGCCGGAAGAAACCAATACCACTTCCTTTCCCTGTCCTTTTAAATCACAGATTACCCGGATCAGCTTTTCTATCTTCATCAGATTCAAGTCGCCGGTGTGCAAATGGGTTAAGGAAGAGGAGCCGATTTTGATCACAATTCGTTTTTTATCCTTCAGTTTCATGCGTTCCTCTGTGTTCATCTTCTTCATCCGCTTTCTAAACTACTTTTTATCTCATATATTACAACATTTTTAAAAATACGTCAATTTTAGAAAGAAAAGCTTTTATAGCGGCTGGCAATGGCCTCCGCAACTTTTATCCCATCCATGGCGGCTGAAGTAATGCCTCCTGCATAGCCTGCACCTTCTCCACAGGGATAAAGTCTTTTTATCCGGCTTTCCAATGATTCATCTCTGGTTATCCTGACTGGGGATGAAGTTCTGCTTTCCACACCTGCCAGTATGGCATCCTTCCTGCGAAAACCACGTATTTTTCCTTCAAAAGCCTCGACGCCTTCGATGATGGAGTCCGATATATAATCAGGAACTATTCCCCTGAGATTCGTAAATTCATATCCGCCTTTTAAAGCCGGCATTACGTCTCCAAACGAGCCTGAACTGCAGTTGTTCTTAAAATCCCCGTAAAGCTGTATGGGGATACGTCCCTTCCCCTGTGTATATGCGGCCTCTTCCAGCTTTCTTTGATAAGCAATCCCAGCAAGCGGGGAATTGCCGCCAAAATCTTCTGGAGTTACCGTAACAATCAGCGCGCTGTTTGCATTGATCCCATCCCGCTTCTGATAGCTCATCCCGTTGACAGCCAGCCGATTTGCTTCTGAGGAAGCATTTACAACGTAACCGCCCGGGCACATACAAAACGTATAGACTCCCCTGCCGTTTTTACATTGATGGGTAAGCTTGTAGTCCGCTGCTCCAAGTACCTGGTGATCACTGAGTCCATACTGGGAACGGTTGATCTCTTCCTGTGGGTGCTGGATTCTAAGTCCAACGGCAAACGCCTTGGCCTCCATAGGAACCCCTTTTCGTTCCAGTACCTGAAATGTATCTCTTGCGCTGTGCCCGATTGCCAGAATCAGAGCGTCCGCAGGGATCTCTTCCTCATCATTTACCCGGATTCCCCAGATGCTGTAGTCTTTGATCAAAACATCAGTCACAAGACTGTTAAATCGGACCTCACCTCCCAGACGTATGATCTCCTGTCTCATATTTTTCACAATTCCGCTTAGTACATCGGTACCAATATGTGGCTTGTTCACATATAAAATCGAGGGATCAGCTCCGAACTCCACAAATAGCTCCAATACCTTGCGGTTACGCATCAGTGGGTCCTTGACAAGTGTATTTAATTTTCCATCAGAGAAAGTACCTGCTCCTCCTTCTCCAAACTGCACATTGCTGTCTGTTTTTAAGGGTCCGCCGTTCCAGAATTCCTCCACTGCCGACTGCCTGCTGTCTACATCCTCTCCGCGTTCCAGAAGGAGCGGACGGTATCCGCTTCTGGCAAGCATGATTCCGCAAAAAAGTCCTGCAGGCCCTGTACCCACAATAACAGGACGATTTGTCATTGGAACCGTACCGGAGACTGGAAATTGATATTCCTTTTTTACTGCCAATATAACATTGGGGTTTTTCGCTTTATGTAAAATTGATTCTTCATTGTTCGTCTCAACATCAACTGAATAGGTGAAATGAATCTCCTCTTTTTTGCGGGCGTCAACCGATTGTTTGATGATCTTAACGGATTGTATTGCAGTCACCGGGATACGTAATGTTTTAGCCGCTTTTGCCAGAAGATCTTCCTGCGTATGATCTACTGCCAGCTTTAATTGATTGATTCTGATCATGATAATCCTCTTCCTGCATGGATTCCTGCTATGATTCCGCTTGACCATGCCCACTGTAAATTATAACCTCCGCAGATTCCGTCTACATCAAGGATCTCCCCAGAAAAATAAAGTCCCTTTATCAGTCTGGATTCCATTGTAACGGGATCCACCTCTCTTGTATCCACACCGCCGCTGCACACCTGCGCCTGGTCAAAAGCATTGGTAGATATGATTACCGTTTTTAAGTCTTTCATGCAACGGGTTAGATTTTTAATCTCATGGGCTTTGATATCCTTTACCCGGACAGCCCTGTTAATACCTGCTTCTTCTAAAAGAATCTTTACCAGTTTAGAATTGATTACCCCATGTAAAATACCATCTGCAGGTCTGTATCCAAACCTTTTGCTCCTCTCAAAGAGAAGTGTTTCTAACTCAGTAAACGGCAGTTCAGGTAAAAAATCCAGCTGTGCCAAAACAGACTGTCCTTCATCCAACGCTCTGGCTGCATACCTGCTGATTTGAAAAACCGGAATACCAGAAATTCCATAATCAGTAATCTGAAGTTCTCCCCTGTCTGAGGTTACTTCCTTTCCATCTATTTTAAGTGTTACCAAAGCATCGGTCCGTACTCCTGCAGCCTGTTTATACCATTTCTCCCTGCACCGAAGCTGAACCAGGGCAGGCAGAGGTTTTACAATATGATGCCCAAGCCTTTCGGCCAGGACGTAACCACTTCCATCTGAACCTGTTTTCGGAGCCGCCATGGAGCCAGCTGCAAGAATGATCCTGTCTCCTTTTTGTTTCCCATTCTCCGTAATTACCGTCAGATCTTTTTTTATCGCTTCCACATGGCAGTCTGTTATGATCCGGACACCCAGACGCTCCAGCTCAAAAAGCATTGCCTCCAAAACAGTAGCAGCCTGTCCGGTATTCGGATACACATATCCGTTCCTGTCTGTCAAGACGATTCCCAGCTCTCTGAAAAACTCCATCGTCTGGGTGACCGTAAATGCATTCAGTGCCGGATATGCAAAATCCGGCTGATTTCCTCTGTAAGCCCCTGACGGGAGCTGCAGATTGGTAATATTGCACTTTCCATTGCCGGTTGAAAGAAGCTTTTTCCCCGGTCTTGCTGTATGTTCCATAATTGTAACAGAAGCTCCCTCTCTGGCTGCAAAAATCCCCGCCGCCAGACCAGAAGCTCCAGCCCCTATAATTATGATCTGTTGTTTCATCCTGTCCTCCTTACATTCAGTCAGACTAATTGTATTATATTTTCAACTTGTATAAGATTCTAAATAATTAAACACTTCCACCATAGAAGAAAACCAGATGCCATCCATCAGTTTTCCCCTTTCTTCCTCTGGAAAGTCAGTAACCGGCATATGAGTATACAGGCAAATAGTAGCTTTATCCTGGTAGAGGACGAGCAGATACCCATCCTCTGAAACCAGATAATATTTATCCTTGCTCTCAGCATTTGCAGGCTTTGCCTCTACCTGATTTATGACAATCTGCGCTTCTGTAACAGTCTCGGTTTCAATAGTTGCCCCTGGAAGGGCTTCCTCTGGTCTTACACTGTCCTTTGTTATGGCAAAGCCAATTCCAAGACAAATCGCAGATGCAGCAACAAACAACAGAAAGCAGAACATATACTTCTTCATGAGTTGATACCTCCTTCACGTAAGTATAGTATCTGCTTTCTTCTTACATTTTAATCACAAAAGATGGTATTTTCTTGCAAAACCTGCCAATTTTCTGCCTCCTGGGAAGCTGTTTAACTCCGTTTCATCAACGCACCGGAATTTTAACAGTAAAACGCCGTAGACAAGGACTGCTGCTGCGACAGCTGCCAAAACACCTGCTGCATTATGCTTTAAGACAAAATGTACCAGGAAATAGACTCCATAAGAAACGGCACCCATGATTCCTGCTGCAAATGTGGGCAGAAAGAATGTCTTTTTAATCTCCTGACGATAATTTAAAAATCTCCTGATGGAGAGGCCGTTGAGCAGACACATGGTTAACGCAAACAAAATATTGGAATATAAAACTCCATATATCCCCATCTTAAGCGGAAACAGCATAACCCAAAGTATCCCCACATGAATCACCAGGGAGATAATTGCATTCTTCAAAGGCGTCTTCATATGGTTAATCCCCTGAAGCACTGCATTGGTCACGGTTGACAGAGAGAAAAACACGACTGCCGAGGAGCCATATATCATCATCTTAATAAGAGACAGATTATCACTTCTGCTAAACAGCAGATTACAAATCGGTCCTGCAAGTACTGTAAGCCCAACCGTGGCTGGAATTGCTATTATCATGGAAAACCGAATCACCATGGATATTTTTCTGCTGATCCGTGTTCTGCTTCTTTCTGCCACTGCCTGGGACAACGAAGGGATTAAAGCAGAGGACAGGGAATTGGCAATTGCTACCGGAATATTAAAAAGAAGCCGGTATTTACCAGAATAGATTCCCCAGTTAGCTGCAATATCCGAGGCACTCATTCCCATGGAAGACATACCGATTCCGTAAATACTGTTATCAATCACAATGCTGATATTATATGCAACACTGCTGAACACAATGGGCAGAACAGTCATGATTAAAACTGCCGACAGACTCTGGTACGTTTCAAAATATTCGGAACGGTCTCTTCTTGCCTGTCTTTTCATAATCGGACGATAACTGAACATGAGAAACAGAAGAAACAAAAGTCCTGCAAATGCTCCTGCACCTGTTCCTATGGTACCTCCGGCTGCACCAAACGCATAGGAGTACTGGGTTGCTCCGTAAAGTGCATTGGAACGCAGCCCTTCCTGAAACAGCATTGCAGCTGCATAAATGCTGATTACCGCATTGATGATCTGTTCGAAAATCTGGGATACCGCCGTTGGAAGCATCGTCCCAAGTCCCTGGAAGTAACCTCGAAAGACCCCCAGATAAGCGATGATCCAGACAGTTGGTGCCAGAGTCTTTAAGGCGTAGCTGGTATAAGGCATCTTTAAAAACTGATTTGCAAATATATCAGCCCCAAACCACAGCACTGCGGCCCCCAGACCTCCAACTACCGTTCCATAAAACAGCGATACTTTCAGTACCTTCATGGAATTGATATATTCCCTCCTCGCCATCCTAACAGCAACCATCTTGGAAACTGCAGTGGGAAGGCTGTAGGAAGAAACAATCAATAAAATGGAGTAAATTGAGAAGGCAGAACTATAATATCCATTTCCTTCGTCTCCTAAGATATCTGCAAGGGGGATGCGGTAAAACATTCCGATCACGCGGACAATAATACCTGCAGCCGCAAGAATAATCCCCTGAACAAGGAAGTTAGAAGACCCCCTTTTTTTTGATTTTCTGCTTGTCCTACTGTTTTCCATATATTTCTACTTTGGGAGAGTCCTGTGCTGATATGATACAAACCCAGGTTTTCCCCTGGTTCAGGACGATCTCGTTATTCTCCATATCGTAATAATGTGTGGGACCGAATTCTCCCTCCTTAGACCATTTCACCGGAATTGCACGCCCCTCTGTCACATACATTCCGTAAGAATCATCGTGCACATTGATGTTTAAATAATCCGTGGTAGCATAATGAGCAGAAGGACAATACTGTAAAATGATATTCTTTACTCTGATCTGTCCTTCATCTCCCTTATGAGCCTTTCCGTACTGAAATCTGTAATACAGCCCGTCATCCTCATGATACTCAAACCATGGTTTGTTATATACGTAGCCAGGGTAAACTTTATAAGCATCTTTAGCACTGTCCGCATCCTTTAAAGTAACCTCATGTCCGGTTCTGGCAAATAGATAATGCCCCTTGTAATCCGGATTATACTCCTTTTTAAATCCCAGCTTTTCTATGGACTTGTTTAAACGTTCCCCGCTGGTGTAGGCATTATGAGGAGATTTGCGGTCAGAGGACCGATAATAAGCCACCGTACCAATGCCCTCTAAGCCATTGATATGATCTAAATTGGACAAATAAGGCTTTGCAAAGGTGCTTTGCCCGAAATGAGCATAGACAGCATTAAATTCACGGGCAAAGTATGTATAATATGTACGACAGCTTCTGACAGAACCAATTCTTGAAAGGTCATCATAATCTTCAATGATTGCCATATAACGGTTCATTCCGCCTTCTACCGGTGCTTCATATACCACTCCCGCACGGTTGATTCCGTACTGCGGCTGCGCCTCCTTATCATTACTCATCATCACAGCTGCCGGCCTCCGGTTTCCGATGGAAGCCTCCACCATCTCACCTGTTAAATAGCTGCGTATTTTGCCGTCTTTTTCGATACGTTCTTCACTGGTATAGTATTCTCCGGATTCCTGATCCTCACCGGTTGATTCTTCTGCACTGCTGTTTATGCGGATTTCTTCTGTCGATGATTCTTTCTGAGACTCTGTTTCAAGATTCGTAACAGCCACTTCCTCGTATTTTTTACCGCAGCCAGCCATTAAGGCGGCAGACAGCATTCCTACAGCAAAACCAAACCATACCCTTTTTTTCATCTTACGTATCCCCTCCGACTTAAAATTTCTTCCTGCTTTCGCTCCATAACAAGGCGCTCTTCCTCTTCCATATGATCATAGCCGCATAAATGCAGCATACTGTGAGCGACTAAAAAGGCCAGTTCCCGTTCCATGGAATGACCATATTTTTCTGCCTGTTCCTCCACCTTATCTACGGAAACTACAATATCTCCCAAAAGAAGCTCTCCTGTCTCCGGGTTAAAGGAATCGTACTCCTCCTCTTCCAGATGATCAAAATCGGATGGTGTTTCATATTCAACCATCGGGAAGGAGAGCACATCCGTCGGGCTGTCTATTTTTCTGTATTCCTGATTGATCTGGCGGATATCCTCATTATCGGTAAGAAGCACATTAATCTCTGCCTCATAGGGACAGTCTTCATAATCAAGCGCTTCCTCTGCCACACTGGTTATTATCTCTTCATAGGGGATTTCCAGTTTTTTTACCGCTTCATATTCTATATTAATCGTCATAATGTGCCTTTCTTTTCCGATCAGTGGGTTTTTTCTTCGACTCAAATTCATCATAAGCCTGTACAATTTTTTGAACCAGCGGATGACGGACAACGTCACTGCTGGTCAGCTGGCAAAAGCTGATATCATCAATCTTCTTCAAGATTCTCATTGCCATATCAAGTCCCGATACCGCCCCGGAAGGAAGATCCTTCTGAGTCATATCTCCGGTAACAATCACCTTGGAACCAAACCCGATTCTGGTTAAAAACATCTTCATCTGGGCAGGTGTGGTGTTCTGGGCTTCATCCAGAATAATAAATGCGTTGTCCAGCGTTCTTCCGCGCATATATGCCAGGGGTGCCACTTCAATCAGACCTTTTTCCGCATTATGCAGGTAGCTTTCAGCTCCCATAATCTGATAAAGTGCATCATAGAGCGGTCTCAAATATGGATCAATCTTACTTTGCAGATCGCCGGGCAAAAAACCCAGCTTCTCTCCCGCTTCAATTGCAGGTCTTGTAAGAATAATCCGGTTCACTTCCCCGTTTTTAAACGCCTGAATTGCCATCGCCATAGCAAGATAAGTCTTGCCGGTTCCTGCTGGGCCGATCCCGAATACCACCATCTTCTTCCTGATCTGGTCAACATACTGCTTCTGTCCCAGTGTCTTTGGCTTAACCGGCTTTCCATTAATTGTTCTGCAGATAATATCCTTGTCTATCTCAAGAATCTGACTGTCACTTTCTGTAAAGGAAAGTGATAAAGCATAATCCACATTCTGCTCTGCAATTACATTCCCCCGTCTGGAAAGTTCAATCAGATTGCTGAATACACTTTTTGCTCTCTGTACCATCTGATCCGGACCAATGATCTTAATCGCTCCATCCCTTGCAATCATGGTAACATGCAGGGTACGTTCTATTTTTTTTAAGTAGTTGTCAAACTGTCCGCATACATTTTTCTCGTGTTCAACTGGAATGTCTATGATTGTTTCAATTACGCTCATTTGAATTATTTGTCTCCTCCGGTTCCTCTGTTGTCTGCATCTTCAGCGCTTCCTGTCTGCCTAAGGGCTCCTCCGTCACATAATCCATGGAAATCTGGCACAAAGATTCATTATCTAGTATTTTAACATGATTTTCCAGAATTTGAACCCCCTTTTCCAATAATTTTTTTTGGAAGCTTTGATTCATCTGATCTGCCAGTTCTTTCTTTTCTTCTTCCGTATAAGGACGTTCATAAGAAATATATTCGTTCCCGGTTATCTTCCCAACATAGATTGGCAGATAAAAGTTTTCAAACAAATGAAGCTGCTTTTCTTCCATTGTCTGTTTCCATGCAGTTCCATCCGGTCTGGGTCTCATGAATAGAAAAGAAAACTGAAATGCTTTTATATACCGCCCTCTTCTCACTTTTCCGGTTTCCACATCAATGGTTTTAAACAGAGGAATCTTTCTATTATAGTGATACTCTGTTCTGGCAGTAATATCCCCGTCTGAGTGAACGTAATGGGTATTCATAATTTCTTCACTATCTCCAATAACAGGAAGTGTCCCACTGACCAGAACCTGACCTGCGCTCACTTCATCTCCCACCTTTACCATGGGAACTCCGCTTCGGACAATCATAGAAGTGATCGTTCCATCCTTTTGGGCGATTAAATCACAGGGAGTCTCATCCTTTACCGGAATTTCGAAAAGCACTTCATTCTCTTTTATCTTAACCAGAAGTCTGGTTCCCGATACTCTTGCCGAAACCCAGGTTATTTCCGGAAAACGGGTTCTTAAAGATTCCTCCAGTACATCACAGTTAATTTTTGACTTTTTCATGCCATAACGAATCTCCTCTGATTCACAGAATTTCAGGAGAGTGTCATATGTATACATCTGATTCCCATCAAATTGAATATCCCATATAAACAGGGAAAGAGCATAAAGCATCATCAGAAAACACAAAAATCCAGCTGCATAGTATTTTCTTTTTCTGTTTCGGTATAAAAAAAAAGGAAGTCCAAACTTTTTTAAAATTCTAAGTCTGACCTTCGATTTACGGACAAGGGGTTTGATTTTACGAAATCCCGGCACAGTCATAAAAAATCGATATGTATGTCCGGAATGAAAGACTTCCCAGACTTCAATCTCATGCACACTGCACATATTCAAAAAACGTTCCGGAGAAAAACCGGTCATTTCAACAAAAAGATATCCGAAAAAACGATGATTCAGCCATGTAAGCACGTTATTACACCTCCATTATTCCCTGCTCAATCAAATTCCAGAGATTTAATGTAACCGTTGATTTTCATTTCTTCATTGGTGTAATACTCAATCATCAGACGGCTGCCCCCAATAATAACCCGGCAATTTTTTGCCTGGAGTTTAATTAAACAGTCTGTATATAGAATAATACTTCTGTAATTTTCAATTACTACGCTGTGACGGCCCAGAAACGATACAAGCACTTCTCCAAGGACCACATCCTTTGGAAGCTTTAAGGCGGAAGCTGCTTTTACTTTTGTTTCCTCCAGCATAACTTTTTTCGCCCCTCTATGATTTCTTCTTTTCTACTATATGCAATTAATACATGGAAAATTCTACAGCATATAAAAAGGCGAAAAAACCCCTGGCCGCAAAATGAGACCAGGGATTCATCTTTTAAGAATTAGTTATATTTACGTTTTCTTGCAGCTTCGGACTTTTTCTTACGTCTTACGCTTGGCTTTTCGTAATGCTCTCTCTTACGAATTTCCTGCTGGATACCTGCTTTTGCACAGTTTCTTTTGAATCTGCGTAAAGCGCTATCTAAGCTCTCGTTGTCTTTAACGATTACATTTGACATAGCTCACACCTAACCTCCCTCCAGTTGTGTACTTGTGCATAATACAACTGTTTGGGTATTTTATAGCACTGATATGATTATAGCATAATTTTGCCATACGTCAAGAAAAAATTATATTATTTTTCAATTTTTCCACCAATTAGATCAGTTGTTCCTCAACTACTTCAG
This sequence comes from Clostridium boliviensis, assembly GCF_033342255.1. Lineage (NCBI taxonomy): Bacteria > Bacillati > Bacillota > Clostridia > Eubacteriales > Clostridiaceae > Clostridium > Clostridium boliviensis. The sequence goes on from NZ_JAWONS010000278.1 coordinate 91,931, forward strand.
CGACTTTTGATAAACATGCGTCTACTCCTGCCGGATTCTTGCCTCCTGCCTGAGCCATGTTTGGACGTCCGCCGCCTCCTCCTCCAACAAGGGAAGCAATCGCTTTAATTAAGTTGCCTGCATGAGCTCCTTTTTTCTGAGCTTCATCTGTTACGGCAGCCATTAAATTGACCTTTCCATCCTGAACAGAAGCGATTACAATCACTCCCTCTTTCAGTTTTTCTTTCAGCTGATCGCCTAAGTTTCTCAGACCATTCATATCCACATCCATGACTTTTACAGCCAGAACTTTTGTGCCTTTTATTTCCACCACCTGGTCCATAACATTCCCAAGAGAGTCTTTGGCCAGTTTACTCTTTAACTTCTCATTTTCTGAATGAAGTGCCTTTATCTCTTCAAGAAGAGATTCTATCTTAGCATTCAGGGAAGCAGGTGTTGTTTTTGCAATCTTTGCCGCCTCATGGAGAGTTTCTTCTGTCTCTTTATAATAATTCATTAAGCCGTCACCGGTTAATGCCTCAATTCTGCGGACACCTGCGGCAATGCCGGTTTCAGATAAGATCTTAAAGAATCCGATTACTCCGGTATTGGAAATATGAGTACCGCCGCAAAGCTCTGTGGAAAAGTCACCCATCCGGACCACACGTACACTGTCACCATATTTCTCGCCGAATAATGCCATAGCTCCGGACTTTTTCGCCTCTTCCAGAGACATGATCTCTGTCTGAACCGGGAGTGATTCTTTGATTTTATCATTGACAAGATTCTCAACCCTGGCAATCTCTTCCGGAGTTAATGCTGAAAAATGGGTGAAATCGAAACGCAGTCTGTCTCCATCCACGAAAGATCCTGCCTGCTCCACATGGTTTCCAAGTACAGATCTTAACGCCTTCTGGAGAAGATGGGTAGCACTGTGGTTTTTACCTGTATTCTGGCGGTTCTTTTCGCAAACCTTGCAGGTCACCTGATCACCGGTCTTTAGCATACCTTTTACAACTCTTCCCACATGGCCGGTCTTACCGCCCTGAAGGTGAATGGTATCTTCCACTTTAAATTCTCCGTTTTCACAGATAATGATACCGGTATCGCCCTGCTGACCGCCCATGGTTGCATAGAAGGAGGTTTTTTCCGTAACAATCGTTCCGGTCTCTCCGTCTGCCAGTGCTTCAACCAGCTCAGTTTCGCTGGTAAGTGCAGTGATTACCGTATCACAGATTAAAATGTCATAGCCGGTAAATTCTGTAGTAAGCGCAGGATCAATGGACTGATATACGGTAACATCTGCACCCATATAATTGGTAGTCTTTCTGGCATTTCTGGCTGTCTCACGCTGTTTTTGCATGGCTGCCTTAAAGCCCTCTTCGTCTACACCGAACTGTTTTTCTTCCAGAATTTCCAAAGTTAAATCCAGAGGAAATCCGTAGGTATCATACAGCTTAAATGCATCCTCGCCAGGCAGAATCCGACTGCCCTTTTTCACCATATCCTCTTCCAGCTCACTTAAAATAGCAAGTCCCTGATCAATGGTCTTATCAAACTTGTCCTCTTCCTGAGTGAGGACCTTTAAAATCATAGCCTTCTTTTCTTCCAGCTCCGGATATCCATCCTTTGACAGTTCAATGACGGTTGTGGATAAATCTGAAAGGAATTTTCCTTCAATCCCAAGCAGCCTTCCATGACGGGCAGCTCTTCTTAAAAGCCTGCGCAAAACGTATCCTCTGCCTTCATTGGATGGCATAATTCCATCGGAAATCATAAAGGTGCAGGAGCGGATATGATCGGCGATGAGACGGAGGGATACATCTACCCCTGAATCTTTTTTATATTCCGTATCAGCCATTTTTGCAACACGGTTTAATAGTGCCTTAATGGTATCCACATCGAAAAGGGAATCCACGTCCTGTACAACCACTGCAAGACGTTCCAGCCCCATACCTGTATCTATATTCTTCTGTTTTAATTCTTCATAGTTGCCATGACCGTCGTTCTCAAACTGTGTAAATACGTTATTCCATATTTCCATGTAACGGTCACAGTCACAGCCTACGGTGCAGCCTGGTTTTTTACAGCCATATTTCTCACCACGGTCGTAATAAATCTCAGAACATGGACCGCATGGACCTGCTCCGTGCTCCCAGAAGTTGTCCTCCTTGCCAAGCCGGAATATGCGCTCCGGGGCAATCCCTATTTCCTTATTCCAGATTTCGAAGGCCTCATCATCATCCTGATAAACGGAAGGATATAGTCTGTCCGGATCCAGCCCGATCACCTCAGTTAAAAATTCCCATGACCAATGAATTGCTTCAACCTTAAAATAATCTCCAAATGAAAAATTGCCGAGCATTTCAAAAAATGTGCCATGGCGGGCTGTTTTGCCTACATTCTCAATATCACCAGTTCTAATACACTTCTGGCAGGTTGTTACCCTTTTACTTGGAGGAATCTCCTGACCTGTAAAATACGGTTTCAGAGGTGCCATACCCGAGTTGATCAATAACAAGCTGTTATCATTATGTGGAACCAGGGAGAAGCTTTTCATCGCTAAATGCCCTTTGCTCTCAAAGAATTCAAGGTACATTCTCCTTAGCTCATTCACACCGTAGTTGTTCACGTTACTGTCCTCCGTTTATTATTTTGTCTCATTTCCACCAGCTGCGGCACTGGCGGCGTCTTTATGATCTCTATACTTCTTACCGCAAACAATTCCACCCCATGAAACAAGCAGGAAAAACAGGAATTTTATAGCGGTTCCCAGGAAACTTGAAAATACTGCAGTCATAATTTTTTCCTCCCGAAAGTTATTATAATATTGCTCATTTTATTATCCTATCACAAGGGATTTTATTTAGCAAGATATTCATTTGTAATTTTTTTGTTGCATAAGAAAAAGTACGGTAAAAAACCGTACTTTTCAATCATTTTATGGATTAAGAAATTCCTCGTTATCATCGATCAGCTGGTAGGCCCTTATTCTTGTAGATTCAGCCAGAGAGGCCGTATATTCCAGTTCTTCCATGGTTCCTCCACTGTATTTTTGGGCCGCTTCCTCAGCTTTAATGTCCCTTTCTTTAATCCAGACCTGCTGAGAAGTCTCTAATTGTCTTCTGGAATCATCAGACATGTTTTCAGCAACTGCTTCATATATCGTATTCTGCTCCCGGTTCCAAAGCTTCAGTTCTTTGTCCGCAAGAGCTTTCATGGAATATGTGTTGGAATCTGCAGAATCGTCCCGCATCTTTTTAATCTGGGTGTCCAGCTCCTTTAACTGCTTTCTGTAATAATCCGCCCCTTCGGCGGGAACAGCTGCCTGAGCCGTTCTGGCTTTGGAATCCGGAGTGATTGGGGTAATTACCGGCTCTGAGTCAGGTGACTGGAATTCACTTTCTTCCATTGGAGCCGTATCGTCTTTAGCCGGTTCCGGTAAACGTGCGCGCTTCATCTGCGGTTCATGGTTATCCTGCTGTCCGCTGTCACTTCTGTCTTCTGCCTGTGCGGCACCAAAAGGAGACTCTGTCACATCGGGAACTGATTTTTCCCGTGTCTCTTCTGGCATCATAATATCTGCAGTGATCTGCGGGACTGAATTACTTCCTCCTTTTTCTTCTAATGGCTGGCTGTCTTCGGAATATCCCGAAACTACGGAAGAATTCGTTGTGCTGTCTTTTCCCTTTACAAAGCTGACGGTAGCAAGGGTCATTAAGATACCTATGACCAGTATACTTCCTATAACAATCCAAATTCCTCTGTTTCTATTCATGATCTTTCATCCTAACATGATTTAATGAAATTACCATATCACAAATAAAAAAGAAAGAAAATAGGATTCTGGATTTAGTAAGAGTTTGTAAGAGATATGTAAGTTTTAACCATACTCTTTCCACTCTAGGAAACACCTTCATCGGTAAGAAGATCCTGTCCGTCAGCCGCGCTGGTTGCCAGGACATCACACCTTTCATTCATTGGATGACCTGCATGTCCTTTTACCCAGTGAAATGTCACCTGATGAATCTCTTTGGCTCTCAGCATACGCTCCCATAAATCCACATTCTTTACAGGGCCGCTCTTTCCCCTTTTCCAGTCATTCTTCACCCAATTATCAATCCAGTGCTGGTTAAATGCATCAACCAGATATTTGGAATCCGAATAAAGCTCCACCTGGCAGGGTCTTGTTAAAGCCTCCAGACCTGCAATAGCTGCCATAAGCTCCATCCGGTTATTTGTTGTCTTCACATATCCTGCAGACATTGATTTCTCATGGAGCTGCCCTTTGGAATCTGTAAACTGCAGGATCGCTCCGTAACCTCCCGGTCCGTCAGGATTTCCTCTCGCAGCTCCATCCGTAAATAAAAGTACTTTTGTCAATTTCTCACGTTCTCCTTATTCTCATCTGTCCCATTTATCACACAAAGAATTAATCTGATCTGCAAATTTAGCAAGATCTTTATTGGCTCCGCCCTCATTATGGCGGATCACCTGCAGGAGACGTTCTCCTGCTGCAAATAATCTGGCGTAAACACCAACAGGTTTTTTAGCCGTTTCCGGTGTCCTGACAACTGCGATTCCTTCGGTCTCATCCACCCATTTGCCGAGAGCAAGATCATAAATGGAACCGGAATAAGGCGCATGAACCTCGTACCCATATTCCTTCTTTAATAGCTGTTCAAAGGAACTGCAGACCAGATCATCGCCATGAACTAAAAATACCTGCCTCGGTTTTTCTTCAAATGCATTCAACCAGGCAATCAATCCTTCCATATCGGCGTGGGAACTCATCCCATCCATTTTTTCAATATGAGCTTCCACCTGAATGGTTTCACCAAAAAGCCTTACATCGGTGCTTCCATCGATCAGGCTTCTGCCAAGCGTCCCTATGGACTGATAGCCCGTAAAGACTATGGTGCACTCCGGGCGCCACAGATTATGCTTTAAATGATGCCGGATACGCCCGGCGTCGCACATTCCTGCAGCCGAAATAATTACTTTGGGCTTTGAATTGAAATTGATGTTTCTTGATTCTTCGCTTGTTACGGAAAGTTTTAGTCCAGGGAAAGAAATGGGGTTAATCCCCTTCATAACCAGTTCCCTGGTCTCCTCATCATAACAATCTACCAGATTGTCTTTAAAAACCTGGGTCGCCTCTACAGCCAGAGGACTGTCAACGTATACTTCAAATCCATCATGGCCGGTAATCCGGTTCTCAGACTTAATCCGGCGGAACATATAAAGCAGTTCCTGGGTCCTTCCTACTGCAAAGGCAGGAATCACTACGTTACCTCCCCGGTCCAGTGTCCTTTGAACAATGTCCGCAAGAACGCTTACATGATCCGGTATTTTTCCATGCAGACGATCCCCATAGGTACATTCCATCACTACATAATCCGCTTCATTTATATATTGGGGATCACGGATCAATGGCTTGTTCTTGTTGCCGATATCGCCTGAGAAAACAATTTTCCTGGAGCAGCCTTCTTCCCTGATCCAGGTTTCAATGGAGGCAGAACCAAGAAGATGACCCACATCAGTAAATTGAATCGTGAGGCCATCTCCCAGTTCCACTTTTTCATTATAGTCATAGGACCGGAACAGTTCCAATACACCCACGGCATCATTCATTCCGTAGAGGGGCTCTTCTTCCGGAAGACCTGCGCGCCTGGCTTTCCGGTTTTTCCATTCTGCTTCGGATTCCTGAATGTGGGCGCTGTCTTTGAGCATAATTGAACAAAGATCTGCGGTTGCATTCGTGGAAATCACCTTTCCCCTGAAGCCTCTGGCATAAATAAAAGGAAGCAAACCAGCATGGTCTATATGGGCATGAGTCAGAAGTACATAATTAATCTGCGCATAGCTGACAGGCAGACTCACATTCTCAAATTTATCAATTCCCTGCTCCATTCCGCAGTCCACAAGAGTCCTTAAGCCTGCTGCTTCCAGATAATGACAGCTTCCGGTTACCTCGTGGGCTGCGCCGATGAACGTCAATCTCATAAAAGCCCTCCTTTTGTATTTGTTTTTCCTATTATACCATTAATTTAGATAATAATGCAAATCATACCGCCATTACTATCATTAATTATTTTTTGGAGGGTGTCCTGCAGCTTCATCTGGCAGTCTTCCGTAAGCTGTGATACTTTCGTCTGAATTCCGTCTTCCACAATCTGCTCAATGGATTTTCCGAAGATATTTGTATTCCAGATACCTTCTTCACTTTCTCTTGCATTTTCTTTGATATAAGCGATTAAATCCTCTGCCTGCTGTTCACTTCCCACGATAGGCGCAATCTCTGTCTGAATATGCGCTTTGATTAAGTTGATGGAGGGAGCCTCTGCACGCATTTTCACACCGTACTTATTTCCGTGTTTAATCACTTCCGGCTCATCAAGCATGATCTCGGAACGTTCCGGTGTCACAACTCCGTAACCTTTCAGCCTCACCTGGGTCATGGCCTGATTGACTTTTTCATATTCCTTCTTCATCTTTGCAAGCTCGCTTAAGGTCTGCATCAGCTGATATTCCCCTTCAATGGGGATGCCTACATAATCACTTAAAATCTGATAATAAAAGCTGTCATCTACATCCATGTCAACGGCTACACTTCCGTCTGCCATGTTCATATTCTGAACCTTCACACCCCGAATGCTTTCAGTCTCTCCGTTAAACAGGCCGGCAGATACATCCTTCATCTGTGCAACCTTTTTCACCATATCCTTCGCCGCCTGGATCACCTGGGCCTTCAGCCAGTGAGAGGCAGGCAGAATTTCAAGCCACTTTGGAATGTAAAAATCCATTTCCGTTACAGGGAATTCTTTCAGTACCCGCTCCAGAATGATTCCCACATCTTCTTTTTTCAGCTGCTCACAATTAATCGGCATAACTGTAACACCATATTTCTGATTCATATCATTTGCCAGGGCAACCGTTTCATCTGAATATGGTTTTGAAGAATTCAGGAGTATGATAAATGGTTTTCCAAGATTCTTAAGCTCGTTCACGGTACGTTCTTCTGCAGCTATGTAGTTGGGGCGCTTCAGTTCACCAATAGAACCGTCTGTTGTAATAACGACCCCAATGGTGGAATGATCATTAATTACTTTTCTGGTACCGATTTCTGCAGCTTTAGTAAATGGAATCTCATAATCAAACCAGGGTGTTTTAACCAGACGTTCTTCCTCATTCTCAATATGCCCAGCTGCACCGTCTACCATAAAGCCCACGCAGTCAATGAGGCGGACCTTGGTCTCAATCTCATCTCCCAGACGGATGGTTGCGGCTTCTTTAGGAATAAATTTAGGTTCCGTCGTCATAATGGTCTTTCCGGCTGCACTCTGTGGCAGTTCGTCCCTTGTCTGAGTTTTCTGGTGTTCGTCTTCCATGCCCGGCAGTACCATCAGTTCCATAAAACGCTTGATAAAGGTGGACTTTCCTGTTCTGACGGGGCCAACCACTCCAATGTAGATTTCTCCGTTGGTCCGGGCTTTGATATCATTGTATACGTTATAATTGTCCATAAAGATTCCCCCTTCTGTGCTGTTACACTATATGCGGGGGTGAAAAGATTATTCCCTTTTCTTTTTAATCCGGTTAAGGATGGTTTATGCACAAATATTCTCCGTGGAATAAAAACAGATACTGTACCATGGCATTGCCATGCTGCAGTATCTGTTTTATCTGTCTCTATTCGCTTAAATATGCCTTCTTTACAGAATCATCATTCATCAGTTCTTTGGCATCACCGCTTAATACAATGGATCCAGTTTCTAAAACATAAGCCCGGTTCGCAATGGATAAAGCCTTCTTTGCATTCTGTTCCACCAGAAGAACCGTTGTTCCGGTCTTGTTGATTTCCTGAATAATATCAAAGATTTCATTCACATAAATAGGAGAAAGTCCCATGGACGGTTCATCAAGAACGATTACTTTGGGGTGGCTCATGAGCGCGCGCCCCATTGCAAGCATCTGCTGTTCGCCTCCGCTTAATGTACCTGCAGGCTGATTCTTTCTTTCTAATAGCCTGGGGAAACGCTTATAAATCATCTGCAGGGTTTCCTCAATCTCATTTTTGTCTTTTCTTGTATAGGCACCCAGCCTTAAATTTTCATAAACACTTAAAGCTGCGAAAACCCTTCTTCCTTCCGGAACGTGGGCCATTCCCATACCAACAATTTTATCACCCCGGATTTTAGTTATATCATGACCGTCAAACTGTATATTTCCGGATGCTGCCTTAATCAGACCGGTAATGGTGTGAAGAGTTGTTGTCTTGCCGGCACCATTGGCACCGATCAGTGCGACAATCTCTCCTTCCTTAACTTCAAAGGAAATATCCTTTAACGCCTTGATGACGCCATAGTATACTTCCAGATTTTTTACTTCAAGTATTGCCATGTTGAAAGCCTCCTTATTCTCCCAGATATGCCTTGATGACTTCCGGATCGTTAAGCACATCCGCTGTTTTACCCTGGGTAAGCACCTGACCGAAATTCAGCACCGTCAAATGCTCACAAATCCCGGAGACAAGCTTCATATCGTGTTCTATTAACAGAATGGTCATATCAAAATTATCCCGCACGAAACGTATGGTATTCATAAGCTCAGTTGTCTCATTGGGGTTCATACCAGCCGCCGGCTCATCAAGAAGCAGAAGCTTCGGTCCCGTTGCCAGTGCTCTTGCTATTTCCAGTTTCCGCTGTTTTCCATAAGGAAGATTGGACGCAAGGGTATCCTTTTCTTTATCCAGGTCAAAGACCTTTAAAAGCTCAACCGCTTTCTCATCCATTACCTTTTCAACTTTATAATATTGGGGAAGCCGTAAAATTCCGGCAACGGTAGAATAAGAATGGCTGTTGTGAAGACCGGTTTTTACATTGTCCAGAACTGTTAAATCTTTAAAAAGACGGATATTCTGAAATGTTCTCGCGATTCCTGCACGGTTAATGTCCACCGTTTTCTTCCCTGTAATATTCATTCCATCCAGCAATACAGTTCCGTTATTTGGTTTATAAACTCCGGTTAAAAGGTTAAAAATCGTGGTTTTTCCCGCACCGTTGGGACCAATCAGACCGTAAAGCTGTCCTTTTTCAATGCTGATGCTGAAATTATCCACGGCACGAAGACCGCCAAATGATATTCCAAGGTTATTAATTTCCAGTAAAGCCATGATTATACCCTCTCCTTCTTAGCCAGGTTCTTATGAAAATAACGTTTTCTGAAATCAATCAGTTTTGGACTCCAGTTAAATATCATCATGACAATCAGGATAATGGCATAAATCAGCATACGATAGGCATTCAGACCTCTTAACAGCTCAGGAAGCAGCGTAAGAAGGACTGCTGCTATCATGGATCCCCTCATATTCCCGATTCCTCCAAGTACTACGAATACCAGAATCATAATGGACTGGTTATATCCAAAATTCTTCTGTGTCGCAGTCAGGGAAGATAAATTATGGGAATATAAAACACCCGCAACTCCTGCAAGGGAGGCAGAGATGGTAAATGCCATAAGTTTATACTTAGTTATATTGATACCAATGGATTCTGCTGCAATTCTGTTATCACGTACTGACATAATGGCACGGCCGGATCTGGAATTAATCAGATTGAGGACAATAAGCAGAGTAATCAGGGTCAATATTACACCAATTACAAAGGTAGAGTTCTTTGGTGTACCTGTTATACCCTGGGCACCATTTAAAATCACTGTACCATCCTTAGCCATGTTAAGTGCCATGCTGTTCTTCATAGAGAAGTGAAAGCCGGCTGAATCCTTGCCTAGATAAATAACATTCACAACATTCTTAATGATCTCGCCAAAAGCAAGCGTTACGATTGCAAGATAATCTCCCCTGAGCCTTAAAACAGGAATTCCCACAACAATACCAGCTGCTGCTGCTGAGGCTGCTCCTACAAGAATGGCAAGGAAAAAACGAATTCCTGTGTTTGGTATGGATTCCAACATAGAAATAGAGAAAACGGAACTTGCAAACGCTCCCACGCACATAAATCCAGCATGGCCAAGGCTCAATTCTCCCAGAATACCCACAGTCAGATTTAAGGATATAGCCATAATACTGTAAATACAAAGAGGTACTAAAAGTCCCTTCATCAGACTGCTGATCTGACCTGCAGAGATTAATATCTGTACAATAATAAATGCTGCAATTACAATACTGTAAGTAATTAAATTTGTTCTTAACGTTTTATTAATATGAAATTTTTTTGCTGTACTTTTTCCCATTTTGTCCTCCTACACTTTCTCATTGATCTTCTTGCCGAGAATTCCGGTAGGCTTTACAAGAAGTACAACGATGAGAACTGCAAAAACAATGGCATCAGACAGCTGGGAGGAAATATAGGCCTTGCTCAGGTTTTCAATAACACCCAGAAGCAGACCGCCGATTAACGCACCTGGAATGGAACCTATCCCGCCGAATACAGCTGCTACGAATGCCTTAATACCAGGCATGGAACCAGTGTATGGGGTAAGAGTCGGATAGGCAGAGCAAAGAAGTGCTCCTGCAATCGCTGCCAGTGCAGAACCAATTGCAAAGGTAAGTGCAATGGTGCCATCTACGTTAATTCCCATTAACTGAGCCGCTCCTTTATCTTCTGACACAGCAAGCATCGCCTGTCCTGCTCTTGTCTTCTTAATAAATGTAGTCAGTCCAATCATAATAATTACACAGCTTATAATTGTAACAATCGTCTCTCCCGAGATCGTAAGCTTTCCTCCTGCCAGCTTTAATGCCGGAATTGTTACCACGGAAGTAAAGGACTTTGGATTTGAGCCAAAGACAAGCAGTGCGATGTTTTGAAGCAGGTAGCTCACACCGATTGCCGTAATCAGAACTGCCAGAGGACTTGCCATACGTAAAGGACGATAAGCGACGCCCTCAATGACCACGCCCAGTACAGTACATAGAATAACCGCAAGGAGAATGCCCGCAACAGGACCTAAGCCCATTGTGCTGACAACTGTGAACACCACGTATCCTCCAATCATAATAACATCGCCATGAGCAAAATTAAGCATCTTGGCAATGCCATATACCATGGTATATCCAAGAGCAATGATTGCATATACACTGCCCAGGCTTAAACCATTAATAAAATAGGATATGAAACTCATCATACCAACGCACCTCATTCGTCTTTTTTAAAGAAAATTATATTAAATAAGAGGGTCGTCCCTTGGACGGCCCTCCAGCGGGTCATGTTACATTGCTGTATATGCGCCGTTTACAATCTTAATTGCCTTAGGAGCCTTATCAGGTTCTCCGTCTGCAGTCCACTTCATGTTTTCTCCAGTCAGACCATTGATGGAAATCTCAGTCATTGCGGTTTTTAATTTATCGCAGATTGCAGATGCATCCATATCTGCTGTGATACCTGATTTTTCAGCTGCTGCTTTCACTGCATAAACTGCATCGTAAGCATCTGCTGCAAACTGGTTGGGAGTCTCGCCGTATTTCTCTTTAAAAGAGGTTACGAATTTCTGAGTGAGCTCATCCTCGGCATCTGCTGCAAAAGGTGTTAAAAGCATTAAATTCTCTGCAAGTGCAGTATCAAAATTCTCTACTGTAAGAATTCCGTCAAGACCATCACAGCCAAAGAATGCAGGTGCATATCCCATCTGCTTTGCCTGGGCAAGAATTAAAGCTGCCTGTGAATAGTAAATAGGAAGGAAAACAAGCTCAGCGCCTGAATCCTGTGCTTTCTGAAGCTGTACAGAGAAGTTTGTGTTGTTGTCTGCTGTAAATGCTTCATCAGCTGTAATTTCAATTCCCTGATTTGCTGCTTCGGATATAAACTTGTCATGGATACCAGAAGAATAAACATCAGAGCTGTCATAAATAACTGCCACTTTGGTAGCCAGCTTGTTTTCACCGATATACTGCGCTGAAGCGGCACCCTGATTCGGATCTGAGAAGCATACACGGAACTGATTCTCAAACTTGGTACAGTCTACAGCAGATCCGGATGGTGTGAGCTGGAACATATTATCATTGGTTGATTCTGCGCCAACTGCTATACATGGAGCAGAAGTAACGGTTCCTACCAGCATCTGCATACCCCAGTCTTTTAAGGTATTGTAAGCATTTACTGACTTCTCCGTATCATTTTCGTCATCCTGAAAATTAAATTCAATCTTTGTTCCGTTAATACCGCCGTTTGCGTTAATCTCTTCCACTGCCAGCTCCGCACCATTTTTTACAGCTTGTCCGTAAATTGCAGTGCTTCCGCTGATGGGACCGATTCCGCCAATCTTAAAGGTACCTTCTCCTGAGGCCCCGCCGGCGGCTGTGGTCTGAGCTTCCCCTTTGGTATCTGTTCCAGCTGCAGTCGTGCCCTCTGAAGCTTTGCCGCTTCCACATGCGGTTAAAGATGCTGCCATGGCAATTGCCAAACCAAGGCTCAGTAATTTTTTCATAGATTTTTTCATAATCCATTCCTCCTCTTGAACCGATTTTATATACGCCGCATTAACGTTGTAACGTATACATAGTCTTTATAATAGAATGGCTTTTCTAAAATGTCAACTAATTTTGGTCTAAAATAAAAAAATAAAGTCATCTTTTGGATTATTCCCACGGAATATCAGAACTCTCAATTGTCTTATCCCGCAGCATTAAATCCCTTACTGCATCAGAAGCAGACTTGCCGTCAAACAGCACTGCATTTACCTGTTCTACAAGGGGCATGGAAACTTGATATTTCTGTGATAAAGCAAGAGCGGCTTTGGCAGAATAAATTCCTTCCACCACCATCTTTACTTCTTTCGTTGCCTCTTCCATGGATTTCCCTTGACCCAGGAGTATGCCTGCTCTTCTGTTGCGGCTGTGCATACTGGCGCAGGTAACAATTAAGTCTCCGATCCCGGACAGGCCGCTGAAGGTCTGGATTTTGCCTCCCATAGCAGTGCCCAGCCTTGATATCTCAGCAATTCCTCTGGTAACTAAAGCAGCTTTTGTATTATCTCCATATCCCAGCCCGTCTGCAATTCCTGCAGCCAGTGCGATTACATTCTTTAAAGATCCGCCAAGCTCAATCCCCAGCATATCTGGGCTTGTATAGACCCGGAACGCCTCACTCATGAAAATACTCTGAATGTATTCGGCAGTCTTTCTGGAGGAAGCACCTGCCACACAAGTGGTTGGGAGCCCTCTGCTCACTTCCTCTGCATGACTGGGACCGGATAAAACCGCAACATCTGCCATGGGAAGCTCTTCTTCCAATATCTCAGATAACGTCATAAGACTGGCTTCTTCAATTCCCTTTGCCACATTGACAACTACCTGTCCATAACGGCAGAACGGTTTCATCCGCTTCGCTGTTGATCTGACATAAACAGAAGGAACTGCAGTGACTAAAAGGTCTTTCCCTGTCATGGTTTCTTCCAGATCTTCCGTAAAGACCAGATTTTCCGGAAGTACCAGTTCCGGAAGTGTATGATGGCGATGAGTTTCCTTCATCTCCATCACTTCCTCCGGCAGGGCGGACCAGACCGTCACCTCATGTCCATTATTATATAGAAGTACAGATAATGCCATACCCCAGCTTCCTGATCCGATGATTCCAATTTTAGCCATCTAACTCACCTCATTTTGTTTTTCCAGATCCAAAGGATATTTTGTTTTCTTTCCCATGGATCAGTCTGCCGATATTCGCGCGGTGGCGCCAGAATGCCTGACCGCTGATCAGAGCCGCAACTATGTAAAATTCCGGCAGAAGATTCGGGTTCAGCCCATATGCTCCCATAGTTCCAAATATAACCATCCAGACAACGAATATAGTAGCCACAATCAGTGATCCCAGGGATACATATCTTGTCACCGCTACGATTAGAACAAATGATGCCAGGCATAACAGTGTCATTCGTAAATCTGCCGCCATAATAAGACCTGCAGTTGCGGCAATTCCCTTACCGCCCTTAAACTGCAGATAAAATGGATAATTATGTCCAAGAATCACACCAAAGCCGGTATAGAGAATCAGCAGATAAATCATCCCAGGCTGATTTTGAAACACCAGGCGGACTGCCAGGCAGGGCAGAAGGGACTTTAAGAAATCGCCAAAGAAAACGATAGCTCCGGCCTTCGGTCCCATGACCCGAAGTGCATTGGTTGTTCCTGAATTACCGCTTCCGTGGTTTCTGATGTCAATATGGTGTGTTTTACCGTAAAAATAACCAGATTGCAACAGTCCGCAAAGATATCCTGCAATAAGACAGATGATTCTTTCCATAATTATTGTTCCTTTCCGCTCCGTTCTCTGTAAATAAACTTTAAGGAAGTTCCCTTAAAACCAAATGCATCCCTGATTTTATTCTCAATATACCTTGTGTAAGAAAAATGTGTGAGTTCTTTGTCATTGATAAAGATAACAAAGGTAGGCGGTTTCACAGCCACCTGAGTGATATAATAAAGGCGCAGCCGCTTACCCTTATCTGACGGCGGCTGCTGAAGAGCAACTGCTTCTGTCATGATTTCGTTCAAGACTCCGGTTGCAACACGAAGTGTCTGATTCTCACGTACCATATCAATCAATTCAAACAGCTTATTCATTCTCTGTCCGGTCTTTGCGGATATAAATATAAATTCCGCATATGACATAAAGGATAAGGTATCTTTTATCTTCTTTGTGTATTCATAAATGGTTTTGTCATTTTTTTCAATGGCATCCCACTTATTCACAGCCACAATAATCCCCTTGCCCCGTTCATGGGCAATTCCTGCAATCTTGGCATCCTGCTCAGTTACGCCTTCTTCCGCATCAATTACCACTACTACCACATCGGCCCGTTCTACGGCAGTGACTGTACGGATAATGCTGTATCGCTCCAGTTCTTCTTTAATTTTACTCTTTCTTCTGAGTCCGGCTGTATCAATAAATACATATTCTGTACCGTCATGAACAATTTCCGTATCTACCGCATCTCTGGTGGTTCCTGCTATATTGGATACAATTACGCGGTTTTCACCCAGAAGCTGATTTATAATGGAAGATTTTCCCACATTGGGTTTTCCTACAATTGCAATTCTTGGACGGTCATCCTCTTCCTCATCTGTCTGGAAATTTCCGAAATGTTTGGCAACTTCATCTAACAGATCACCCAGCCCCAGTCTGGAAGCTGCTGAAACCGGAACGGGATCTCCAATTCCCAGATTATAAAATTCATATACATCATTGCCGAATTTCTGGAAGCTGTCTACCTTATTCACTGCAAGAACAACTGGTTTTTTCGACTTGCGCAGCATGTCGGCAACTTTTGAATCGGCATCTACCAGTCCCTGGCGGACGTCTACAATAAATACAATGACATCTGCGGTAGCAATGGCAATCTCCGCTTGTTCCCTCATCTGGGAAAGAATAACATCGCTGCTGTCCGGCTCAATTCCGCCTGTATCAATCAGGGTGAAATTCATATCCAGCCAGGAACAGTCAGCATAAATACGGTCTCTTGTTACTCCCGGTGTATCCTTAACAATCGAAATAGTTTCACCGGCCAAAACATTAAACAGCGTAGACTTCCCCACATTGGGGCGGCCTACGATGGCAACTACTGGTTTACTCATATATTATATCTCCTTTAATTCATATCCGTCATAAGAAGGTTTCTTTTCTTTTACGTGTCCTAAAACTGTGTTAACGAAATCCTGACCGCTTGATTTTACAATATCTACCTGTACTTGTAAAGCATTTTGTACATCCTGCCGGGTCAAGTCGTCAAGAAATACCTCTTCCCCGCTCCGAAACATGCACTCAGGAAGCAGAAGTCTCTTTCCAAGAGGCTTTTCTTTTAACTGGGCTATTAAATCCTGTCCGGTAATCAGACCGGCAACCGTTATCTGTTCGCCAAAAAAATGATTTACAATTGGATAAACGTGAATAGTACGGCCCGGGAATTTATCATGAACCAGCTTTGCATTGTTCTCAATAAATGGTGCCGCAAGCGTTCCGGTAGCAATGGAAATCTCCTCAACGGCATCATTTCCCTCTTCTTCTTTCAACGCCGTCTCTATCTCAGTATCTAAAAGACGCAGCATTCCCACGCCGTTTTCCAGCTGAATATAACCGTCATAGCGTGTTTCCTCCGGCATAGATCTCTCAGCCAAAATATAAAACTCATCACTGGCATGGATAAAATGACAGCCGTGCTCTTTAAAAAGCGTATTCTGCCACCGTTCCACAATCTCGAGAACCGATATGGCATCCTCTTTTGTTACAGGGCTTAACGGATATAAGCCGTTCCGGTACTTCGATACACCTACAGGTACCACTGATACGCTTTCCATATAAGGCAGATACTTAGATAAATCCCTGATGGTCCGCTCCAGTTCTTCTTTATCATTCACACCTTTACAGAGGACAATCTGCCCGTTCATGGATATCCCCGCCTCGTATAGACGGTCTATCTTTTTAAGAGATTCACCGGCAAACCGGTTGTGAAGCATATCACATCTCAATTCAGGATTTGTGGTATGAACAGAGATATTAATAGGAGCCAGCTTAAACTCAATAATCCGCTCAATATCATGCTCACTCATATTGGTTAAAGTGACATAGTTTCCCTGTAAAAAAGAGAGTCTGGAATCATCATCTTTAAAGTAGAGGGTTTCTCTCATTCCAGGCGGCATCTGATCGATAAAACAGAAAATACAGTTATTCCTGCAGGTCCTGTACTCACTCATCAGTCCGTTTTCAAAGGTAAGCCCCAAATCTTCATATTGATTCTCTATTTCTAATTCCCATTCTTCTCCGTTTTTTTTCTTTACGACCATAAGAATGGATTCACTGTTTACGTAATACTCATAATCAAAGATGTCTTCCAGTTCATGTCCGTCAATGGAAAGGACTTCATCTCCTGGTTCCAGTTCCAGTTCTTCTGCAATCGAACCACTGTCTACCGCTTTAATAACATGTCCTCTTTTGCTCATTTCTATTTTACCTTTCTGCAACTATCTTTTATATAATAACAAGATTGTTACTCTTTGTAAAGGAAGCCTTTTTTGTTTTTTTCACTGAAATACAGGAAAGACTATTGACGCATTCTGTCTTTCAATGGTATAAAAAGATGTAAGATTATAAAACAGGCAGTCTTACGACTGGCTGTTCATTTATTATGGAGGAATCTTTGTCATGGCAAATGATTATGTATTTAACGACCAGCTACCTGTTGCGCCCCTTAAGATCGCAGCACTGGAAAGCTGCGGGCAACTGGCCAGAAAGGTAAATGACCATATTGTCGGTTTTCGCAGAAACGATATCGAGGAGTTAAAACGTCGTGAGGCAGATCTTCACTACCGCGGTTATGATATCGACTCTTATCTTCTTAAGTGCGAGTGTCCTCGCTTTGGAAGCGGCGAAGCAAAAGGAATCGTCAAGGAATCTGTCCGGGGCACCGATGTTTTCGCAATGGTAGATGTTACGAATTACAGCATATCCTATACAGTGAACGGATATACAAACCACATGTCTCCAGACGATCACTTTCAGGATTTAAAACGTATTCTCGGTGCATGTACAGCCACAGCACACAGGGTCAGCGTGATTATGCCATTTCTATATGAAAGCCGCCAGCACAAGAGAACCAAGCGGGAATCCCTTGACTGTGCTATGGCTTTGGAAGAACTGGTGAATATGGGAGTAAGCAATATTATTACCTTTGATGCCCATGATCCCAGAGTACAGAATGCAATCCCATTAAACGGTTTTGACAATTTTATGCCGACTTACCAGTTTACTAAAGCAGTCCTAAGACAATTTCCTGATTTGAAGATTGACAAAGAACACATGATGGTCATCAGCCCTGACGAAGGTGCCATGGACCGTGCCGTTTACCTTGCCAATAACTTAAGTGTGGATATGGGTATGTTCTACAAAAGAAGAGATTATTCCAAGATTGTAGGCGGACGCAACCCCATCGTAGCTCATGAGTTTCTCGGTGCTTCCGTAGAAGGTAAAACGGTTCTGATCGTAGACGACATGATTTCTTCTGGGGAAAGCATGCTTGATACCGCCAGAGAATTAAAAGAACGCAAGGCGGACAAGGTCATTGTATGCTGTACGTTCGGACTGTTTACCAATGGTCTCGAAAAGTTTGACGACTTTTACAGCAAAGGATACATTGACAGAGTTGTGACTACAAACTTAAATTACCGCCCCAATGAAATTTTTAGCAGAGAGTGGTATGTGGAAGCCGATATCAGCAAATATATTGCTGCAATCGTAAATTCCTTAAATCATGATGTCTCCATCAGTACGGCACTTTCCTCAACGGACAAGATTCAGCAGTTACTGAAAAAATACAAAGCATAACCACCTGCCTGATAAAAAGGTCCGGAAGAATCTAAATCATTCTTCCGGACCTTTTTTCTGCCTTATTCTTTTAATCCCAGAAATGCTGCCAGATTGCCCCTTTCATTGCCGCAGGTGCGGTGGGAGAAAAGATAATCGGAATTGCAGTGGGTACAGATATCTGTTGTCTGTATGTTCTCCGGTCTTATTCCGGCATCTGCCAGTATGATCTCATTCGCTTTCCATAAATCCAACTGAAACTTTCCATTATCTTTCTCCTGTAAAATCTTATTCCAGTCTTTCCAGGCAAAGGCTTTTTTAAATTCCAGGGCCACTTCTTCCCCGACTTCATAACAGTCCTTACAGATACTGGGGCCAATGCAGGCGATTAAATCTTCTGCTTTGGTATTATATGCTTCCTTCATTTTCTGGACTGTGACTGCTCCCATTCGTTTTACTGTGCCTCTCCAGCCCGAATGGCTTAGTCCGATGGCTTTGTGCACCGGGTCCAGAAAATATAAGGGAACACAGTCTGCATAAAAGGTAACCAGGGTGATTCCGGGAACATTAGTAATGAGCCCATCAATATCCTTAAAATCTCTTTCCTTTACAATTCCCTTGCCTGCATCATCCTCTGTTACCAGCCGGACATTGGTCGTATGCGTCTGATAAGACAGCACCATGCGTTTCTTTTCTACTCCCAGAACAGCAGCCATTCTTTTGTAATTTTCTAATACATGATCCGGATTGTCCCCTCTGGTAAATGTAAAATTAAGCGTTGCAAATTTACCCTGGCTGACTCCTCCAAGCTTTGTAGAAAATCCCTGGGCTACCAGTCCTGTCTTTTCAAGCAGCGGAAAGGATAAATAAGGCACCGGAGCTGTCTCAATATAATCCATACCCTGCTCTTTATTTTTGCGATTCCATATAACACTCATTGCAGTACCTCCTTTTAAAATGCATCCGAAATCAGCCGGATTTGCTGACCTAAAATGGCAACCACATCAAACCTGCATGGAACTGACTCCCCCAGCCGGTGTCTGTATAAAT
>NZ_JAWONS010000279.1:0-2237 GCF_033342255.1 Clostridium boliviensis
TCCTTGTGCCATTCTCGATCCCCCTCTGGAGGCCTGCCGGAGCGGATCCGGCAGGCCATTGTGTTATAATGACATCGGGTTATTTGTTTTGCTCAGCGTCGCCGTTGGGCTTTTCTTTTTTCTCCTTCTCCTCTTGCGCTTTCAGGATTTCGTCCAGCTTTTTCAGGGCCTCTTCGCCGATGTAAACTTTTCCGGTCGTTACTTTCACTGTGTTCACCTCCTTTTTTCTTCTCGTGAACTTTGTTCAATTATAGTATAACATCGACTTGAACAAAGATCAAGTATTTGGAGAAAAAATTTGCGGGTATCCGGGCTATCCGCAGAAGTCAGCAAATTCAGACAGCAGCCATCCTCCTAGATTCCCTGAGGCCCGCCGGAGGCATAAAAAAAGGACGCCAGAGCGTACGCGGCGCAAAGGAGGGGAGTTATCATCTCCAGAGCGACGGGAACGGGATCCTTAACTCCCATCCTCCTGAGTTCCCGTCGGCACCCCGACGGGAACTCGCCTCCTGCGCCGCGTCAAGGGGAAGGGGGAAAAGAGTGCCCTACTCCCCGTGCGACGTCAGGAGCTACGGGGAGTTGGCCACTGTTTTCCCCCTTAGCGAACAGAGTGCCCTACGGGCTGTAGGCGTTAGCCGTACAGCCCGTTGGCCACTGTGTGAGCGACCCTTGAGCGACCTCCCTCTTTTTCGTGAATTTTTTCCGCATCCTGCACACTCTTTTTCCATATGGTTTAATACCTTTGAAAATAGTTTATATAACAAACTGGTTTTTTCTAACTACCGTTCTAACCCTCTTTCCATGGTGATTTCCTGCTGTTTCTGTTGGAACCGCTCTTTTTTCAGCTCCATTTCCCACGTCAATTCGTGGAGGGGTTTGGGTTTGTCTATATATGCTTTTCCCTTCATTTCTCCATCCATCTTGAGGTATTTCTGGCCGTTCTCGTTATGGTAAGAAAGCCGGATATTCGGATTTCGGTTCCATTGTATCTCTTCCTTCTTGATGAAGAAGTTCCCTTGTCCATCTGTCCTTACAGGAGCATATCCCAATGTTTTACCATCGGTCACATAACAGCCGATCCGTTCCCCGGGGGTCAGGTTTCTGATTTCATCGGGAACTTGAAGCCGATAGGCATCACCTTCGCTTCCTACTACTCGGACAGCCTGATCCCGTTGGACCGTTTGATCTTGATGGAAGGTTGTTTCTTTTTTCTGTTCTTTCTCTAGGTCGAGGATATACCCTTGGATCTTCTCTGCGGCTGCCGCGGCTCGAAAGATTTCCAACGGATCGTTCTTCAGCACTTCGATCCAGCTTTTAACGTAGGCGGCGTGTTGGCCTGGATCATAGCCAATCCCCAGTTCATCGCCAAGAATCATGCTGGCGATTTCAGCGCGCAGCTCTTCCTTAGCGTACTCCGGACTGCCGAATGGATGGTTAAGATCCCGGTTCAGCCGGGACGGATGGCCTGTCCAATGGCCCAATTCATGGAGTGCAGTAGCGTAATATCCGGCGGCGGTAGGAAATTGGTCTTTCGCCGGCAAATGAATACTGTCTGTGCTAGGCCGGTAAAAAGCCCGGTCAATTTCGCCGTGATAGATCTTGGCTTCGGAAGCTTGCAGGATTCGTTCCGCCCGTTCGATGGGATCCCATTGGATCTCTTTCTTTTTTCTTTCCAGCGGCGGCAAACCCTCAATCTGTTGGGCATTGAAGACAGTAGCATAAAATACCCGGGGACGTTCTAGTTTGACTTCTTCTTTGACCGGCTTTCCGTTTTCGTCCAAGACAGGTTTTCCGTTCTCATCCAAAACGGGGCGGGTTTCGGTGAATTTCCAGTACTGAATTCGGGTGCCTTTTTCCCCGCGCCGAACATAAGCTCCAACGGATTGGGCCTGTTTGTAAGTCATCCAGCGCGGATCACTGTATCCTTGGGCCATTAGATGGATGACGTTGACGCCTTTGTACCGCTTCCCGGTAATGGGGTTCCACGGAAGCATAGAATTGGGATCCCCGGGTTCCCATGGCTTTTGCCAGGGTGCGGTACCCTTTTCGAGTTGTTCGATGAGCCTTTCTGCAACCTGTACATGGTATGGTTTTTTCTTGTCAGCCACGTTCTCACTCCTCCATGATGGTTGCATTCTTTAAGCCGATGTCGCTTTCTAAAGCGTCTTCTTCGCTTATGGCGTCCTCAACAAAAGCTCCGGCCTGCTCCGCTTCTTCCGGGTCAAATTCGACCTGGT